>CAZUOJ010000112.1:0-11436 GCA_964622325.1 uncultured Armatimonadia bacterium
TCCAGCGCCAAAGATTTTGAAAGCGCAAGCAAATCTGAATCCGCTTGCGAGAGCGCAACTACGGAATGTAAAGGCAAATGTGCAGCCAGCTAGGAAAGCCCCTGAGCTTGTTTTTGACACGCCTCCCCTCTGGGGAGGCGTAACTATTTTTGAGGCCGCGTAAATATACGAGGCCTTTTTCTATTTTGACTAGGAGAGTCTCTATCCGTATGTATTTATTTGTGACTCCTAAAGCCTTCTTACATTCTCTGCAAAGATAATTAAATGTTCACGCGGCAGGAATTTTTGCCTTTAAGCATAAATCTTGATAAGAAATAAAAATTGTTCCTAATCGATAAGCATAAAATCTTTTCAGAGGGCCATCATGCCTCATCGGACAAAAGCCTGCGCCCATCGAGGAGATTGTTATTGGGCTCCTGAAAATACATTGCCTGCTTTTGCCCTCGCCGTCGAAAAAGGCGCCTCTCAGATTGAATTTGATGTACGCATCACAAAAGATAAACAGCTCATTGTGATGCATGATGAGACTGTCAATCGCACTACTAATGGCCAAGGCAAAACAACGGATTTAACGCTGACGGAGATTAAAAGGCTGGATGCCGGCAGCTGGAAGGGCCCGCAATACGCCGGCACACGTGTTCCGACATTAGCTGAAGTTTTGCAGCTTATTCCGCCAGGGCCTCTTTTAAATGTCCAGCTGTATTTGGAGCCGTCATCAGTCCCCCTAGTTGTGGAGGAAATCCGCGCCGCGGGCAAAACAGAGCAATGTATTTTGGCCTGTGGAAATGCGCATATAAAAATCGCCCGGCAGATTGAGCCGCAAATTCGCTGGGCAAACTTAGACGGGCAACGCGGCCCTGACAGCGACTATCCGGATATTGTGATCGCCTCCGGCGCGGAATTCATTCAAATCGTGGGCTGGGCGGATTGTCTGCCTGATGTTGTCGCCAAACTGCATCAACATAATGTGCTCGTAAATTTTTTCGGAACAGAGGATCCAGCCCTCATGCGCAAGCTTATCTCCGCTGGCGTGGATTATATAATGACGGATCATTTGGATTTGCTTTTAGAAGTGCTGGCCTGCCAAGAGGCTTAACAACGACCTCCAAATTCCTAAATCTTTTTCTGCTTTCTTTTTTATTATTTTTGGAATTAGAGGCTATATGCCGTAAAAGCGTTCGCCGTAAAGAAAATGATGTAGAGTCGCATAAGAGGCAAGCCTCGCTTAGCGCTCCAGCCGCTTCATCCATTTTGTTTGTATCTTATGGAGCTCCTGGCGCGTATCATCGGGGAGATAAACAGGGGCCTCGCCCTGCAAAATTTCCGCCACACGCTCCTGAGCGCGTTCGGCAATCGTCTTGGCCCCTGCCTGCTCCCAGGGCTCTCGACGATTTGTCCAGGCCAATGTTGGATAAAAAGCCTCCGTCCGAAAATGCTTCAATGTGTGTGGATGGCCGAGATATTCAGCCTGACAGCCTAATTCTGCAATGACATCATAAGCTAATGTTTCTTCGTTAATCTTTATGCCGCGCTGGATGCGTTTGATCACTGACACAATCTCATCATCAATGAGCATTTGGGCAAGCGACAGGGCGCGCTGGGATTCAAGCTGGCCAATCCCCCAGATAATATTGACATAGGAAAGCGCATGCATCAGCCCCATTATAGCTTTTTCATAAGCCGCCTGGCCGTCTTCACACATGCTTTCTGTGCTCGCCCAGGACGCGGAGGGCAATTGATGGCTGCGGGCGATTTCGGCTCCAGCCGCCTGCATTAACGCACATTCGGGACTGCCGGAACGCGTGACGGCCGTCCGCATATCCAGCATATGGCTGAAGCCCACATTAAAGACACAGGGGCGCCCCGGCTCCAGCAATTGCACAATTGTCAAGCCTCCCAATGCCTCAGCATTCGCCAGCGCCAGCGCTCCGGCGAGCGTCACAGGGCCTGTGGCGCCGCAAATTGGCTCGGCATTAATCATGATCGGCACGCCCGCTCCGGAGCTTTTGCGAAAAACTTCCAGCGCCGTCGGCGACCAGGAAAGCGGGCTGACGGATGTGAAGCCTAAACTATATACAGGCCGTTCCCGCAATGTCTGCCCGCCCGCTAAAGCCTCCCCCATCTCCCGCATTGCTATTGTGCCATCTGGCGTATAGATACAGGGGCGCAGATGCCGATTTGTATATTCCGCCAACAGCCGCAAGCCCACAAAATCACGATAATGAGGCGGATAATCGTGAATGGAAGGGGCGACAGTCGCCTGCACATTGACGCAGGCTTGCGCCACACGACACATATTAATGAAAGCCGCTTCATCAATCGGACGCGCTGATGGCCCTTCCACGATATAGAGCGCGTTGACAGTCCAAAATACGCTGGGCCCATGTGCTGTCAATTCCACATAGGAGCCATCCATTGCAGCCAGACGCACGACTTTAGGCGCTTGCGCCAAAGCCTCTTTAACAAGCTGTTGGGGCAGGCGCAGCATATCGGCTTCTCGCCCTTCCTGGGCGCCATGCCGGCGTAATAAAGCCTGAATCTGCTCATCTGGCAGCCTCAGCCCTATTTCTTCGAGGAGGCGAAAGCTCGTGGCATTGATTTGCTCAATCTGAGCATCCGATAAGACAGGCATGGCTCCGCTCCTTCGTATAGCTCGCTCAGGCCTAAGCGTTGTCCTGGCCGCCTTAAAACTTTTCGGGCGCAGCACTCATTTTCAGTGCAGACAATTATGGCTGCAGGCTTCGATTTTTAATATATATGGCTCAATATCTATATGGGGGGCCCCGTTATAATTTTCTATTGTTGTCGATTTGCCCGGGATGGCTCAGCGCAAAATCCATGTCCCGAAATTATTGCTTTCCAGAAAGCCGCTAATGTATTGGCTCCACGATGTTTGTTCGTTTCCGGGCCGGCGCTGGCGGGCGATGTTGGCGCGCAGCTGCAGGCCGCTTGTGGGCGTGATTTTGAGCTCCTGCCAGGGAATGGCGATTTCGGCTCGCCATTCCTGTTCTGTAATTTTTGTGGCGCTTTGCCATTGCGGATTGTAGCTCATATCATTTTCTGTCGAATAATAGGCATCCCATTGCACATTATGTGGATTGAGGATGAAATGATAATAGGGGCTGCCGGACTCCGCAGCCGAAATGAAAATATCAATACTGTCGCCCATCCAGATAGCATCATCCCGTTGCGCACCCACAATTTCCATTTGTTTTATTTGCGGCTCATGGGCACGTACGGCAATATATAACGCTGTGGCGTCGTATGTAACGCGGGCTTCTGTGGGCGCTTTGATATCTTCTGGCTTTGTGCCAAAATAGCCGATAAAAGGCTCCAGCACAGCCGCTTGCTGCCAGGCGGGATCCTCCAATTCGCCATCAATTCTGGGCGCCGGCACATCGCGCAAGACGGAGATCTCTTTCGTGCGTCGTACTATTTTTTGCGCAATTTCTGCTTCTCGGCGCGCCTGCACATTTTTCATCAGTTCGCGTATGTCAAAGCCCAGCCCGCGATTTTTCGCAATCGCCTCTCGCGCATTGATGACAGCTTGTTCCAGTCCGGGCGGCAAATCTGTGTTCGTCCACCAATTCATCTTTTCGCTGTATAGCCACACAAATTCATCTGTGGTGCGCAGCGCCCAATACACATTGTGCTCAAACCATTTAGCCTGTTCCTCGGGCGTCATAAAGCGGGCGGGAATATTGGGCCAGGGAACTTTCGCGAAAACATAATCCACATATAATGCTTGCGATGCTTGCGTATTTGTCTGGAATTTGGGCACAAGCTCGGGGGGCACTAGATTTAATGCCCTCTGGCGCATCATATGATACGCGGAAAAATATTTTTCGGAGCTGTCATAATAATACGCCGGCTCATTGCCGTCTGTGATTGTCATCCGCGGGCCCAAGCCCTCCAGCATCCCATGCAAAAAAGGCAAATACAGCCCATATTCGTGCCGCTTGAGCGACTCTTCGCGCTTGGCCGGATCCTGCTCCATTTGGCCCGGAAAGATACTGAATGTGAACAGCGTCAGCAGCACGCTGTCGGGCAATATGCTCTGGATTGTTTCAATGAATTGACGGCCCCGCTGGCGGGCTTTGGCGGCATATTCGGCGTAGCTTTTTTCTTTGGCGTGCTTCTGCTCGGCGTAGGCCCAGGGATTTTTCCCATAGGGCTCCGCGTCAAAAGCCAGATGGCAGCCGCCGGCGCGGGCGCATTCCGCCATAATGCGGACATTATGCAGCACATTAGCCCAATCTTCGTCGCTGAACCAATCCTGTTCGCTCGCGGCATACATCATGAGAAAATTATGCTTGAATTTGTCCCATTTAATCGCTGCCAGAGCTTCTCGATCGCGCTCAAAATCTTTAGGATCCCAGCGGCCGCCCATAAAGATATTGCCGCGGCCCCTGCCCGCCAGCCGCATAATCACGCCATCAAACGGCCGTTTCTCCATTTCCTGAATATGATCTTTCACATAAGCTGGCGTCGGCACATCCCAGCCGTATTCAATAAGCTTCTTCGTGGCGGGCAGGCGCCCGGGCTGCGCCCACACCATCTGGCCCAACATTCCCGCCCAAAGCAAAATTGAGCTGACAAACATCATGGAACGTATCATCTGCTCCCCTCCTTGGCGTCATAATATTTTTATTGCTTGGCCAACAGGGCTTGTCGTTCTTCTTCCGATAGCTGGCTTAAAGCCTGCTGCACGACATCTACGCCTGTCAGTTCCGCCCAGCCCTGTAGCAGACGTCTCGTGACAGGCCCGACACGCCCATCGCCAATAGGCAGGCCGTTGAATTTTGTGGCGGGCATAAGGCAATAGGGCGTGCTCGTAAAGAATGCTTCATCCGCTGTATAGACATCATAGGGCTGCAAATCCGTCTCTTGTGTGGGAATGCCCAACCGCTGCGCAATTTCTAATGTTGTTTGGCGTGTGATGCCCGCGAGCACTTGCAAGGTCCGTGGCGTCTTTAACACGCCTTCGGAAACAATGAAGAAATTTCCCCCTTTGTTTTCGGCAATATAGCCATTGATGTCCAGCAAAATCCCCTGGGCCATGGGATCGACAAGCTTGCATTCCAGCTCCGCCAGCGTATAAGCCAGACGGCTGCGATTTTTGATTTTCGGATCCAAAGCGATGGCGGGCATAGCGCGGCTGGGCGGCGTGACGGCATGGCAGCCGTGGATGTAAAAAGGCGCCCAATAGCGCAAATCCATCGGCGCTGTGTGGATTATGATTGTAGGCGGGCGCGGCACAGAGGGATCGCCCACTGGCATATACACGCCTCTGGAGATGTTATGCACAATCCACATATCTTCCTCAGGCCCATAAGCGGGCAAATTCCGCTCCATCACTTCTATAGTCACAGCCTCTAATTCTGAAGGCGACATCCCGCAATCAAAGCGACATATTTTCAAGGATTTGAAAAGCCGCTGGATATGTTCACGCAGCTTAAAAGGCTTTTGGGCAAATGTGCGTGTGGATTCTGTAACGCAATCTCCCAGCATGACGGCTGAATCAAAGACAGAGATTTTGGCTTCCTGCTCCGGATAATATTCGCCATTGATGTACACAAGGCGTTCCGCCATATATTCCTCCCTGTTTCTTCCTCACAATATATGGGGCAATTTATTAGTTGATGTTTTGGGGCTGGGCATAAATGGGGGAGCATTTTTGCGGCCCGCTCCCCCATATCTTTTATGTGTTCTGTTTTGAAGCAATGTCATTGGCTTTGGGGGGCTGTCAGCAATCGTGGCTGTTTCGGGCGCGGCGATACAGAAGCCTGTTTTAGCCTTCGTCGTAGCCCCGCAGCGGCCGATACCAGATATTGCGAAAGCGCACCAGATCGCCGTGATCCTGCAATTCCAGGGGCAATTCCGGCTCATGCGGCGTATATGTGGTCAGCACGCGATGCGATGTGACGCCCCACAGGCGCGTATGATGATGGATGACAATGCCATTTAAAAACACGGTGATATAAGCCGGCTTGACAAGCTGGGGCCCATTAAATTCCGGCGCTTCCCACACAACATCATACGCATTCCATTCTCCGGGCGGCCGAATGGCGTTAACAAGAGGCGGAAATTGCCCGTAAATCGCTCCGACTGTGCCATCAGGATATGTCGGATTATTGTAATTATCCAGCACTTGAATCTCATACAGGCCCATCAAAAACACGCCGCTATTGCCGCGTCCCTGGCCCTCGCCCTTTATTTCTGTGGGCGTGGCGAATTCAATATGCAGCTGGCAGCTGCCGAAGCGGGCTTTGCTTTGGATGTTGCCTGTCCCGGGCACAACTTCCATATAGCCGTTTTCCAGCTTCCATTGACAGGGGCCGCCTGTATTCTTCTGGATCCAGCCCTCCAGGCTAGTGCCATCAAATAAGACAATAGCATCCGAAGGCGGATCGCCGCACTTTGCCCCTGGCGTGACGATGGGCGGCTGAGGCCGTGTCCCGTCATGGACGCGCCATTTGCCTCCTGGCAAAAAAGGAGTGTCATCATAGCCAAGATTCCCCATTTTGAACCTCCAAAGATAATTAATGACATATAGGCCAAGGCAAAACTGTGCCTACATTTCCCTGACGCAATCAAAAATCCTTTTTAATGCTTGATGCTGTTCAGGCATATTTATCCTCTTGGGGCTTTGTAGAATGCTTTTCAGCCCCCGAAAGCTCTCTTCCTCTTGAAAAAGGCTAATTTAGGGCTTTTGAACAACTCCTCGCACAATTTAAGAGCCATATTAAAATCCATAAAAAATAAGATCCATAAAAATACAATCGGAACATCTATTTGAGCTATTCTGCTCCTGTCCAATTTTCGGGCAATTGTAAAGTCCAGACTTCGCTAGTCAGCACATCTGCATAGCCGCCATAGAGCCAGATTTTGTCTTGAAACACGACGGCTGAATGTTCATGACGGGGCTTCCAGATAACTTCAGAGCGCATTTCCGTCCAATTTTTGCCATCGCGGCTGAACCAAACATCGCCAAAATTGCCATGGGCGCGCGACCAGCCGCCTAAAATCCACATACAGCCGCGATAGACTATAAGGGAGAACCATTGACGCGGCTCCCAGGGGGCGGCGGGCGTGATGCATGTCCAATTGACGCCGTCTTCCGAGCACCATACATCATTGTATAGAATTGTTTCTGGCTCCCAGCTCCCCCCGCCCATCAGCCACAGCTTATCATTAAAGACTACGGCTTGGGCATTTGTGCGTTTGGGCCAGGCCGCAGCGGGCGTTTCTAATCTCCATTCGCGCCCGTCCGTGGAAGACCAGACATCATTTTTATTCGTCTCCTCTGTATTAACATAAAAATCCTCTGTGCCGCCGAAGACCCACATTCGCTCTTTAAATACAGCAAAGCAGGCGCCCACGCGCGGGCACCAGCCAGCATGCTTTGTCTCTAAGATCCAATGCGCCCCGTCAGGCGAGGACCATACTTCATTGCTATTCTCTTTTCCTGGCAGCTTTCGCCCGCCCATCATCCACATTTTGCCTCTATACACCAGCGCCACAGATAAATCACTGTATTCCCAGGGGGCTTCTGGCGTGACACAGATCCATTGCTGGCCATCCGGGGATTTCCAGACATCCCGCGGATTCGGCTCCTGGGCGGCGAACCAGCCGCCTAAGAGCCATAAATGATTGTCAAAGACAAATTCGCCCTGAGAATCGCGAGCACGCCAGGGCGCCTGGGGATTAACGAGCGTCCAACTGGGGCCCCAAATGACAGCGCTCATAGCCTCCCTCCCGCTGCATAAAATAAACATGCTCCCCAAAATCCAGAGCCACTTGTTTCGTTTCGCGCCCATTATTCCCTGCCTCCTAGTTGTCTTTACTTCCTTTTGCGGCCCCGCTTCTCCTTGTTTTGACTGTTCTTTTTCGCCCCTTGGCCCAATAATGTCCTGGCCTAGGGAAGGAAAGCTTTCTCAAAGTGCTAATCTTAAAATGTAAAGGGATTTGCGTTTCACTCCCGGGGAAAAAATAGCCTATTTCCACGAGCGTCCGTTAGGGCGTGCGAGGCCAGAGCGTGCTTGGCTGAGCCGTATTTGAAGAAGAAATTTGCAAAAGCATGAGGCCACAACAATGCGCTGTGAACGATTAGATATTGCTGGCTTGTCGAATATTCCTGTGTATATCATTCCGAATATCATCATTGGCTCAGGGGCTGCAGGCTTAAATTGTGCGGAACATCTGCATGAGCTGGGCCAGGAATATGCGATTGTGACTGATTGTTTAGGCGCGGGAACATCTAATAATTCGGGCTCCGACAAGCAAACATATTACAAGATGGGCGTATTTGGCGATGTGCCGGACAGTCCCATGGATTTTGCGCGGGCGCTTTTTCAAGGCGGGATGTGCCATGGCGACATCGCTTATGTGGAAGCGCTCGGCTCCCTGCCAGAATTTTTTCATCTTGTCCGCAATGGCGTGGAATTCCCCTGCAATCGCTACGGCGCTTATGTGGGCTACAAGACAGATCATGATCCGCGTCAGCGCGCCACCTCAGCGGGGCCTAAAACATCTATGCAGATGGTGCAATGCTCCCTGGCCCGACTGCGGCAATTGGGCGCACAATTCTTCGATGGCTACGAAGTCATTCGCCTGCTGACAATGCCTGTCCTAAAGAGCCGCCGGAAAAAAATAGCGGGCCTTCCTCTTGCCGAAACACAGCGCGTCGTCGGGGCTATCGCGCTCAACTTGCAGCGTCTGCAGGCGCCAGAAATGGGCCTCACTATTTTCTTTGCCGACAATGTGATTTTAGCCACAGGGGGGCCCGGAGAGATGTATGAGCTGTCCGTATATCCCCGCGGCCAAATCGGCAATCATGGGCTGGCGCTGGAGATCGGCGCTCAAGCCAATAATCTCACAGAATCGCAATTCGGCCTCGCCTCCCTGGGCTTCCGCTGGAATCTCTCGGGCACATATCAACAAGTCGTGCCCAGCTATTTCAGCGAAGATGAGGCAGGGAAGCGTTACGATTTTCTGCGCGATTATTTTATCTCGCCCGAACAAATGGCGGGCGCCATTTTCCTCAAAGGCTATCAATGGCCTTTTCATGCGGCTCGGCTGCAAAATTACGGCTCGTCCCTTGTGGATCTGGCTGTCTATGAGCAGCGCGAATTAGGCCGGCGTGTGTATATGGATTTTATGCACAATCCTTTGCCTGGCCGCTTCGCCTTGGATAAGCTGCCTGCGGAAGCCCGCGTGTATCTGGAGCGTTCTGGGGCCAGACAACAAACGCCTTATGAACGCCTTGCCCATATGAATCCCCTCGCCATTGAAATTTATCGCGAGCATGGCGTGGATTTGCGTGAGCCGTTAGAAGTTGCTGTCTGTGCGCAACATTGCAACGGGGGACTAACTGTAAATATCTGGTGGCAGACGACAGTGCCTCATCTTTTTGCTATCGGCGAAGTGGCGGGCACGCATGGGATTCGGCCGGGCGGCAGCGCTCTGAATGCGGGACAAGTGGGCGGCTGGCGCGCTGCCCAATACATCGCCGCCCGCCAGCCAGAGCTGCCGGAATTTTCTGAGCTCCTTGCGGCTACGCAGGAACAAATTGCTTCCGAAATACAGCAGCTACAAATGTATCTGAAAGCTCCCGCACGCGCAATGCGCGCTCGGGATGTGCGACAGGAAATTCAGCGCCGGATGACAGAGGATGCCGCTTTTATTCGTTCGCCGGAACGTGTTCGGGAAGCGCTTTCCGATGCGAAAAATCTATGGAAACGAATTAAAAGAGGAATGAAAATTGCAGGGCCCGGGCAGCTTCCTGAAGCCATACAAAATCATCATCTATGCCTCACACACATTGCGTTCCTGACGGCGCTGGATTTTTTGCTCGCGCGGGGCGGAGGAAGCCGGGGCAGCTACATTGTGCTGGATCGCGCTGGCAGCCTGATTGTAGAAACGCCTCTCGGGGCTCGCCTGCCTCATCGGCCCGAGAATTTGCAGATGCGGGAGGAGATTATTGAAGTGCGGATGACGGCCCCTGGAGAATTTGAAGCGTGGGCGACGCCCGTGCGTCCCCTGCCTGAAGACAATTCTTGGTATGAAAATACATGGCGCGAATGGCGAGAAAAACGAATTTATGATTGATGGATCAGCAGAACAGCAGAGGGAAAAAACAAACGAAAACATGGCTTTTGATGCAGATACATACTTCAAAAAGGCTAAACGCAATTTATATTTTGCCATAGCCTCAATTTATCCCTCTAGGCTGCTCCAACTTTTCGTTTAAACAAAAATAACACATAAAGAAAGGCTGAGCAAAATGGAGGAACGCCTGAGACGCTATCAACAAACAGGGCTGAAAGCCGTCGCATTTCAATTGCGCTATCAACAGCCTGACGGCTCTTTCATCTGGGATGAAAATATCCGCGACGCCTATCACAAACAGCCCTATTCCTGGGCAATTGCCGGCCATGTGGCGGAAGCACACCGACTGATTAATTGGATTCGCGCCCACACGCTCACGCCTACTGATGGCCTGAAAAATTATCGAGGAGATGTATATAAACAATCCTGGCTATTTCAAGGCGTGCATCGGCTGGGCCGTTTTGATGTGTCGTATCCGCTCTGGCGCTTTTTGCAATCCTGCGCAGCCCCTTGCGGCGGCTTTCCTCATTTTAAAGGCGACAAATATCTGCGCTCGCTGGCCACAGCCTGGACAGGCGTTTCGGCGCTGTATATGGGCGATCTGGAATTAGCTCAACGCGTAGGCGAATGCTGCATTGCGCTCATAGAGCAGCAGCCTGATCCGAGCCGCTTTTATTTCCAAATGACATACGAGGGGGAGCTTGTGACGTCAGAAAGGGATCCCGAAGCCCAATATATAGATTGCGGGCAGACAAATCAGCCCTATTGGGAAGCCAGCTTGCCGTGGCTATTGCTGGGCCGTCTGTATCAGGCGACAGGCGAGGCTCGCTGGCTGGAATATGCGGAAAAATATTTTGCGCTCTATCTCACATTCGCCGAGGATCGCTTCACAAATGTCGGCTCTGGCAAAGCGTGTTTGGCGGCTGCCATTCATTATCTGAATACAGGCGATGAGAGGGCTCGGGAGGGCGCCCTGGCTTTTGCGGATTTTCTTGTCGCCACACAATATCCTGAAGGCGGCTGGCGCGGCGAGACAGAGCCCGATGAACTGCTCATATACATTGATCATGCAGCGGAATACAATGTATGGCTGCAGGAGCTTGTGGCCATAATGCATGCGATGTCTTAAATAATTGAGCTTGAACGCGTCGGCGCTGCTCTCTTCATTCAGGCAATTTTGTCACAAACAAAGGCCAGGAATGGATTGAAAAATCAAACTAACACATACACATAGAAGGAGAAATTGAACGATGCAAAAGCTTCGTTTTGGGCTTATTGGCTGCGGCGGGCAAGGGAAATATCTGGGAGAAGCGTTGGCTATAACAG
>CAZUOJ010000113.1:0-11433 GCA_964622325.1 uncultured Armatimonadia bacterium
CGTTGTTGCTGGCGCGCCAGACGATTTTCCGCCACCATCTGCATAGTGGAAAGCTGCGCCACCATCTCCTGAGGATTAAAGGGATTGAGCGGATCCTGCATTTTGAGTTCGGCCAGCAACAACCGCAAAAATTCATCCGGCCCAAATAGCTCTGGCGATTTCGCGATTTCCCTGGCTCCTGTGCTGTCGACCGCTCGAATATGCATCTTGGCCTCCTGAACAAAAATCAGGCGTAATAATCCACAGTGTGGCCAATCCTGCGCCAGCCCAGCCAGCCGGCTGCGTCGCCCGGGCGTTCGTCCTCTGACATGGCCTCTTCATTGACTGGAAAAGAAAGCAAGTGCGTTTGCTGCCCAGGAGGCGAAGACGCAAAAGGCGACGGCTGCTGCTGGCCGCTTTCCGTGCTGACGCTGAAGCCCTGCAGCTGCAATCCCAGTTCCCCTAACGCAGCCCGAATGCGCTCTTCCGTATGCTGCACCAGCTGGGCTGTTTGCGGATTTTCCGCTACGGCCAGGGCATGAATAGCCGGGCCCTCCTGACGCACTTCCAGCCAGGTTTTGCCCAGCTCCCCAGTTGCCACCTCCAGTTTCAAGCGCGCAGGGGGCGTGGGCGCCGTATCAGGATGGCCGGGCCGGGCTAATAAGACCGACGCCTGCTCCTTAATCGCCGGTTGCATGTGCTGCAAAACATCTGCCGGGACACTTTCGCCGTCAAAAGCATTTGCTTGAGCGCCGGCAAACGGATCCAGGCGAAGCGGACGCAAGGCTTTTTCGCTCCGCTCGGCCGCCATAAGGGGGCGCGGCGTGCGCTTTTCTTCTGGTTTCGCCCATAATGGCCGCGAGGCGCGTAAGAGGAGAACATTTTCTTTGTGCGCCGGTTCAGACGCCCCAGAGAAGAATGGCGTTTCCTGCCTCGCCTCTGTTATTTGTCGGGACAGCTGTTTCTGCGCCACTGCCATACGCTCAGAGGCAGATGTTGCCAGCGCCAAAGACGGCTGTGGCTCTGCCATGCTGGCGGTGGCTTCAATGGTGGCGTCAGGCTGTGAGAAGAAGGGCGAAAAGGCCGATTTCTGCAGGGGTGCGGCGTCGCCCCGCGCCGTAAGCCCGGGCGCGCCCGCCTCTGGGGTAGAGCGCGGGATCGTCCCCTTCAGCCCAGGAAGAGGCGTATGGCTATTTTTTTTGTCTGTGGCCTGTTCCGTAATTCCGGCATTTTCCAGACAGGAAGCATCGCCAGGAGCCATGGGGCCTGAAGTTGCGCGGGCAAGCAGTTTGTTTGCATAGGGGGTGATAAGGGTGTTGGCCTGCCCCTCCTGTGGCGCCAGATCGGCGGGCAGCGGCGTTTCTGCCCCAAGATTTTCTTTGGCCAGCGGCCCCGGCGGAAGAATAAGCCCATCTGAATAACTGACAGGGAAGAAAGCTCTTGGTGCCGCCGATCCCATTGCTGCCGCTGCCAGGCCGTTATTTTGATTCCTGGAAGCCGACAAAAATGGCCAGGGCGGTGAAGCAGGGGCGAGCTGGAGATTCTCCGCCGCCTCTGCCCCTGAATAATATAATTCTCGTTGAATAGCTGCTCGGGAAACAAAGAAGGCCGGCGCCGCCTGAGCCAATGTCAGTCCGCAGGGGCTGTTTGCCTCTCCCAGGCGCAAGTCGGCCCCTATTAGAGATGGCGCCCCCCGCAGCCCTGCGGCCCGAAGGAGTGGTGCCAGCGCAGGCCCAAAAGGCCGTATCGTCGCGGGGAAAGAAGCCGGCGCCTCCCCTTCGCAGGGCGCCACAACGGTTGGTGCAGGCAAGACTGCGGGCCTCGCAGTGATGCTCCCGGCCTGGCTTTCGGGCCCAACGCCTGTTGAGCTGGAAAGACGCGTCGCTGGCGACAAGAAAAGAGGCGGAACGGACACGCTGGCTGGAAAGGCGGATCCGGATAAGGAAGGACGCGTGGGAAGAGAAAAAAGCGCCCCGGGATAGCCAGCTTCTTTGTGCGCTAAGGGGCCAGAATGCAGGGCATAAACAGCGTCAGTCCCCTCTTCCCGCTGCTCGTATGAAAGCACAGCGGCTGGGCTGCTGGCGGGCACTGCCGAGGCCGTGCCTAAGATAGCCGCCACAGGGCCCGCCGCGAGGCGCCCGCTGGATGCCACCTCTTTTTGCGGCGCGCGGGGCGGAACACAGCGAGCTGCCGCTGTGAGGTCAGCAAGCGGAAACGCAAAGGCGAGCGGATTGACGAGAAGTAGCGGACAGGCCTGCTGCCCGCCTGCGCTTATGCGGTCCAGCACGGCCGCGAAATCATCTTCTTGCGTGGCCGGGCCCCGGCGCTCAGACGCTGTACAAGCCAGGGCATCCAGCTGCATTATGGCGAAAACAAAAGGCTCAGTCATTTTTACGCTCCGCCAACAGGTGCAGCACGCGCCGCACATAAGCCTGTGTTTCCGGATAGGGCGGAATGCCCTGATAACGACTGACAGCGTTGGGCCCCGCATTGTACGCCGCGAGAGCCAGATCAATATCCTTGAAGCGCTCAATCAGCTGCCGCAGATAACGCACGCCGCCATCGAGATTTTGCGCCGGATCCCAGGGATCGCTCAGGCCTAGCGCCCGCGCCGTCGCCGGCATCAGTTGCATCAGCCCCATTGCGCCGGCTTTCGACACACAGCGCGGATTATAATCCGATTCAGCTTCCACAATGGCATGCACTAAATCCTCATCCACGCCATAGCGTGCGGCCACTTGACGGATGAGCGCGGCATAGGGGGCTTCTTTGGGGGGGCGCGCCTCCGCCTGGGCACGCTGCGCCCGCGTCAAAGCCTCCGCGAAAGTCGGCGGGGAAGAAACAAAAGAAGCGGCTTGTGGCGTCCCTGTTTCCTGCGCCACAGGAGATGAGGAGGAAGCCGATAAGCCTGTTATGAGCTCTTGAATCTCGGCAATACGCGCCAGAGCGGCCGTAAGGCCTTCGAGCGGCATCTTTTCTCCCTCCCGGCTGACGCCCCAGACAGCCACAGGCTGCCGTATACTGGCGTCAGTTCCCTCTTGGTGCCTGATGGGCTCAGGCAGCGTCACGATGACGATTGAACATCACAGTGGCTATTTCATCCAGGCGGCGAACTTCGCGGCGTCGCAGGTCCGCCGTAAATTCCTCTAAGCGGCGTTCCTTGAGCCGCTCAATGATTTTACGCCCGCGCGCCGCTTCCATCAGTTGCGCCCGTTGCTCACAGGCGAGCGATTCGGTCTGTGCCAGATTTTTTTGTTGCGCCAAAGTGAGCAAATGCATTCGCGCAAAATACAAATCATTATTTAAGGCGAGATCCGGCTGCACAGGCTCGCCAGGGCTAAAGGTGGCCTGGCTGCACGCATAAGCGGCTTCCTCTTGCAATTCCCGCAAACGTTGCCGCTGCGCCGCCGCCTGGCGCTGCACTTCCGCCAGCCGCACCTGCATCAATTGTTCCTGGCGCGCACGCAATTCTAACAGCCTTTGCAGCGGGAAGTAGAATTTCGCCATCTCATGCCTCCGATTTTGTTTTCGGCAGCCCACAAGGAAGCTTGAGGGGCTTTGTCCTGAAAAAGAGAGCAAAAGATGGCATTATTCTTGCAGCGCACAGGGCGTGCTCAAGCAGGCATCGCGTCAGGCCGACATCTGGCTAGCCGTGGGGCTCATTGGCCTCATCGGGATGATGCTGATTCCGCTCCCCCCGTCGCTTCTGGATGTCCTGTTATCCCTCAATTTAACTTTATCCCTCACAATCTTGCTTGTGGCGATGTATGTGCGCCGGCCGCTGGATTTTTCCGTTTTTCCCTCTTTGCTGCTTGTGACGACGCTCTTTCGGCTGGCGTTGAATATCTCCACGACGCGGCAGATACTGCTGAATGCTTATGCGGGACGTGTTGTGGAAGCTTTTGGCAACTTTGTCGTGGGGGGCGATTTGCTGGTCGGCTGTGTCGTCTTCATTATTCTGATTGTCATTCAATTTGTTGTGATAACAGCCGGCGCCGGGCGTGTCGCAGAAGTTGCGGCGCGCTTCACTTTGGATGAGATGCCCGGCAAGCAGATGAGCATTGATGGGGATTTAAACGCGGGGCTGATTACAGAGGAAGAGGCGCGGGCGCGTCGCGCCGAAATCGAGCGTGAAGCCGATTTTTATGGGGCGATGGATGGAGCGAGCAAATTCGTGCGCGGCGACGCCATCGCCGCCATCATTATTGTCGCCGTCAATATCCTCGGCGGCATTGCCATTGGCGTGGGGCGGCTGGGGCTGCCGCTTATGGAGGCGTTGCAACGATATGCCCTGCTCACAGTGGGCGATGGCCTCGTGACGCAAATCCCTGCCCTGCTGATTTCTACAGCCACGGGCATTGTCGTGACACGCTCGACCGGCGAGAAAGATCTGGGCCGCAGCGTGCTTTCGGAACTCACGAGCCAGCCCCGGGCGCTGCAAATAGCCGGCGCGCTGCTGTTTACCTTAGGGCTGGTGCCGGGCCTGCCCAAAACGAGCTTTTTAAGCCTGGGAGCAGCGATGGCGCTCATTGGCTGGCAGCTGGCGCGGCCCCGGCCCGCCCTGCCTGCAGAGCCCTCTGCCGCCGCCCCCCAAGCCGCGCCGCCCCCCGAACGGGATCTTTTGCCCCCGGTGGAGCGGCTGAGCATTGAACTGGGCTACAGCCTGATTCCGATCTTGGAAGATCATGAGGGGCCCGGGCTAGTCAATCGGATCACAGCGCTGCGGGCTCAGCTCTCCCAGGAATTAGGCTTCCCCATCCCGCCCGTGCGACTGCGGGATGATCCCGGGCTGGCGCCGGATGAATATGTCATCCGGCTACGCGGCACTGAACGGGCGCGGGGACAGGTGCGTCCGGGCAGCCTGCTGGCGCTGCCGCACACGCCCGAGACGCCGCCCTTGCCGGGAACAGGCGTGAAGGAGCCCGTCTTTGGTTTGCCGGCGTACTGGATAGCCCCCGAACAGCGGCTGCAGGCCGAAACGCGTGGCTACAGCGTGATTGAGCCGCCAGCAGTGATGGCCACGCATTTAAGTGAAGTGATCCGCCGCCATGCCGCTGAGATTTTGACTCGTCAGGATGTGGCGGATTTAATCGAGCGCCTGCGCACCAGCGAGCCAGCTGTAGTCACGGAGTTGATTCCCGATTTAGCCAGCATTGGACAGGTCCATCAGGCCCTGCGGCAACTTTTGGATGAAGGGCTCAGCATTCGGGATTTGTCGGGGATTTTGGAGGCTTTAGCGGACGGCTTGCGCTTATCCGGACAGCTTGCTCAGGCCATTGAATATGTGCGGATGACACAGGCCGAGGCCATCTGTGAGCGCCTGTGCGATGAGCAGCGGGTCCTGCATGTGGCTTCCTTGAGCCCAGAGCTGGAGCAGCTCATTGAGGAAAGTCTGGTGCAGACGCCCGAGGGGGCCGTGTGTGCATTGCCCCCGCAGGCGGCGCAGGAGCTATGGCAGGCGCTCCATGAATTCGTGCAACAGGCCGGACAGGCTGGCTATGAGCCTGTGCTGCTCGTATCGCCCCGCAGCCGCCCGCATGTGCGCAGCGCTATTGCCCGCAGCCATCCGCAGGTGCGTGTGATCAGTTATGCGGAACTCGCGGCACAGGTGAAAGTGGAAGTCGAGCATCAGCTCCAGATTCCTACAACAATGCGCCCCGCAGCATAAGCGATGTCAATCCGTGCCAAGGCCATGGCTCGGCTTGAGAGAAAAAAACAATTTCATTGCCCCAAACAGCGCATTATCTATGGCGGTGGACATCTTCCCCTCCGAAGCAATTTTTCATTTGCACACATAGCCCGTAGCCTGGCTTTCGGGCGGGACAGTCCCCCAGGCGATTCCGCCACGGTCTCTTTTCAGGGGAATGGCGCGCCTGAACGGGCAAAACACCTTAACAAGTTTGTTACATTGCGCTGGCGAATAGCCCTCAAGCCGTTTCCCAAGATGCCAATATCCCCAATGAGGGAAGCAGTCTTTGCGAGGCTGTACGGGAGGGCAGAGATGATACGCGGCCTGTATGCAGCGGCTAGCGCCATGGCGGCGCAAATGCTCCGCCAGGAGATTTATGCGCATAATCTCGCCAACGCCAATGCGCCGGGCTTTCGCCGTAGCCAGCTGGCGTTGCATTCCTTTGCAGCGGAATTAGCGGCGGCGGCGCCGCAATTGGGCCGCGCTACCGGTGGGGTGCGCACGACTGCAACGCGTCTGGATCTCAGCCAGGGAGCGCTCCTCACCACGCAAGGGAAATATGACCTCGCGATTTCAGGCGACGGCTTTTTCGTGCTGCAAACCCCTACAGGATTAGTCTACACGCGCGATGGCCGTTTTCAGCGTGATGCCGCCGGGCGGCTTGTCAGTAGGCAGGGCTATCCTCTGCTGGGCGAAAAAGGGCCCATCGTATTGCCAGCCGCGGATTTCACTGTGACTGCCGCCGGCGAAATTCACTGTCAGGGCCAGATAGTGGATCGCCTGCGCCTCGTTGTCCCGCTCAATCCCCGTCCCCTGGGCTATGGAATGTATGGAGCCACACGGGTGCAGCCTGCTTCCGGCAGCACAATCACGCAGGGGGCGCTGGAGCAGGCGAATGTGAATCCCATCCAGGAGCTGGGACGAATGATGCAGGGCCTGCGGTTTTATGAAGCGAATGCCACGGCTCTGCGCTATCAGGATGAGTCCTTAGAAAGCCTGTGGCGAATCGTGCGCTGAGCCGCCTGCATTTTCCAGGCGGGAACATATCTTTGGGGATTAAGGAGTAAAAAGCCATGATGCGAGCTTTATGGTCCGCGGCCAGTGGAATGATGGCGCAACAGCTGAATGTAGACAACATTGCGAACAATCTGGCCAATGTCAACACGGTCGGCTTCAAACGGCAGCGGGTGGATTTTCAGGATTTGCTGTATCAGACGCTGCGCGTGCCGGGGACGCCGGTGGCGCAGGGCGTGGAGCTGCCGACCGGGATTCAAGTCGGTCTCGGCACGCGCCTTGCCGCGACGACTAAAATCTGGACACAGGGCACATTTCAAGAAACAGGTAATGCGCTGGATCTGGTGATTGAAGGCGACGGTTTTTTCCAGGTCACATTGCCCAACGGAGAAATTGCGTATACGCGTGCCGGCAACTTTAAGCTGGACAGCAATGGCAATATCGTGACGGCCGATGGCTATCCCCTGGAGCCCGCGCTTGCCATCCCTGCCAATACGACTGCCATTTGTGTGGGCGCCGACGGCACGGTCTCTGTTACGGTCGCTGGACAAAATGAGCCGCAAACAATTGGGCAAATCACAATCGCTCGCTTTCCCAATCCAGCCGGTCTGAGCAATATCGGCCATAATCTGTATGCGGCCACAGCGGCTTCGGGCACGCCCCAGGTGGGCGCCCCAGGCCAGGAAGGCCGCGGCGCCATCGCTCAGGGAATGCTGGAGCTGTCCAATGTGCAGGTCGTCGAGGAAATGGTCAATATGATTACAGCCCAGCGCGCCTATGAAGCCAACTCCCAGGCGATTAAAGTGGCCGATGAGATGCTGCAAACAGCCAACAACACGCGACGCTAAGCGTCAGTAGTGGGGGCCTCGGCAAGCCCTGCGGCATTCAAGGCCCTAAAGGAAAGTAAAGGAAAGCTTCAGCCGATGAAAACAAAATTAGGGACAAAGCGCGGCCGGATATTTACGCCAGATAAAAAGGCGGGCGGAATCGTGGTGGGGTGGGGAGCGGTGTTGTGCTGGGCGGGGCTTGTCGCGACAGCAATGGCCGGATCGCCCGTTGTGATTGTACTGCGGCCGGAAGCCAGTGTGGGGTCTGGAGAAGTGCGGCTGGGCCAAATCGCTGAGATACAGGCGCCGCCGGAAATGCAAATTCGCCTGGCAGACATATCTTTGGGTTCGGCGCCTCTCCCAGGCACAACGCGTCAGATTTCCGCCGGCTTTATCGCCTTGCGTTTGCGCCGTTTTGGTTTCAATCCGGCAGAAATGCAACTGCAAGGGGAAGTTGTGCTTGTGAAATCGGCTGTCCCGGTCGCTTCCGCCCCTGATGTTTCCGCGCCCTCCCCCGCCCAGGGCGCGTCGCCGGGTGCTCTGCGCCCCGCAAATATCCCGGAGCCAGCGCTCATCCGCCGGGGGCAATATGTGGAGCTGCAGGTGCAATGTGGCGCCGTGATCGTCATCGCCACGGGCCTGGCGGGGCGCGAGGGGCGCCTCAATGAATTGATTCCGGTGCGGCTGGAAAAAACAGGACGGACGGTGCTGGCGCGGGTCATCGGGCCGGGCCTGGCTTATGTCAATGTGCGGGAGGACATGCCATGAACGCAAGAGCAGAACGCAACAGGGCGCGCCTCATCTGGCTGGGCTTCAGCCTCTTTGTGCTCTGGCCCTGCGTAAGCGAAGCCGATTCGCTTTATTCTCCACACAGCGCCTTTTCAAATCTGTATTCGGATCGGCGCGCCGCAAAAGTCGGCGATGTGCTGTATATCGTGATTACGGAAATCGCCCAGGCGTCGCAAACGGTAGCCAATGAAACGAAAAATTCTTCCGACCTCAATATGGGGCCGGGCAAAGGCTGGCTGGATTTTATTCCTCTTTTGGGCTATAGAGGCTCCACGGCCGCCCAATCCAGTGGGAAGGCCGCCCGTTCCGAAGTATTCACGGCGCGCATTGCGGTCACGGTCGTGGGGGTGACGCCGGCGGGGAATTTGCTTGTCGAAGGCAGTCGGATGGTGCATTTGCATCATGACAAACAGATCATCACTTTAAAGGGCGAAGTGCGGCCGCAGGACATCAGCGCGGATAATACAGTGCCCTCGTATCGGGTGGCGAATGCCAGCATTTCTTACACGGGCTCCGATCCCCTGCGGCCGGGCAAAAAAGTCGGCATAATCACACGACTGTTTCACTGGCTATTTTAATGAATGAAGGCAGCGAGGCACACGATGAAGCGGATGAGGTTTGGGCTTGTATTCATAAGTGCTCTTTTCGCCCTAGGAGGTGTTATGGCTTCGCCCAGCCGCATTAAAGATATAGCGGTGATTGTGGGCCAGGGGCGCCATAAGCTGCTGGGCTATGGGATTGTCGCCGGCCTGGAAGGCACAGGCGACAGTCAGGCTTCCCAGCTCACGCTGCGCAGCATCGCCAACATGCTGCGCGCGTTCGGCGTGACGGTGAATACGAATGAGCTTTCCGCCAAAAATTTGGCTGCGGTGATCGTTACAGCGGAATTGCCCGCTACGGTGGCCGTGGGCAGCACGATCGATGTCACTGTTTCTTCTTTGGCCGACGCCAAAAGTCTGCAAGGCGGCACTTTATTGCTGACGCCCTTACGCGCTGCCGATAACGAAGTATATGCGCTCGCCCAGGGGCCAGTGAGCACAGGGGGCTTCGCCGTGGAGACGCGTGGAGGAGATAAGGCGCAGAAAAATCATCCCACGGTGGGGCGCGTGCCGGGGGGAGCCTCTGTCGTCAAGCCGCTCACAGCGGCTTTAGCGCCAGACGAATTGCTTCTTTCTCTGTTACAGCCGGATTATACAACAGCCATTCGTATCGCCTCCGCCATCAATGAAAGTCAGGGCACTGTCGTGGCCCAGGCTTTCGATAATGCGACAGTGCGGGTCAAAGTGCCAGGGGAAAAGCAAGCCGCGCTGCCCCAATTTATTGCCCAAATAGAAAATCTGTATGTGGAGCCTGCAGCTGCCGCACGGGTTGTGATTAACGAGCGCACGGGCACAGTGGTCATCGGGCAACATGTGCGCATAATGCCGGTCGCCATCTGTCATGGAGGCCTGACGGTACGCGTGCGTAGCGAGACACAAGTCTCGCAGCCCCCGCCCGAAGTGTTGATAGGCCCAGGCGTGTTAGCGCCTGCAACGGCAGGAGGAGCAAACAGCTCTCAGGAGGCGAACAATGCTGCAGGCGGTGGCGCGCCTGCGGGCGCGGGGACACAGAGCCCGTCTGCCGCGGCAAGTCCTTCGGATGTAGCTGCCCCCCAGCCGGCGGGCCTTTCCCCAGCCTCTGACAATAAGTCTGGGGAAGCGAGCAGTGCGTCCCAGAACGCAGAAAGCGGGGCAGCCGCAGCTTCAAGTCCTGCCGCTCCTTCCAGCCTGCCTGCGGGACGGCGCGCCCCGGCGGGAGGGCGAGGCGGCCGCACGGTAGTCGTCCAGCAGCAGGAATTAAGCGTGCAGGAAGAAGCCGGCCGCCTGGCAATTATCCCCGAGCAGGCAACACTGCAAGATCTAGTAGCGGCTTTGAATATGCTGGGCGTTAAGCCGCGGGATTTAATTGCCATCATTCAGGCGCTGCAACAAGCGCAAGCCTTACAAGCAGAGTTGATTCTGTTCTGAAACATTAAATTCACAGGCAAAGCATAAAGAAATCGGAGAACAAGCCGATAGGAGTGTTGAGGATGAAAATTGAGGCTGCAATGCCGCCACAAGCTTTTGCAAGACAAGAGGTCAGGACGGCAAAGCCATTATTGTCTTTATGTTCCTCTTCGCTTAAGGCCTCCCGGCAAGCGGAGTCTGAAAAGGTTTCCCGGCAAGCGGAGTCTGAGGGACAATTGCGGCAGGCCTGTCAGCGTTTTGAGGGGCTGTTGCTTGCAGAATTGCTCAAATTGATGCGGCAAACAGAAGCAACAAACAGGGGCCTCTTGCCCGTCAGCCGGGCCGAGCGGATTTTTATCAATCAACAATGTGAGGCTTTGGGCGAAGCATTAGCATCTGTTGAGCCCTTAGGGATTGCCCGGCTGCTGTATCAGGCATTAAGCGCTTCCTCATAGGAGGAGGCGTCGTGTTCGTTTATTTTCAACATGTAAGGACAACACAGCTATGAGGATTGAGCGCTATTCCGTGCCATCTTTAGAAGGGCTTCGTTCTGTATTGCGAGCAGATCGCCCGGCGCCGCGTTCCGCTCCGGAGAATGTCAGTCTTTCTCGCACAGGCGAGCTCTTTTTGGCAGCTTATCGGCGGCTGAATGCGTTGCCCGCAACGCGGGCAGGACTTGTGGAGCGCTTACGTACTGCCATTCAAGCAGGCCGTTATCAGCCGAATGCGGAGGCGACGGCGCACAAAATATTAGCCGCGTTGAAAGGGGCAAATTAAGCATGGAAATGTACGCCACAGCTTTGCGCCAGGAGGCGAAGGCCTGGCAAGAATTGGAAAAGGCCCTGCGAGAGCAGCGATTGGCGATTGTCAAACGGGAAAATCAGCGGGTGTATGAGCTACAGGAGCGTTTAAATGAGCTCGTGCAGCAGGCTTTAGTGGCATATCATCAGACTTGTCAGTATCGGGAAATATCGCAGAGTGGGACGCCTGCGTCTGGGGAGGAGGTCCGGAGCGCCGAGGCTGAAGTGAGCCGGGCGCGTCAGGAGGCGCGGCGCGCCTTGCGTCTCAATCAGGAATTATTGCGGGATGTCTGCTGCTATTTACAGATGGTACGGGATATCCTGAGGCCGCGGGCGCTGCCCGAACATTA
>CAZUOJ010000114.1:0-11411 GCA_964622325.1 uncultured Armatimonadia bacterium
TGGCGGCGCGGCAGGACGCGGAATTCAGGGCGGCTGAGGCGCCCCGTGGCTTCGTCAATCTCCTCCATAATCACAGGGTGCAGGATTTCCTCGAAGGGCACTTTGACCGCCACGAAGCGCATCGTATGGTCTAACGCGGCGTCAGTTTTGGGGAGGGGCGCACCGCTTAAAAAGATAATTGTGTTGACATCCGCCTGGGCAAAGGAGCGGCGGGCGTGATTGTCGATAATGAGATGAATGGGCACCTGGCGCAACAGGAACTCCTGCAAGGGCGCGCCGTATTCCACATCCAGCCAGGAGTTGGAGGTGATGAAGCAAAAGACGCCCCTGTCATTGAGCAAAGATAAGCTCAGGAAGTAAAAATACACATACAGGTCGCTGCGGCGGTTGAGGCGACGGCGCGGCGCGCTGCTGTTGGGACCAAAATAAGCGGGATATGCGGCATAGACGGACTGTACCAGGGCTTCTTTATATTTTTCCGGGCTTAAGTAATTTTGCGGGTCGGCGATGCGCTCCTGGCGCACATAGGGCGGATTGCCAATCACAATGTCAAAGCCCTTTTTGTCGCCGCCGAAAATCTCCACAAACGCCAGCTCCCATATGAAGGGCGGGTGAGGGCTCTGGCGCAAAGCCTGGAGGGCGTCCTGCAGATTTTCTATTCGGCTTTGCAGCTGCTCTAATTCTTCTTCGCGCTGGCGGCGTGCGTCCGGCGAATTAGCGTCAGCAACGGAGCCGTCGAGGCGGTGCTGGACGGTGCGTAATTGTTGTTTCAGTTCCTTTTGTTTCTGCTCACAGGCGCAAGCTTGCCTCTGCAGGATTTCCAAAAACAGGTCTCGCTCTTCTTTATGCAGACTTTGTTCGTCGCGCTGGCTGGCCTGCCTGGCGTCATAATAGGCGAGCTTCTTTTCCTGCAGTTTCTGCAGGCGCTGGCGCAAGGCGCTGTCCACGGAGGCGTCTTTAAGCAGATGAGCGAGATTTATGCCGCCGATTTGCTGCACGAGGCTGTCGCCGGGCAGGATTTTGAAGGAGAGATTGGGCAGCAGGGGCTGCAGCATTCGCTCCGTTTCGGGGATCTCCGTATCCACGATGAGCTGCAGCCACAGGCGCAGCTCGGCAATTTCCACTGCCCATTTCATCACATCCACGCCATAGAGGTTGCGGCGAATGATGTCGCGCTTAATCTGATAATCGTCCTCTTTTTCCTGTCCGAACTTTTGGGCGCGGCGGCGCAGGTCATAAAGAATGTTCATCATCCCGACGAGAAAGGAGCCGGAGCCGCAGGCGGGGTCGAGGACAGTCACCTGGCGGACCAGTGCGGCGAGCTGGGGCCACAGGTTCTGCTGATGCACATTCTTGTCCACATCTTCTTTTTCCAGGGGGTCCAGGGTAAAGAGCAGGGTATAAATCGTATTGCGGTGCGCGGGGCCGAGATGATTCGTGAAGAAATCCGCGAGTGCGAGGCGGCACATCAGGTCGATTTCAGTGCGGGGCGTATAAAAGATCCCGGCCTGGCGCTGCTCGGCACGGTCGTCCGCGCCCGCACCAGAGATATTCACGAGGCTTTCATAGACGCGCCCAATCATCTCCGGATCCACGGCGACTTCCTGGTCCAGAGGGGTATCTTCCGCAATCGTGAAGTTATAGTGCTCAAAGAAGCCTTCACGGGCGTCCAAAAGTTTTTTAAAGAAACTATCCGGGATGCGTATCGTGTCATATTTAAGGTCGAGGCGGTCGCGCGCAAATAAACCGCCATTGAGATAGGGCGCTTTGCGCAGGGCCTCACGGATTTCGGGAGGCATATAATCATGTTTATTCACATTGGCGGCCAGCCCCGGGCTGGCGAAGGCTTCAAAAAACAGCGGCTGCAGCCACTGGTCAAAGAAAGTGTCACGCGGGCGCGCCGCCGAGCAGTAAGCACGCCAGAATGCTGCCAGGAAGTTCGGGTCATTCCCCAGCCAGCGCTTACGCTGGATAAAATACACAAACATAATGCGGCTGAGCAGCCGCAGGGCATAGTCATGCGCCCAGGCGCGGTCTTTAGTTTGTTTCCGTAAAATATTCTCCAGTTCGGCGAAGCGCTCTTTGAAGCCAGAGAAAAACTCTTCGGTGACCTTATCCACATCGAAGGCTTCATTGTGCCGGGCTTGCACAGCTAAAGGAGAAAGGACGTCTGCTTCTTCATCAGGTAAATAGAGATAACAAAAGCGCTCAATGGCGGTGCGCAATTTGTCTTCGGGCCCCACAGAAATGCGCCGCAAGAGGTATCTGGGATGGCGACGGTCATTGTTGCTTTCGGCGCTCCTCCCCACCCATTTAGGATTCACAAAATGCCAGTAACGTTGCTCCGGATCGGAAAAAATCAACAAGCATTCTGGATAACGATTTTCCCGCAAGAGGGCATTAGCTATCTGCCGCTCATCTGTGAGCCGCAAGGGGGCTGTCTGCACCATACTCCGGCGTATAGAAGAGTAAATAATGGGAAAACCCCTGCCCCGCCCCGCCGTGGCGATAATCTTCGGTGCGTCATTCGCCAGACATTCCTGGGCCGACTGGGGCAATTCGGATTTGTTTATGGCGGGCGGCAGCTCGGGGCAAACACGATAATTCAGGCGGGAAAATAAAGCAAAAAGTGCTTCTTTTTTGTCTCCTGCAGTAGAGCGCAAGCATTCAAATTGTTCTTGCACAAAACACCTCAAATCACTGCTTGCCGACATCAAAAAGTTCCCCCTTGAAGCAAACCTCTAAGATTTAAGTTGAGTTTTTTCTTCCAGGCGATTATCTTTTCCTGCATATTTTTTGGCAAATTTGCCGCGCAAGTCGTATTTACATTTGCTTTTCTTGTTGCCAGCTGACTGAGCAGGCAGGGATAGAAATAGAAAAAATTAAAATTAACGCATAGCTAGTGGCAGGAGGGAATTCCAATGAAAGCACCGATATGGATTATGTCCATGATGATATGCCTTTTCTTGGGGAGATGGGGTTGGGGGGAGGGGCGGCCGGTGTTGCCGGTGCGGGCGAAGGAGGGGGATATTCCGCGGCTGCGGGCGGCCGTGGCGCCCCTGCTGGCGCTGTCGGAGGCGCAAATGCTGGCGCTGGTGCCCGAGCAATCGGGCCTGTATTTCGTGAGCTGCGCGAACTGCACGGCGGGCCAGCAAGAAGGGCAATTAACCGTATGGGAGGTGAGCCAGCCCGATATCGTCAAATGCGCCTATTGCGGGCATGCCTATCCGTCGCCGCAATATCCCACTACGGGCGTGCTGGAAGTCAAAACGCCCCGCGGGACCATCGCGCGCTATCCGTATTACGAGGGGCGGCCGGCGTGGTGGCGGGGCGCCCAGCCCTATCGCTATTATTTTCAGGCGCGGATCGATTATCACAAGATTCGCTATATGGAGCGGGCTGCGGCCAATTTTGCCCGGCTCTATGCCCTGACTAAAGAGCCACAAATGGGGCGGCGAGCGGCGCTTATTCTGGCGCGCTTTGCGGAAGTGTTCCCCGGCTATTGCTATCATTACGATTATCCCTTTCAGCAAAAAGTGATTTATGAGGGCGAGGTGGCGCCCAAGGATTTTCGACGGGGGTTCCGCACCGCACGCTGGACCTGGTGGGCCTATTCGGATCTGTCCGATTTGCTGGTGGAAGCCTATGATATTCTGGCGGGCAGCGAGCCGTTGCAGGCTGTGGCGCAAGAAACAGGCCGCGAGGTGGAGGCGGAGATTCAAAATATGCTCACTATGATGGCCGAGCAAGTGCTGGCCAACAATGATGAGTTATCCAATATGAGTCCGGGGATGTGGGCGAGTCTGATACGGGCGGGGCGTGTGCTGAAGCGCCCGGAGTGGATCCACGAATGTGTGGGGCGGCTGCGGCGTATGCTGCGTTCGCAATTCTTCTACGACGGCTTCTGGATGGAAGGGACGCCCTCGTATCATATGCAAGTAGTGGGGAATCTGCGCAGCGTGTATGCCGCGGCGCAGGGCTACAGCGATCCGCCGGGCTATCGGCATCCGCACACAGGCGAACGCTTTGACCATCTGGATCTGACACAGGCGCTGCCGGAAGTGCAGCGCTGCGAGGCGGCGTTGCTCCGCCTGCGTCTGCCCAATGGCCGTCTGGCGCCGGTGCATGACACCTGGTGGGAGAACAGGCTTTCTCCCCTGCCGGCGTCAACGGCGGATTTATTGCCCGGCCTGGGGCATGCGATTTTGGGCGCCGGGGAAGGCGAAAATCAAGTTCAGGTCCATCTCACCTGGTCGCCGAATTACGGGCATGCGCATTGGGACGGCCTGAGCCTGCTTTTGTTTGCCAAAGGGCAGGAGCTTTTGTCGGATTTAGGCTACACGCATACGAAATGGCGGGAATGGACGATTCTCAGCCCGGCGCATAATCTCGTCGTGCTGGACGGCGCCAATCAACAGGCGAATGCGCAGACATTAGGGCATCTGCGCTATTTCACAGCAGGGCCCCAGGTGCAAGCCGTATCTGTCGATAATCCACAAGTGTATCCCGAACTGGCCAAAATGTATCAGCGCACGCTGGCGTTAGTGCGTCTGTCGCCGCAGGAGAGCTATGTTGTGGATATATTTGCCGTGGAGGGCGGCCAGACGCAGGATTATTTTCTCCATGGGAATGCGGATAGGGAGCAAACGCTTCATGCGCCAGGGCTGGCGCTGGAGGCATTGCCCACCTTGCTGCCAGAGGGGATAGAGTTTACGCCGGCGCAAAGCGAAGCCGATATCCGCAGTAAGCCCTGGCACGGCTATGGCTATCTGCGCGATTTGCAGATTGCCCGTCCTCAAGAGGAAGTGACGCTTGTTGATTTTGCGCCGAAGGAGGTTTCCGGCGCCGGCCTGCAGGCTTTTTTGCTGACAGCGCCCCGGGATCAGCTTGTAGTAGGGCGCAATCCCGCGATCCGCCAGGCGAAAGGAGATGACAGTCTTTTGGAGAATTACTGGAGGCAGTTTGTGATGTGGCGCAAGACAGGCGGGGCGGCGGAGTTTGCGGCGGTGCTGGCGCCGTATCAGGGCAGTCGCGCGGTGTCAGAAGTGCGGCGGCTGACGCTGCCCGGCGCCCGGCTGGCTCTGGAAGTGCACGGGGGGCCGCGTGTGGATTTAATCCTGTGGCAGGCGGAGCTGGCGGCCGGGACGCAATGGCAGGGGCAGCCTCTGGCGGGGCGCTGCGAATTGGCCGTGCTGGGAGTTCAGGAGGGACGCGTGGAAACAGCGGCCGTCATTGGCGGGAAATTGCAATGGGGCGCTTTTTCGCTGCAAACAGAGCCCGCCACGGCCGAAGCTGTTTTGCGCGCCGTAAAGCCGGGCGCCGCGCCCGCCCTAATCGTGAGCGGACGCTTCCCGGCCGCTCCC
Source organism: uncultured Armatimonadia bacterium (assembly GCA_964622325.1). Taxonomy (GTDB): domain Bacteria; phylum Armatimonadota; class Zipacnadia; order Zipacnadales; family UBA11051; genus JAJFUB01. Next base: position 5,364 of record CAZUOJ010000114.1, read on the forward strand.
GGCACTGTTGTCACAATTCAGCATGGCGGGCAATATACAACCGCGTATACTGTCAAGCAAGCTGTATTCGGCCCCGAGGAAACACAATTGCTCCTCGCCGAAGAGCCGGGATTTGACTATAATCCGGAGACACAGACGAGCACATTTTTCACGGTGCCGGGACGCAGCTTTACAGGGCCGCATACAGTGAAGCTTATTGCTGCCGCCCATCTGCAGAAGAATGAGCCGTAACACAATAGCTTTGCCTGTCCGGGAAAATCGCTCTCTCAGAGCAATAAAAGTGACGCTAAAAAACGGCACTGATTTCTTTTGTAAGTCTTTTGCATGTTCGGGCAAACGAAATAAGGAAAGATGGATGTGCCCTGGAGGCATACGGAGCTTGAGCAGGATTGCGCTGGCGCTATCATTATTATGGGGAGGAATAGGGTTTATGCCTGGCACGGCCGTAACACAGGAAGCCATTCCCATCGGGGGGCAGCTGGAGCTGTTTGTGGAAGATACGCTCCTTGAGCGTTTCGGAGGAAACGCTCAATTGCGGCTGCATCAGCCCACGCGCCGGGAGATCGTGTTTCGCACAGATGCGCCGTGGGAAGGCAATGCCTGCGGCTATCCGTCCCTCGTGCGGGACGGAGAGATTATCCGGCTGTATTATCATGGCCTGCATTATCCCGATGGGGGCGCGGCGGCGGCACGCAAGCCTGCCCATCCGGCTGTGTATTGTATGGCGGAAAGCCGCGATGGGATCCATTTCACACGGCCTGCTCTGGGCGTATGCGAATGGGAGGGCTCCAAAGACAACAATATCGTGTTGACGCCGGAAACAGTGGCGGCAATTGGCGGCGATCCAGCCCACACAGCGACTTTTCTGGATACAAATCCCGCCTGCCCGCCTCAAGAACGCTATAAAACAATCATTTTGGGCCGGGGAGGCCTGTACTGTCTCGTCTCCGCAGACGGCATTCATTGGCAGCCATTATGTAAGGAGCCGATTGTGACTGAAGGGGCGTTTGATTCGCAGAATCTGGCCTTTTGGGATCCTGTGCGCCAGATATATCGGGAATATCATCGCGGGTTTAAGGAGGGCGTGCGGGATATTTTGACAGCGGCCGCGCCGGACCTGCGGCGCTTTCCGAAGCCGCAATGGCTTTCCTATTCCGGCGCGCCGCGGGAGCATTTATATACGAATCAAATATGTCCATATTATCGGGCGCCGCATATACTGATAGGCTTTCCGATGCGCTACACGGACTATGGCTGGCTGGATACAGTGTGGGATTTGCCGGGGATAGAAGAGCGACAGGCACGCGCCCGTTCCCATCCGCGCTATGGGACCGCCGTCACAGATGCCGTATTCATGGCGAGCCGCGACGGCGTGAATTTCAAGCGCTGGCCGGAGGCTTTTATCCGTCCGGGGCCCCGGAAAAAAGGCAGTTGGGTTTATGGCGACAATATGATTGCCTGGGGGCTTGTAGAGACGCCCGCCGCCGAAGAGGATTTTCCTCCGGAAATTTCGCTTTATGTTACGGAGCATTATTGGGAAGATACATATATGGAATATCGCCGCTATACATTGCGGCTGGATGGCTTTGTATCAGTGTGGGCGCCGCTTGCCGGCGGGGAAATCCTCACAAAGCCCATCATCTTTGAGGGAGGCCATCTGGCGCTGAATCTGGAGACATCCGGCGCGGGCCATGTGCAAGTGGAGCTGCAGGACGCCACGGGACAGCCGCTGCCAGGCTATACGCTGGCGGACTGTCCGCTTATCCGCGGGGATACAGTACGTCATATTGTGCGCTGGAAAGAAAAGGGCGGAGATGTGAGGCCATTGGCCGGCCGCCCGATCAGGCTGCGATTTGTAGTGCGGGATGCGGATCTTTATGCGTTTCAATTCGTGCCGTATGCGCCCGAGCCGGGGCGGCCCGAAATTCCGCGCCTGCAAAAATAGGATAATAATAGAATAACAAGTAAAAAGGCCGAAACGCCAAAAGGCTCATAAGAGGCCAAAAGGGAGGCATTGAAGCTTCTTCGCGAAAGCTTTGTTCGCAAAAAGCTGATTTTTGTTTTTGGAGAACAGGACAATGGAAGCAGCACGAATGGAAGTCGGGCCAGAGGCCAAGCCTGCTTTGCAGCCGATTTCGCTCAAGACGATTTCCATAGCGTTGCTTATCGGGACAATCGGGACAGCGCTCTATGCCCGAGCGCTGCTCAATGGCCTGGGGGCGGGCATTCCCCTGGCGCTGGCGGTACTGGGCGTGCTTGTGGCGCTGGAGCCTGTGCTGCGGCGAACGCTGCGTCTCACACGGGCCGATATCATTGTGATTTATTGCTGCATCCTCATCACAAGTCACAGCTATCAGCTTGTGGATCGTTTTATGCCCTGCTACACGGTGCCGCAATATTTTGCCACGCCAGAAGATAATCTGGAGATGCTGGCGGAGCAGACGATCCCTTCCTGGTTTGTGCCCAAGGACAAGGAGCTGATACGGCAATATTATGAGGGGGCCGATGGGCCCTATTCTTTGAAGCCGTGGCTTTTGCCGCTGAGCCTCTGGACTGTGTTTTTTATGGTTCTGTGGGGGACGCTGTATTGTCTGACGGCAATTTTACGCCGTTTATGGGTGGAGCATGAGCATCTGTCTTTTCCGCTTGTCACAGTGCCTCTGTACATGGCGGCGGTGGGGACAGGACGTTTGCGTCCGCGCAAGACAATCTGGACGGAGCCTTTGATGTGGATTGGCTTCGGCATATCTTTTTTGCATTTTTTGTCCATTATGCTGCATGCGACAAATCCTTCGTTTCCCACATTGGGAACGCATTATGATGTGGGCAAGCTGTTTACGGAAAAGCCGCTGGATGCGCTGCGTCCGCTATTTTTGTTCATTTATAATCCGACGCTTACAGGGCTGGCCTATTTTGCTCCTCAAGATTTGTGCTTCTCTATGTGGTTCTTTTTCATCTTTTATTTTAAGCCCATTGCGTTATTTTATCGCATTGCCGGCTTCCGTCAGCCTTCTGGCTTCCCCTTTTATTGGGAGCAAAGCGCCGGAGCCTTTGTGGCGATAGCGATATTTTTTGCCTGGACGCATCGGCGCTATCTGCAAAAAGTGCTGCAGGCAGCCTGGGAGGGCGGCTGGCTGCCCGAGGAGCCCCGGGAAAAGGCATGGGCGGAGCCAATGAGCTATCGGCTGGCGGTTGTGGGGGCTTTATGCGGCTTTGCTTTTTTATGTTTATGGTATATTTTTGCGGGAATGAGCTGGTGGATTGCTGTCCTTTTCTTTGCGCAAATCTTGCTGTATGCCGTTATCTTTACACGCGGGCGGGCGGAGACAGGCGTGGCCTCTACAGCCTCATATCCTTTCTGGCAAGCCAGCCGCCAGATAAAATCCTTCTTAGGTTCGCGGCCCCTGAATACGGATGGCTCCTATCGCAATCTGGCCTTGCTGGGCAGTCTCATTTATCTGCATTTTGGGGATTATCCCGAAGGGATGACATATCAAATTGAAAGCCTCAAGCTTGGCGAGGAAAGCCGCGTGAAAACATCACAAATGACAGGCATTATCCTGGGGATGATGCTTGTGGGGCTTGTCGTGCATTATTTTGTGTTTTTAAATATGGCCTATACATGGGGCAGCAATACATTGTCCGGGGGGACAACAGCCGGGGGCTATGGCGTCAGCATTTCCCGGCAGGAATGGCTGGAAGTGAGCCGCATCGTGGATGGGAATGAATTGAAGCCGGATTGGAATCGCAATGGCTGGACAATTGCCGCTTTTGTGATTACATGGCTGCTTGTGTTTATCCGCTTGCGTTTCCCCCGCTCGCCTTTCCATCCGCTAGGCTTTGTGATGACAATGTCGTATGGCTATGCCTATTGGGGCTCGTATTTCTTAATCTGGCTGATTAAGGGCTTGATTTTGCGGCTGGGCGGCGTGCGCCTGTATCATCGGCTGGCGCCTATTTTCGTGGGGCTTGTGATGGGACAAATCTTTGCGCTGGCCATCGTGTGGCAAATCTGGGCGGCCTTTTCGCCTGATGAATGGAAAACACGCGCGGATCCGCTTATCTATTTCTAAACAGCTCGCTTCTTATTATAGCGTCAAGCCTGACAAGGCTCTCCGAACTGCTTTAATACAGAGGAAGAGAAAAGCCAAATTGATAGAGCCAAATTCAGGCGCAGCGCTAAGCAGCTGAGCCGCGCGCATAACGGCTTGAGGCACAGGAATAGAAAAAGCTATCGTCCAGCTGGCGGGGGAGATAAAGCTGGTCGGGCGTAAAATCCAGATGGCACAACATCAGCTAGCCCCGTACAGGAGGAAGGCAATGAGACGCGAAGTGCGCTGGGAGAGAATGTTTCCAGATGAGCTGGAAGCCGCTTTCGCGGAATGTCCGCTTGTGTATTTTCCGTATGGGCTATGCGAGCCGCATGGGCCCCATAATGCTGTGGGGCTGGATGGCTTGAAAGCCTATGGGATTGCGTGTGCGGCGGCGCGGCAAATCGGGGGGATTGTGGCGCCGCTGGATATGTGGCATATTCACGAGCTCAGCGGCTATGCGCCCTGGGCGCATCAGCATGTGGGGCAGGCGCCGCGGACATGGCTCACGAGCCTGCCGCCCTGGCAGCATTTCAAGAATGTATGCTATCATGTGCGCACAGCGGATGTGCATGGCTTTCATGCGGCTATTTTTCTGACAGGACATTATGGGCCAAATTGGCAGGATTTGCGGACATTGCTGGAGCTGATCCAGCCCTATGTGGGGACGCGCCTGTATGGCCTGCCTGATTTTGAAGCCAATGTTCCAGGCTTTGATGATGACAACAAGAGCGGCGGGGATCATGCGGGCAAAATTGAAACGAGTCTGCTCTGGGCCTTAAATCCGGAATGCGTAGATCTGTCGCGTCTGCCCACAGCGCCGGCGCCGCCGCCTAATTTTGCCTCAGGCGCCACGGCTTATCTTTCCCAGCGGCGCATCGGGGAGCGAATGATACAGGATGAAGTGCGCTATCTGAAAAAGAAGGCGCAGGAGCTCCTGGCAGAATATGAACGCCTCAAGCCCGCACATCGCCTGCGGACATTCGCAGATGTGGAGCGCCTGTGGCGGGAAATCGTTCGGCCCGCGCTTAAAGATTTCCGAACAATGCAGGATCTATGGGAAGGCCAGGAGGCTGTGCCTGAGGATTCTGTGTGGCATGCCAATTGGCGTGTGCCTGCCGAGGGCTTTGAGGCGTAACGCGAGATTGGCGCGGCGCAAAATTTCCCTCTCTGTGCTTATATAAATCTGAGAAGAATCCACATGCCCTTTTTCCGGGCGCCTGGAGGAACGCACAGGCGTCTGTTGGCGATGATCCGGGGCCCCCGCTTATTGTGAGCCAGATTGCTGGGCCGTCGCGGAAATCATTATGCGGACTTTCTTAATTTCGCTGTCGTAGCTCACAAGAATCATCTTGCCCGCCTGCTCGCCTGTCTTGATGATAATCATCAATTGATCGGGCTGCTCTATCACTGTATTGCCTTTGGCATATTTATCCCGATAAAAGGACGCCACATTTTCATAAGTGTCAGCAGACAACAGCGTCACATTGCTCCATGAAGTTTTTTCCTGCGCGCTCGAAGAGCCTGTTGCCTGAATCGCTTCCTCTAAGGTGGCGCCAGGATAAAACGCAATGCACACATCTTGTTCCGTCACGGCCTGCGCGCCAGTTGTGGCTGTTAATTTTTCGCCTTCGGGCGTTGTGATTGTCATCTGGCCGCTTTCCCGCTCTGAGGGCGTCCCCTCAATGAGGGCTTTCTGGCCTTTTTCATTTGTGATAGTAATTTTTGGGGCGCTCCCTGCCTCCGAAATCTCTACGCCTGGCGCAATCTGCCGCTTGCGGCCACAGCCGCTCCAATAAAACAGGCTTGCGCTGAAAAAAAGCAGCGCTAAACACAATACAGGGCCTTTTGCCTTTTGTAACATTTCGCTCCTCCCCAATGGAAATTTGAAAGGGGACAAAATAATTCGTCTATTTATGGCACCCAAAATGAATTATAATTGTCTAAAGCAAAAATG
>CAZUOJ010000115.1:0-11356 GCA_964622325.1 uncultured Armatimonadia bacterium
ACGCCGGCTTGCAATCCCCGGGCATAAGCGCCGCTGCGGCATTCGGGACATTCTTTCCACGCCGGGCCCGTCTCGCCGCCCAAATCGCAAATGTCCTGGAGATCCGGAATAAATTGGGGAATCCAGTTGCGCAGCAGCCAATGCGCGGGCCGCGTGTCGCCGGGAGCCAAATTGAGGCGCTGCAGGACCTGTAAATCCTTGCGCCGCGTCGCCGGATCAAACAGCTGGGGCTGATTTGTGGGCCCGCCCATGCAATTATATGCTGTGTATAATGTAATCAGAATGTTACGATCCTGCTGGATACGGCGCAGAGCTTCATCCATTTGGGCAGCTTCCCTATCTGGAGGCTCCCCGCCGCCTTTTAAACAGAATAGACAAAGCAAATGATGGGGCCGCATAAGAAGACAGGGCTCCCCATGCGTCGCCGCCCAATTAGAACGGCAATCTAATTCCTGGGACATAAAAATGTTCTCCTTTCAAAAAAGGGGCGAATGATAATTTGCTTATGATTTACAAGATAGCCAGAGAGCAAAACATCTCCGGCGCGCCCAAATTATATCCCCTTATTCTGCAAGCAGGCTGTATGTTTCCTGCACACGCCGCAGGATTAATGAATAAGAAGAGGAAAACTGATAAATAAGAATATGGATGTAGGGATAAGGAAAGATTAGCTGTGCTCCCTGTTTTGCAAAACAATGACGCATATGCAAAATGATGCATATGCAAGCCTTATTAGAAACTGCATAAGGAGAAGCGTAGATGAAAAAGCTCATCAATAATCCAGAAAATTTTGTCGAGGAAACGATAGAAGGCATTTTGGCGGCGCATCCCAAACATTTGAAGCGGGCGCCAGGCACTGGGCGAGGCCTTGTGCGCGCGGACGCTCCTGTAGAGGGCAAAGTGGCGATTGCCACAGGAGGCGGCTCAGGCCATTTGCCCGTATTTTTAGGCTATGTGGGGCCCGGCCTGTGCGATGGCGTATCCATTGGCAATGTGTTTTCGTCTCCTTCTGTGGATGCGATGATAGCTGTCACGAAAGCTATCAATGGCGGCGCAGGCGTGCTTTATCTATACGGCAACTACAGCGGCGATATTATGAATTTTGATATGGCAGCGGAGATGTGCGAAATGGAGGGCATTTCTGTGCGTTCTGTCCGCATACGCGATGATGTTGTTTCCGCGCCGCCCGAACAAGCGGAGAGACGACGGGCTGTGGCAGGATTGTTTTTTGGCTACAAGATTGCTGGGGCACGTGCGGAAGAGGGCGCTTCCCTGGAAGAAGTGGCGGCCATAGCAGAAAAAGTGACGGCCCACACGCGCAGCATGGGCGTGGCGCTGTCGCCCTGCATCATTCCCGCTGTGGGCAAGCCGACATTTACATTAGGCGAAGACGAAATGGAGCTGGGGATGGGCATTCATGGCGAGCCGGGCTTGCAACGAGGGCCGCTCATGACGGCGGATGAAATTGCCACGATAATGACAGAACGCGTTTTGGACGATTTACCCTTCCAGGCGGGAGATAATGTGGCTGTGCTAGTAAATGGGCTGGGAGCTACGCCGCCAGAAGAGCTGTATATTCTGTATCGCAAAGCTCATGAAATCATCACAGGCCGCGGGATCCACATCTATAAGGCTTTTGTGGGCGAATACGCCACATCCATGGAGATGGCAGGGGCTTCCCTCAGCATTTTGAAGCTGGACGAGGAGCTTACGCGCTGCCTGGAGGCGCCAGCCTATTCGCCATTTTTATTGCAAATGTGATAGAGGCTGCAAATCAAAATATGTTGGCGCTATTGGGGCTAAACTGAAACAGATTCATTTTAAGCTGAGGAACGACATGAAAGATGTGCTGACACTGGCTGATTTTCGTCCTCTTCTGGAGAAAATAGCTCAGGCGCTGGAAGCCGCCGAAGAGAAAATCACAGAGCTGGATGCGGCGGCAGGCGACGGCGATCTGGGCGTGACATGTCGCCTTGGGATGCAAGCCGCGCTGCAGGCAGCCCAAGAGCCTCCTGCCAATTTAGGGGAAGCGCTTTTACAAGCAGGGATGGCGTTCAATTCTGCCGGGGCTTCTACATTTGGGGCGCTTGTGGCTACAGCCGCCATGCGCGCCGCAAAATACGCCAAGGACAAAGGGCTACAAGAATGGGATTTGCCAGCCCTCATTGGAGCCGCTGAGGCCGCCATCGCCGGCTTGCAGCAACGCGGCGGCGCTCAACAGGGGGACAAAACATTATTGGATGCGCTCATTCCGGCTGTAGAAGCGCTCAAAGCGGCTCAACAGAAGGGCGCTTCGTTAGCCGAGGCTTTGCAAGACGCGGCCGCCGCGGCGCAAAAGGGAGCAGAAGCCACAATCCCCCTGCAGGCGAAATTCGGCCGCGCCGGCTGGCTGCAGGAACGCACAATCGGCGTGCAGGATGCAGGCGCCACTATTGTGGCTATCACGCTTGCAGCTGTGGCAGAATATGCACAAACATAATGTGTTTTTGCCCGTCTTAATCGCAAATTATCATATTTTCCCGCCAGAGAGCCTGCAGGAGGCTTGTTTTCTTGCTAAAAGCCTTGTTAGCTTTATGATTTACGAATGGCTCTTTTCTGGCCATATTATGCGCAGCCAGAACAGATGTTGCTCTGTGCATTCTTTATGGCCTGATATTAGGGCTTATGTATAAAATAGTTGCGCCGAGGCCCGGCAGGATTGGCTGACGCGGAAACGAATCCAATGGGCGCTAAACCCCTGAGGGAAACAATACGCCGCATAGCCATTTGATCCCACGGATATTTCCGTGAAGCGATGCCAATCGCCGTCGCCGGCAAAATCGATTTCAACAGCAAAAATAACGGGCCTTTCACAATTATGACTGAGATGCAGGCATTTATGTTCAAAGCCTGTCATCAAAAAGGGATCCGAAGGCGTGTCGGCTGAAACAGGCGTGCGCAGCCAGGGGCCGCCCCAGCCTGTTGGCTTGCCCCATTGCCATAAATCATCTGTTTTGCCGAGCCACAAATTGGCTTGAGGCTGGCCTACAAAGGGATTGCTGTCGCCAATCGGCGTTGTCTGATCGCCCCCCAAAACAAGCAAGCCATTCCAGGAACAAAAATCCGGAATAATGCGTAAATGCGTGCACACAGGCCGAAGGCCCCACACACGGCCGGCATATTGCATCGCCGGCAATTCATAAAACATGCCGCACAGATTCATCAGCCAGCGCTCAGATTCTATTTCCCGGATGCGGGGCCATTCTGTTGTGAATGTATGATCCTGTGTATGCGTGGCGCGGGGCAAACGATACACATCCCAGCGGCCTTCCACAAAGACTCGCAAAATGGCGGAAGCGCGATCCTGCCCTGTGGCGAAAATGGCCTGCCCAATCCCCGAAAGCGCGCCTGTGACTTCATTGTATTGGGCCGTATCCAGAATATTCCAGCGCTGGCCATCCCATTCGGCCAGACGCCCATGTTGCGCCAGGCCTAAATAATCCTCATTGTTGTATGTATTATTAGCCACAACGAGACGGCCATGCGCACAATATGCGCCTTTCAAATGCAACATTGTGTAGCGCGGATCGTCTTGAGGAAAAGGATTCAGCTCTTTTTGCAAATCGGCAATGAGACGGCATTGCCGCGTATACACATCCGCCTCAAATAATTCGCCTTCCATCCCCAGCATATAAACGAGCTGTTCGGGCGCAAATAAATGCCGGGCTGTGGCTGTAAGGCGGATATCCACAAGCTCGGAAAATGTCCGGACATTGCCTTCAATGTCAATAATATGGGGGCCAATAATGAGCTGATTCGACTCATGATGGATCATCCGATTGGCGTATGTGCCGACGACGCTGGCCGGATGTTTTGTGAGCTGCAAATTATCATCGAGGCAAAAAAGGCCTGTGCCGCTTCCTGAGGGCGCCTTGTGAGCTACATATGTAATCATCCATAAACGATTGGCCCAGGGCATCAAGGCGCCAATGCCTGTTTCTGTTCTGTGGGGCAGATGGCCTGCCTTCACGGCTAAATGCGGGAATACGCCGCTAATGTGACAATGCTGCATAGCATTTCTCCCCTTACGCAGAATGAATAACAGCTTTTCCGGCCAGAAGGAATAATTTTTCAGCATAGGAAGGAATAGCTCCTGCGGAGAATAGAATTTTTTATGGCACAGGCACTCTCAGCAATCTTTTGAAGAAAGAAAATGGAGGAGGCATGAACAATGTCGAAATTGGCTTTAGAGGGCGGGCCGCGCGTTGTGCCTGAAGGGCTAGTGCAGAGCTGGCCCCCTCTCACGCAGGCGGATCGCGAGGCCGTACTGGCTGTGTTTGACAGCGGCCATCTGCATGGCACATCCGCGCCGAAGGCGCTGGAGCTGCAGGAAAAATGGGCAGCCTATTGTGGCACGAAATATGCGCTTGTGACAAATAGCGGCACGGCTTCTTTGCATATGGCTGTGGCGGCGGCAGGCATTGGGCCAGGGGATGAAGTTATTACGAGCGCATTCACATATTGGTCCACAGCGGCCGCTGTGCTGCATCACAATGCCATTCCTGTCTTTGTGGACATCGATCCTCAAACATACACGATGGATCCAGCGCTCATTGAGGAACGGATTACAGAGCATACACGTGCGATTTTGCCCGTGCATATTCATGGCATGCCAGCAGATATGGATCCAATTAAGGCCATTGCGAAAAAATATGGGCTTGTTGTGATTGAGGATGCCTGTCAGGCGCATGGCGCGGAATATAAGGGCGTCAAGACAGGCGCGCTGGGCGATATGGGCTGTTTTTCGTGCAATCGGAGCAAGAATTTTTCTGGCGGCGAGGGCGGCCTGTGGACATCGGATAATGAGGAATATCTGGCGCGGGCAGCCAAGCTGCGGGAATTCGGAGAAGTCATCCTCCCCGGCAAGCCTCGCGAATACAATGCCTATGGGCTGGGCTGGATGTATCGCCCGCATGAATTTGTCAATGCCTTTATCTTGAGTCAATTGGAGCGGCTGGATGAATACAACGCTATTCGGAGGCAATTTGCGGATTATCTGACGAAAGAATTAGCGCAGATCCCAGGCTTTGAGGGGCCTTATACGCCAGATTATGCCAATCCATGCTATTTCAGCTATGTTGTGGCCTTCAAGCCCGAGCAGCTCGAGCTGGATCTGACGCCTGGGGAATGGAAACGAGCCGCGCAAAAAGCTCTGGCGGCCGAAGGCATTAGCCTGGGGCAATGGCAAACACGGCCTGTGCCCTATCAGGATGTGTTCAAGGATCGTGTGGGCTATGGCAAGGGCTGTCCCTGGACATGTCCTTTTGGCCGCGGCAATATTTATTATGAGGAGGAATATCCGCGGACAGTGGAATTCATTGAAGGGCATGCGTATCTTGCCGGCGTTTATCCGCCCAATACAATGGAGCTGATGAAGCTGTACATTGACGGCTTTGCCAAAATCAGCGAAAACGCCAGGCGTGTTGTGGAGCTTGCGCAAAAAGAATAAGCGCGTTAGATGGCATTCGAATACGGAAAAAGCGCCCAAACAAGGCCTTTTTAGCCCGCATTGTCAGCGCGGGGCTGGAGGCACAACGAACTTAAACAAAAAGGACGCTTAGAAATGGGGAGCCTCAAAGGCGATAAGCTGGCAAAATAGGGGGCTCCCTCTAATTTTTGGAGCATACGAAAAGCATATGTAAAGCCCGCGGCAGGCCAAGGCAATGCTGGCGTCTGTTTTGGCTGCTTTGCGTCTGGACGCGCTAATGCATAAAACATTTAAGGCAATGAAGCCTTTTGCAGGGAGGCTTATTTCCCAACAATGAGGGACGGAAAAATGAGCCGTGCAGCGTTTGTGCTTATATTAGTGGCGGGCGTGGGGATGTCTGCCTGGGCGCAGCCGCAAGCCCAGCTTATCCATTCGTGTGATGACACACAGGGCTGGCGTGTGAATATGGGCGCCCAATTTCCCGAAACGAAGCTGGAAATCAGCACGGACGCGCGCTTTGTGTCTGAAGGCCGAGGCTGTTTGCATGCTGCGACTGTATCCCCTAAAGATGCGCCAGGCAATACATATCTGAGCCTTGTGTTGACAACGCCGCCTCTTAATATGGAAGGCAAAGCGCTTTGCTTTGAGGCGGGGACAAGCAATCCGCAACTGTCGCGCGCGTTATATGTCCGCGGCTACGATGCGCAGGGGCAAACTGTTTTGAGCTGGATGAGCTGGGGCGGCCCGCTGAAGAATGAAAAGAGCACATTTGAGCTCGTGCCGGGCGTGAGCCTGGGGCCTTTGCAATGGGAGCCAGGCGTAATAAAAAGCGACAATCGCCGTGCGATTGTGAAATGGGAATTTTATGTGGGCACACATGAGGCGGGCGCGCCGTTTGATTTGTATCTGGACAATATCCGCCTTGTGCCCTCGGAGGCGCGATCCTTTATGGAGGCAAAAGAAGCTCGTCCGCTGTATCCTGAGACAACGATTTTTCAAGAGGGCCAATGGCAATTGCTTCTCTATGTGCCGGCGGAAGCGGCCTGGCAGCCTGTGGCCGCGGAGCTCAAAAAGGGCCTGCAGGAGCTTGGAGGCGTAGAGCCGCCCTCAAGGATAGGCGATGAGCCGCAAGCCCTGCAGCTGCCAGAGACGAATGTGCTGCTCCTGGGACATGTCGGCAACAATCGGGCGATGCTGTATCCGTATTCGCATTATATGATGACAGCGGATGGGCTGTTTCCGGGGCCGGGCGGCTATGAGCTGCGCACAATCAGCAATCCCTGGGGCAACGAGAACAAGGCGAACGCGATTGTGATTGGCGCCAGCGATGTGCAGGGAGCGCGGGCAGGCGTGGCGGCTTTTCTGGCGGCTGTCAAAAAAGCTTTGGAGGCAGCCGGCGGAGTCGCGGGCCGGCCTCAAAAGATTGTCGTGCCGCGGCTGTGTGAGATTAAGCCGGCTGAAGAAGTTAAGCAGCGCTTTGCGGCTTTTACAGCCACACTAGATGACAAATGGCTAAAAGAACAGCAACAAAGCGCCCAAAAGGCGCTGGAGACTGGCGCCCATACGGGAATGTTTGGGCGGCTGTCGGCTGTGGGGGAGCAATATATTGTCTCCGGCCGCGATGAATATGCCCGGCTCTTTGTCTGGATGGCGCGCCAGGCTAAACAATGGCGAGACAGCAATCCAAAGACATACGGGGGGCCGTGGGGAATGGATTCGGATTTTATGGGGCATCGCGTGATGCCGATGTGGGCAGCTGTGGAGCAATCGCCCGCATTGAGCGCGGCGGAGCGTTTAGAGGTGAGTCGGATTCTGTTTCAATGGATTCAGGAGGCGGCCGTGCCCGAAGGCGTGGGCGCAGCGCAAACAGCGGCCGCGGGGCGTTCTGTATCCAATCATGGCACATTCGCAGCGTTAGCAATGTATCTGGCGGGGGAATATTATGCGAAATATTATGACTCAGTAGAGGGAAAGCAGTGGCAACATTACGGCGATCAATGTTTCACACAGCTGGCGCAACACACAAAAGCCCATGAGGATTGCAATGGCTATCAATGGCTGACAAATGTGCATATCCTGCGCTATGCCTTAAGCAAGCCCGATTTAACAGTTTTTGAAAATGGGCATGCCCGCATCATGGCCAATTATGCCCTCATTACGATGAACAATTTGGGCTATCAAGTGCCTTACGGCGACACGGGCGAATGGAAATGCTGGTTTTCGGAAATGCCCCTGCTGCGGATGGCAGAATGGTTTTATCGCGACGGAGCGTATCGCTGGGCGATAGACAAGAAGCTTCCCCTGCGCAATTCCCGGCCTTTATGGGAATATGATCCGGGCGGAGCGGCCCGCGAGCCCACAGAATTAGCGAAATTTTCCGTCGTGCCTCTGGACGGCATCTGGCATAAATCTATGGGCGGCGAAAAAAGCAGCGTGCCCTTAGAGAAGGCTTTTGATAAAATCGCCTTTCGCAACAGCTTTAATCCGCAGGAGGCCTATTTATTGTTAGATGGGCTTTCTGGCGGCGGCCATCGACATATGGATGGCAATGCCGTGCTCCAATGGACAGAAAAGGAGCGCGTCTGGCTTGCCGATGCCGATTACATCAAAGCCCTGCCCAAATATCATAACAGCGTGCTGATTTTGAAAGAGGGGCAATCCGCCCCCATTCCCGATTTTGTCGAGCTGGAGCAGGCCGCTGATTTGCCTTCGGCCGCGATTTCCGTCACGACATATCGCCATTATGCGGGCGTGGATTGGCGGCGCTTTGTGTTCTGGCTGAAGGGCCGGATGTTTATTGTGGCGGATCAGATGATTGCCCGGGAGCCAGGAGATTATAGCTTCCGCGCTCTTTGGCAGACAGTGGGCAAAGCCAAGCTCAATGGCCCGGCGATGGATGTGGAACAGGGCGGGCAATGGGCGCGCTTTGCCACCACCGCCGATGCCCGTGTGCTATTATCTGAGGATCCAGTGACAGGCGCGAATTGGGCCAGCTATCCTTATGCGGATAAGCCCGTCGTGCGCGTGATGCAATGCGTGTTTAATAAGGCCCTGCAGGCGGGCGAGACTTTCAATTTGTTTACAGTGCTGCATGCTTCCGGGACGCAGCCTTCGGCCGTTAAAATTGCGCGAGTGCGGGATAATCTGGCTGTCATTACAGGGGACGGCGATCCTGTAGTCGTGGGGCTTCCCGATGCTCAGGGACGGATTGCACTGCTGGGGGAGGCGCAGGGGAGGATAGCGGCTGTGCTCTTTACGCCGCAAAAGGGCGTGGCCCTAGGCGTGCGGGAGGCGCGATTTATGGGGCTACAGGAACAATTCCCGGAGGGAGCGGATGTGGAGCTGGATCTGGCGACAGGAGAGGCGGAGCTGCATACGCCGTCCCGGACACAGGCACGGATGGAACAAAAAATTGTCCGCCGGCAAACAGATGTGCGGGCTACGGCTCAGGAAATTCAAGGCTTTCTGCGAATGATCGCAGCCACGGCGCCGCCCGCCGCGCCGCCCGCCACAGGAGCGGCAGCTGCGCCTGCGCTCAAGCAGCGATGGGCTTTTGCCCAGAAGCTGGATTCATATCTGCTCACAAACAATGCCCGGGCATTTGAGGCCGTGGAGGCGGGATTGAAGCTTTCCTGTGAGCCGGAGCCTTTGCCTCAAAATATCTTTGCCACGGACAAAACAAATACATTAGATAATCTCGTGGATGGCGTGCTTCTGGCCACAGATGGCGGCGTGATGTGGGATGTGGATCAGAAAGTCACTCTTAATCTGGAGCTGGACAATGTCTATGAGCTGCAGCGCCTGATTTTACAGGCGTGGTTCGCCACTTCTTCCTCCAAGGGGCGGCTCTTTCAGTTGAGCAAAATGGAAGTGTGGGCCAGCAATGACGGCTTCCGCCGGGATCAAAGAAAATTAGGGGAATTGATAGATACGGAGATTCATGGCAATTGGGGCCAGCCGGGCTATGGGCCCCATACCTACGAAATGTCGCTTGCAGGCAAGGCGCGGCAATTACGGCTTGTGTTAACGCCGCGGCCTGGCACCGCCTTGTATTTAGCGGAGCTGCAGCTATGGGGCACACGGACGGGGCTAGCGCTGGATATGGCGCAAAAATATGCCGCCGGCCTGCCTACACATCGCTTCCAGGCTCTCCAGGCGGCGGATGTAAACAATGATGGCCAGCCGGAATTGCTGGCGGGCAGCAGCAATGGCGTTGTGTATTGTTTTAATGCAGAAGGACAAATTCTGTGGAAGGCAGATTGCGGCACAGCTGTCAATAGCATGGCGGCGGTGGACTTTGCCGGCAATCGCCAGCTTACAGTTGTCGCTGGCTGTATGGATTCGCGATTAGTGGCGCTCGATGCTCAGGGCCAGCAGCTCTGGATTTTTACGCCGCCATTTTATAAGGAGCCAGCACATTTCCGCACCGTGTTTGCGGCGGATTTGACAGGCACAGGCAAGCAGGCGGTCGTGGCAGGCGCAGATAACTGGCATTATTATGCAGTGGACGGCCAGGGCAAAGAAATCTGGCGCTACGAAAGCGTCCACGGCGCGACAGCCGGCGCCGCCGCGGATCTGGATGGCGACAAAAAAGACGAAATTATCGCCAGCACAGAATATTACTGGTGGCATGTGATTAATCCGGATGGGACGCGGCGCTTTGGCTATAATGTCAGCGGCCCCACCTGCAATGCCGTGGCAGCAGGCGATCTGGATGGCGATGGCAAGCAAGAAGTGCTTTTTGGCGGAGCCGATTCGCAAGTGCACGCCGTCAGCGCCGAGGGGAAACGGCTGTGGCTGTTTCATACAGGCGATGAAGTGCAGGCCCTGCAGACGGCGGATGTAAACGGGGATGGCAAGGCGGAAGTGCTCGTGGGCTCGCTGTCCTTTAATGTGTATTGTCTGGATGGGGCCGGGAAAATGCTATGGCGGCGGGATTGGGGCAGCCCCGTACAGGCGCTTGTCGTGACAAAGCTGGCCGATAAGCTCGTTTGCGCTGTGGGCTGCGCGGATGGCCATATATATGTGCAGGAAGCGGCGACAGGACAATTGCTGTATCAATATGCGGCGCAAGCGAAAACGCTGCGGATGGCAGCCTGCGGAAACGCTTTAGCAGTCAGCACCGAAGACGGCAATTTGCTCGTTCTCGCGGCGCCCTGAATCCATTGGGGCCATAAAAACATAAAAGAGACGCTATTTGGGCTCCCGAGCGCCAAAGCCAATGCCTTCTGGCTGTGGCTTTGCCACATGGCGACGAAAAAATGCAGGGGGGAAGCCGGGCATATTTTTTATTGTTTTTTTCCATCCAGGGGGCTGGCCTGGAGCGGAAATCTAGGGGGAGCCTTTTTTAGAGTGCTGGCTTTCCGTCAGTCTGACATAGCCGCCGCAAAGCTTGCTGGGCTCTGTCGCAAAAATCTCCTGAGCCCTAGGCGGCGAGGAGAGGAGGGGATGTGTACAGGCAGCTTTTGCCGGCGTCAAGGCCACTCCGAAAAGGATGAGGCAGGAATACGAGAAAATGTGCGGCGGCATGTTCCTCTGCAGAACAAACATTTTGGGCGGCTCTGGCTTTTCCTGGCTCAGGCGGAGGCTTTTGCTTTGTTTTCTTTCTAGAGTTGACTTTATCAGCTCATCATTCGTATACTGGACATAATCAAAGCCAAAATAGCAGGAGGCCCCGATTTCCCCCTCAATGACACAGCAGAACATCTGGGAAGTGCGAGAACGGGATTATGTTTTTGAGCAGGCGCTGGCGCAGGCTTTGGGCGTGCCTCCGTTGATGGCGGCTGTCCTGCGTCAGCGCGGCCTGGGAGATATTCACAGGGCAAAGATATTTCTGCAGCCGCCTTTTACAGGCCTGTATGATCCCTTTTTGCTGGCAGATATGGAGCC
>CAZUOJ010000116.1:0-11257 GCA_964622325.1 uncultured Armatimonadia bacterium
CAAAGCGCAAAAGGAACAATAAAAGCAGGAAAAAAAGCGCGTGGCGGGGCTAAGAAGAAAAACGCCGGGGCTTAATACACGGGCGTATTCCAGGCACGATCGTGTTGTTCCCGATTAGCGGATTTTACATGGCCATCTCCGTAGAGGATATTCCAGCGGCCGTGGGCAAAGCCGCGCCCGCCATGCCACGAGCCATGGCCATCAAACATCACATTGATTTCCGCGGGATGGGCCAGGCTTTCTTGCGACGCCTGACGAAATGTCAATTCGGTGCGATACAGATAGCTCGTGCCGTAGGCGGCAAAGCAGGAGGGATGGGCGGGCATGGGCAGCCCTGTGTCCTCCAGCTCCTCAAAGCCCGTGTCGGAAGGACAATGCCAGACTTCTTTGTTTTTCACATAGGGATTCACAAGTTCGTGCATAAGGGGCATATAAGGAATCCAAGATTGCCATACAGGAAAATCACGCCAGATCTGGGGGAGATTCTGATCCGCCGGATCTATGCCCCAGGGATAAAGGCCATCGTAATCATCCATATACATTTGCAGCGCATGGCCAATCTGTTTCAAATTAGCCATACAGCGCGTCGCGCGGGCTTTTTCCCGGGCGCGCGCAAAAACAGGAAACAGCATGCCCGCCAGAATCGTGATAATGGCAATAACGACAAGCAATTCAATTAATGTGAACGCCTGGCGCGGAAAGCGCCATATGATGGCCTTGCGCCCGTTATGCATATAATGATTGTACCCTGAAAAATAAGCTCTTATCCGTCACGCCTCTATTTATTCCGTTATGTTTAGAACATTTGCGCGCGCCCAAAATATCCCCCTTGTCTGCGAAAAATTAGTCCCGAAAAAAACGCAAGCCTTCTCTTAGGCTCGTGCATCTTTATCTTCCGGCAAACATCTATTGCGGCAAACATCTATTGCGGCAGGCATCTATTGCGGCAGACATCTATTGCGGCAGACATCTTTTTACGCCTATTACGCATATTATGCCCCTTATGCCCAATACGCTTAATCTGCCCATATAAATATAATGCCCCTTGCATCCCTTATATGTCCCTCCTATACAGGCCATTTCGCCAGCCGAAAAACCTCTTGTATCGGCCTCGCAAAGATTGTAGGGCAGGCGTCCTCGCCTGCCCTTTGTCCCCGGAGATATTTTTTTTTCTGTTGCGTTGGGGCGCTAGGCTTATGGCCCCCAGGCCAGGCGCCCCTATTTTGACTAAAGATTTATAGAGGCTTTCAAAGGCAACGCAATTTCCACGCTGCCCTGATCGGCGCTGGCGTACATGGCCAGGGCAATTTCCAGCGTGCCGCGGGCTTTTTCCAGCGTCACAAAGGGCTCGCGATTTTCCCGGATCGCCCGCACCATATCCTCAATCATATATTGATGTTCTGTAAAGGCGAAATCTGCGGCGCCGCTGGCGGCTGTCTTGATTTCGGCGCTGCCAATCTGGCGAATCTGCTCATCTTCTGGCCGTTCGTCGCGGAATTGCCATGTGATGATGCGTTCGCCCTGCATAATCGCCGTGCCATTTTCGCCGTTCAGCTCAATGCGAACATCTGTGCCGGGCCACAGGGCCGTGCTGGCTTCCACGATGCCCTTGCCGCCATTGCGCCAGTTGATGAAGGCCTGCAGCGTATCCTCCAGCTGCACTTCCGGATGGGCGATATTGAACATCCGGGCACAGACGCTTTCGGCTTCGCCCATCAGATGATGCAGCAGATCAATATAATGGAAGGCATGCTGGATCGTGACGCCCGCGCCCTGTGCGCGCTGTGAGCGCCAGTTGTCAGACAGATAATAGGCCGTGTCGCGGAACCATTTCATATGGGCGCCGGCATACAGCAGCTTGCCGAAACGCCCTTCCTGAACAGCCTGATACATCGCCTGAATGGCTTCGCGGAAGCGCACTTGCAAGGAGATGGCGACTTTAACGCCGCGGCGCCGGCTCGCTTCAATCATGGCGTCCACTTTTTCCAGAGTCATATCAGGCGGCTTTTCAATGACGACATGCTTGCCCGCTTCAATGGCGGGAAGAGCGAATTGGGCATGCGTGGCATTGGGCGTCAGGACATTGATGACATCAATGCGCGGATCGGCGAGCAGGGCTTCAAATGAGGGAGCGGGCTCGCAGCCAAATTCCGCGCAAAATTTTTCGACGCGTTCCGGACGCATATCCGCGGCGGCGATCAGCTTGGCCCCTTCAGTGGCCTGAATCGCCTTCCCATGAAAGCTGGAAATCAGCCCACATCCCACAATCCCAAATCCCAAACAAGCTTCAGACATTTATTGTATTCCTCCTTTTACAAATAAAATCGTAAAAAAATCAATACAAAATCCCCAAAAAAGAGCCTTGACAACAGCCGGAAGGCGATCTACGATCAGACGCTTTTAGATCATAATAGTGATCTTGCCGACAGTTCGCCTTCTCAATGTCCAAGCCCGCCTCCATCTATTTTGAGGCTTCAGATGTCACTCTCTATTGGGGTGACTGTCGGGATATTTTGGCTCTTTTGCCAGTAGGCCATTTTAACATGATCTTTGCCGATCCACCTTATTTTCTATCAAATAATGGCACAACTTGTCAAAGCGGAAAGCGTGCCAATGTTAACAAAGGCCCGTGGGATCATTCCCACGGCGTTATTGCCAATCATCAATTTATTTTAGAATGGCTGGAAGCCTGTCGTCGTGTTATGCATCCCGATGCAACAATATGGATTTCAGGAACACATCATATTATCCACTCCGTAGGGTTTGCCTTACAAAAATTAGGATTTCGTATTCTAAATGATATAATATGGTATAAATTAAATCCGCCGCCTAATTTAGGCTGTCGTTGCTTCACACATGCCACTGAAACGATTATCTGGGCCGCGCGCTCCCATAAATCACGCTATATATTCAATTATGAGCTTATGAAGAGACTTTCTAATGAGCCTTTTGACAGAGCTGGCCGGCAGATGAAAAATATCTGGGGCATATTGCCTCCGCGCCCCTACGAAAAGAAATTAGGAAAACATCCTACGCAAAAGCCGCTTGCTCTTTTGGAGCGGATCTTGTTGGCAGCGTCTCGTCCGGGAGATATAATATTAGATCCATTTTTGGGAAGCGGCACAACAGCCGTGGCGGCTTTACAATTGAAAAGGCGCTTCGTCGGCATAGAGCTTGAGCCGACATATTTGCACATAGCCCGCGCACGAATTGAGGATTATTTGGAGCAAAGGCCTATGGCGTTTTCCGACGAGCTTGGCTGAAATTACAGCTTGCGCCAATGCCCCTGCCCGAGATGTTCCAAAAAGCCCATATCGCGCAGATATTGCAATTGTTGGCGAATTTTGGCCTTGATGTTGCGATTTTGGGGAAAGCGACGCTGCAATTCCGCCGTGTATCTATAAACATCCTGATTTGTGAATTCGCCTTCTGGAAGCAAATCATATACAGCATCCAGCCATCCCACTAGATCGCGTTTTGTTCGTTTAGGCGGGGATAAAGCTGCGGATTTCGCCGTGAGGGCTTGCTGCAGACGAAGCAAAGACACATCCTTTCTTTGCCCCGTTTGTTTCATTTTTTGTTGATGTTTACATAATTCTTCATACAGCTGTACGAATTCTTTATCTGGCTCCACGCGTCGCGGCATAAACTTCAATTGCAGATAAAGTCCATACGCGTCCGCGAGAAATTCCTCAGCAAAGCTCGCCGTTACACACACATTAGCTTCAATATTCTTTATTAATCCGCCTCGCGTCAGATTGGATGAGCCGATAATACAAGTCGCCGTATCTTTAGATTTCTGAAAAAGATATATCTTGGGATGATAAAAAGCGCCGATTTGTGGCGAAGCGTAGCAATATAAGGACAAATTTTTGTAGCGTTGACTCAATTGATACAGTTCAGATAAGGCCGAAGGCTCTGTAATTTGCCAATCCAATCCCACTAGAAATTCTATTTGGGCTCTTTGCTCTAACGCTTTCGTCAAGGCTTCTTGAATTACAGCCAATCCTGGCTGCGATACAAAAGCTATCGCGAGTCGGCCTATTTGAGCTTCTTGCAAATGCGCCCTTACTTCTTCCGCCATTCTGCGCTGTTGATTATCAATCAATAACAGTTCCATTGTGTTTCCCTCCCCAAAAGCCATTGAGGCTCTTGCAGGCATAATGAGCCCAGCGTAAAAACATTTAGCGGGCTTTGATTTCGGCGATCCAGAGCAGATTGGGGCGTGTGGGGGAGCCCTGTCCCGCCGGCATAAACACGCGGAAACGCTGTGTTTTTACAGGGGCAAAGCGCACCGTCGTTAGCGGGCGGGGCTTTTCCCCCTCGGGAGGCGAGGCATAGACAGTTCGCCAGCCTTCGCCTGCCGGAACCTGGATCTGAAATTGCCG
The DNA here is from genome assembly GCA_964622325.1 of uncultured Armatimonadia bacterium. Classification (GTDB taxonomy): domain Bacteria; phylum Armatimonadota; class Zipacnadia; order Zipacnadales; family UBA11051; genus JAJFUB01. The sequence continues at coordinate 4,389 of CAZUOJ010000116.1, forward strand.
TGGCGTATGCACTTCATGTGTATATGCCGCCCAATAAATCGTAACTTCACGAATAAGCATGGGCTGGGGGAAGATAATTTCCGCCCAATGATCGGCAGGCAATTCCGCGGACGCCCATGTCACATCATTGCCGCAGCTCTCCCCCGTCAGCGCCGTAAAGCCGTCGTTTAACGGTGTTAAAGATTCATAGCCCGGAAAGCAGCTATCCACTTTTACAGTGGCGCCCCGCGCTGCCAGCGCCACATTGTCGCTTTCCACATACTGGAAACGCATCATCGCCCGCCCCTCATTGTATTGTGGCGAATTGTCCTTTACGGAAAAAAGAATTTCGTGGGGCCCATATTCCACAAACGATGCGTGCAAGGGCACACTGAAGCGTATCTGTTTGGGCGAAGGCTGGGAAACGAAAAAGGGGCTGGGCCAGGGCTTGCCATCTAATTTCACCTGCCAGCTGCGGGGCAACAGGGCATTTTCCACATCGGCGAAAGCTACGAGCAGCCTTTTAGGCAGCTGGGAAATGTTTCCCAAATCCACGAGAGGCGCGGCCCGCAAAGCCCTGTCATCCGCCTTCACGCCTATGAGGCGCGGGCCCGCCTCATCATTGAGCACAAGCCCCGCCGGCGGATTTATCAAAAGCTTAATCTCGCTGGAATGCTCCTGAGCGGGATCCAGCCGAAAAATTAATTGTCCGGCTTTGCTTTCGTATGCCGCAGGCCGCCAGGGGCTTGCCCCGGCACGAATATACACGCGGGGAGAAATTTGGCTTTCGAAGGGCAACTGCAAGATAAAAGCGCCTGTGCTAAAAGCCTCGTACATTTCGGCCTGTCCTGCAGACGCCCCTAAAGGCAAAGCCAGAATCAACGCGAGAATGCGCATAGCCCTCTCCTATGATTTTTTTATTTAAGGTATCCTTTTTCTCACAGCAAAGAGTTTTTCCTGTCAAAGGAATGCGCTCAGCAGAAAGGAATTCGTCTTATAAAATTCGGGCAATGTTCAGATGGGGGAAAACATTATGCCGAAGCATTCCTTTCTGTTTATATGGCTCGTTTTGCTTTATAGTGTGGCGAGCCTGGCCTCGGGGGCGCCCGCCAGCTGCTATGATTGGATTTTTCGCGAAAAAATACGCGGCGGCTATATGGGGGCAGCCCTCAAGCCCGAAGGGCTGGCGCAAATGAAAGCTGTGGGAATGAATTTGCTTATGCCCAAATTCGGCGGCCTGCAGGCACCGCCAACAGAAGAAAACATAAAACAGCTGCAGGCCTGGGGCGAGGCCGCCCGCACCTATAGCCTGCGGCTGATGCCCGTCTTCAATTTTCGGGGCAGCAATACGGAGGCGCTGCTTTCAGACAAACGGGAAGTCGCCCCTACAGGCCAAATTATGCCCCGAACGCCCTGCCCGCTGGATGAAGCGTTCTGGGAAAAATACATCATTGGCCGCGCCGTATGGCTGGCGGAACACGCTTCGCAGCTTGGCTTGCAGGGCTGCATTATTGATCCCGAAATGTATGCAGCCGATCACACTGTCTATACAAGCCCCTGCTATTGTGCCGATTGCTGGCGGGAATTTGGACAGGCTGCGGGGCGCGCGTTGCCGGATTTGCCCGCCGCGCAGCGCGCCTCATGGCTCCAGGAAAATGGCCTGCAGGAGCGTTTCGTGGCGCATTTTATTGGCTGCATACGTTCATTTTGCGCGCGGCTGGAGCAGCAATGCCACGCTCGCCAGCCGGATTTTCTTTTAGGCGTGCTGCTTTTGGATTATCCTTTGGCTTTTATGGAGGGCATGGCCCGGGGGCTGGGCACGGAGACACATCCTGTATTAGCCTTCTCCGAAAGCACATACAGTTCCGGCTACACAGAATATATTCCGCAGCAAATCCAGAAATTCGCCGCCATGCCCGCCCATGTTCTGTTTGTCCCGGGCCTGTGGCTGCAACAATTCCCCACGGAGAATCTGGCGGAGCAATTTTACGCCTGTGCCGTCAGTGCTGCTGGCTATTGGATTTATACATACGAGAGCTTGTTTGGCGATCCGGCGAAGCTGCCCCAGGGCTATCATTTGCCTGAGCCGGGGGAACGCTATTGGGAGGCGATGAAAGTCGCCAACGCGGAGATCGATAAATTTATGGCCACGGACGGAGCATATGTTTCAGCGTTAAAAGTTCGGCCTTTTGAGCCGCCTCCTCTCGTGCTCACATACAATGATATTCCTATTCCCGCGCTCCAGCCGGCGCCCGAAATGCCGCCGTTCTCTATGGGGCCTGTGACGTGCCCCCGTTTGCGTCATCGGCATGTTTTGTTTGTCTTCGCGCAGGCACAGGAGACTGTGACAGTGCGCATAACAAATATTCAGCTGGCCAATTATCGTCCGGGCACAACATGGCTTGTCGTGCGGCCAGATCGAGAAAAACTTTCTGAGGGCTATATTAAGCTGAAAGAGAGCCAGGAAGTCTCTTTTCTTGCGTATCAGGCGGGCGTGTATATGATAATTGTGTCCTCGCGGAATAACAGTCATGCTGTAGAAATGCTTTCCAAACAGCCCTATAGTTTTGCAGCCAGCGAAAAGCTCAAATTCACAGTCAATGGCCAGATGGGGCGATTATATTTTTATGTGCCTCAGGGCGCGCAGCAATTTGCGATTGTAGCGAAAGCAGCGGGGCAGGCGGCGGGCCGGGGCGGAAAATTGACTGTGTATGGCCCCGATGGCCAGCCCGTGGCGTATCTAGAGGGAGATTTGGGATCCGAAGAAAAAATGTCCATCACAGTGCCTCCGGGAGCGCAGGGCCGCGTGTGGGGGCTCACAGGGGAAGATATCTCCAATGATTTAACAGTATATTTTCAGGGCGATGTGTCGCCTTATGTAAGCCCGGATCCCACAAAATTGCTCACGCCCAAGCCATAGCGCCCACGCCAGAAAAAATAGAGATATTGCACGCCTCCGCCTTGGCCTGGAAATGAGGCGCTGCGGCGAACGAGCTTTGTCTTCTTCAATGATATTGTCCATATTCGAGCAGGGCTTCCACGAGAGCGAGGACATTTTCGCCGGGCACATCGGCCTGGATATTGTGTACAGCTGTGCACACATAGCCGCCCCCAGGAGCTAAATCTTCCAGTCGCCGCCGCACTTCTTCTTTCACATCCTCGGGAGAGCCATAAGGCATAACATGCTGAGTATCAATGCCGCCCCAGAAGATCAGCTCTCCTCCGAATTCCTTCTTCAGGCGCGCTGTATCGCCCATTTCAGCCGCATTCACTTGTACAGGATTCAGAATGTCGATGCCGCTTTCAATGAGATCGGGCAAGAGCTGATACACAGATCCGCAGGAATGAAAGAAAATTTTAATATGGGGAGCTTTGAGCTTAATAAAAGAATGATAGCGCTGATAACGCGGCAAAAGCAGCTCGCGAAACAGCTCCCGGCGAATGGCAGGGCCGTGTTGATGGCCTACATCATCGCCCGTGTAAAAAACATGACAATAATCGCCCGCCGCTTCTAAGAGCAATTCTGCATAAGCCATTTTGAGGTCCGTGATTTTGTCCAGCAAATAGCAAGTCAGCGGCTTGTCGGCGAGCAAATTCATATAGCCCTGCGCAAAGCCCTGGAGCCATAAGGTGAGCTCCAGAATGCCCGAGCCGAAGCCGGGCGCAATAATGGCTTTCTGTGTGTCAGAATGGAGGCGCTGCGCAATAGAGCGCACATAATGCCTGTCAAAGGATTTTGTGGGATCGGGCCACGAATAAGTTTTGGCGTCGGCAAGCATTTTTCCCGCCAGAGGATGGCTGAACATATCATAATACAATTGCTGGCTTTTAGGCATGCGCCAGCTAATGCCCCATACATCATCAAACATCAAATATGTTTCATCTTCGCGCGGATTTAAGGGAGGCCGGGCCGGGAGAAAGCGCAAGAGGCTTGTCGTGTCCACATGCAGGCGATCCAGGATATCCTGATCGGGCAAAACTAATTGCTGTACGGGATCCAGAATCGGCGGCTCCGGGCGCTGGCGTTCGCCCAGGGCCTCCAGCAAAGAGTGATAGGCTTTGCGGGTAATGCCTGTGACAAATGTGCTGCCCAGATCAAAAGGCACACGATCCGGCTCGCGATGATCCAAGGCTGTCAATAGGCGCTCCCGTGATGTCATTCAAGCCTCCCTGTTGCCTGATGTTTGTGCGTCTTAAAAATTTTTTGCTGAACGCCAAAGCAGCTCTTTGCAAAGAGCACGCTTCTTGCTATAATACATCCACATAGCTGAAATTCGCACAAGGCTTTTCGTGTTAAAAGCGATTTTGCACTGTTACATAAAAAACAATTTTTACTTTTAAACAGTCTTTCAGACTGAAAATTTCATAAACATCATTATTTTAGAGATTTTCATTCAAATATATTCTAAAATATATTCGAATACATTCAAACATATTGTGCGCGCTTAGTTCAGGGGAAGAACGCCACCTTGACACGGTGGAGGCCGGTGGTTCAAGTCCACCAGCGCGCACCAATTTTATGTTTTTGATTTATTTTTTAATAATTAAGTAGCATATTAGAGTATTTGATTAAAGTATTTGAAAGTGGAAACACAATTTAGATTTATGTCTTTCCGTTTAGATTAGACTATTAGCTTTTTTGCTTGAATTTTGTTTGTAATCCTCGGCAATTTTATTCAGCGTGGGCAGGGCATGCGCAAAGAAAAGCTGATAGCCGGCGCATAAATAGGTGGGGCTGGGCTGGGGGCGGGAGCCAAAGCGCCGATGCCGCGGGCAGCCGCCCTGACAAAAACGCAGCCACGAACATTCCTCACATTCTGGCGCGAAAATGCTTTTTTCGGCGGCGAAAGCCTTGTAAGCGGTCAAATTCGCCATATTTGCTAACGGCGTTTGCGCGATATTTCCCCAATAATGCTCCCGATCCACAAAGAAATCACAGGCATAAATATCGCCATTATGCTCCACAACAAGATAATCTCCGCACGCAGGCTGAAATTCGCAGGATACGAGCTCTTCATGGCCCAGCAGCCGGGCCAGGATATCATCAAAAAAGCGGATAGAAACTTCCCGGGCATAGGGACGCCACACTTCCAACAGCTCGCACAGAAATTCCCCATATTGCTGGGGGGAAACTGTATAAGAAAGAGGCTCGCCCGTGTGCGGATGCCATTCCACACAGGGGATGAATTGCATAAAGCGCACGCCCAGCTCGTAAAAATAAGAAAAGAGCCGCCGGGCGTGCGGGGCGCTTTGCGATGTAATCATACACAGGATGTTTGTTTCCACGTGATGGCTTTGCAAGAGACGAAAGGCGCGCACAATCAGCCGCTGCGTGGGCTGGCCCGTCCGTGCACGTCGATAAACATCGTGGATTTCCGGAGGGCCATCCAGGCTAAGGCCGACAAGGAAGTGATAACGTGACAAAAAACGCGCCCATTCTTCCGTCAACAGCATGCCATTTGTCTGCAAGGAATTCGCAACAATTTGTCCTGTCCGGCCAAATTTCTGCTGCAAAGCCACAGCGTGACGAAAGAAATCCAGCCCCATCAAAGTGGGCTCCCCGCCCTGCCAGCAAAACGCGGCCGCCTTCTGTCCTGAAGGCGGCTTTACTGCCGTTTGGCTATTTTCTTTTTCCTGTGCGGCTAAATTTGCCGGCGCTGCATATTGTTCCCACGCCATAGAGAGATATTGCCGCACAAGCTCACGCAAAATCTCTGCAGACATCCGCGGCTTTTGTGTATGCGGATATAAATGCGCCTTGGGACGATAAAAGCAATAGGAGCAGGCTAAATTGCAATCGGCCCCTGCCGGCTTTATCAGCAAAGAGGAAAACATGCTCCCATTATAGCATGTACGCCAGCCTGCAAACAGCTTCCTTAACGCATAGGTGAGGCGGGCATTTTTGCCCGGAAGAGCAGGAGAATAAATATCCGGCAGGAAATATTATTCTAAATTTTGCGGCCCATTTTATTTTAAGGAGATTTTTTATGGCCAAGCGTAATTTTTCCATGATTGAATATTTCAACAAGATGGCGGAGAATTGGACGCCGCTTTTGAGCTTTCAAGGCCGTACGCAAGCCGATTTTGAAGCCTGGAAGAAGCAAGCGCTGGAAAAATATTTTGAGCTTCTGGGGGAATTCCCCCAGCCCGTTCCGCTGGCGCCAGACATCATCTATAGCGTGGAACAGGACAATGGCCTCATTCGGGAGCGCGTGATTATTGACACAGAAGAAAACATGTCTGTGCCGTGTGTTGTGCTGCGGCGGAAGGATTTGAAGCCGGATAAGAGCCATCCGGCGATTTTATGCAGCCATGGCCATGGGCCTTACGGCAAGGAGCCCGTGGCCGGCAATCATTCCACGCCAGAGCTGGAAGATAATATTCGGCGGCACAATTACAATTACGGCGAGATTATGGCGTTAGAGGGCTATGTGACGCTGAGTCCAGATTTGCGGGTGTTTGGCGAACGCGCTGATGGGGGCAATCCCTATCCAGGTAGGGATAAATGCAATGTGCATTTTTTGCGGGGCGCGATGTTCGGCGTCTATACATTGACGCTGAATATCTGGGATATGAAATGCTGCCTAGATTATTTGCAAAGTCGGCCGGAAGTGGATCCCGAACGCATTGGGATGATGGGCTTATCCCAGGGCGGCACAATGACGACCTTCACAACAGCCGCTGAGCCCCGCATAAAGTGTGCGGACATTATCGGCTATTTGAATCCGTTCAAGAAGTTTGCGATTCAGCGCGCCAATTGGTGCGGCTCCCAGATGGTCCCGGGCATTTATCGATATTTCGACACACATGATATTGCAGGCTTAATCGCGCCGCGGCCTTTGCTTGTCGAGATGGGCGTCCACGATACATGCTTTTTCATTGAGGATCAA
>CAZUOJ010000117.1:0-11161 GCA_964622325.1 uncultured Armatimonadia bacterium
TGAGATCCACGCCGCGGGCATTGTGCCGAAAATCATGATCATAGCCGTAGGGATTTAGCTGGGGGATGACTTTTACATAGAAATCATCCAAAGACAGATTTTCGGGCGGCGCTTCCGCGAAAATCTCCATCAAATGAAGCAAGCCATAACCGGCTTCCCATTCCCAGCCATGTATTCCGTTAAAAAAGAGAAAAGCCGGCTTTTGCGGATTGCCCGCCGAAAGACTGGCAACAGGGCGGCCATCGCTGGCGAGGCCTTCTTCTGTATATGTGAGCGCAGGATATTTTTGCGCCAGCTCTTTCATATAGGCACAGAATTGATCGTAGGGCCATTTGCAGGGATAATGTTTTCCATAGCGGACACTTTGGCCGATAAGATTGCCCAAAAACAAATATTTGTTTGTGCTGCCATATGAATTGTAAAAAGGCTCCTTAAGGCTGAGCCAATCTAACGCCACTATACGGCCCTGGCCGATCCGCTCCTCTATTAGCACAGCGCCTCCATTAAGCGTCGAAACGCCCAGGATAGCCACAGAGGGCACGCCCTCCAGCCCCAATAATTGTCGCTGATAGAATTGATTGGGATTTTGATCGTTTGTTGTGGCGCCGGAGACTTTGCCAAACCACCATATGACATCTCCCGGCGCAAAGCCACGCGTAATTTCGTGCCTTTGGCAAATCCGCAGGCCAGGCATTTCCCCTTCACATACGACAGATTTCAACAGTGCAAGATGGGGGCCTTCAGGATGTGTGCTATTCCAGCCGTAGGCATATTCGGCCAGGCAGGACGCCACAATCCCGCCCCTTTCGGCATAGGCTCTCAGGGCAGAATAATCGAGCTTGTTCAGATTCCGCCGCTGCGTCACAAATGTAATCACAAAGCCGAAGGGACGCAAAAGAGACAGCGTATGCTCCTGCTTTGTAAAATCCCAGATAGTCACCCGCTGGGGATATAACAGGGAAAGATGGGCAGCGAATGGATTTTGCGGACTATCCGTCAAGAGCAGAAGGCGTTTTGGCGAAGGCATGTTTGCTCCTTTATGCTTTATTTTCTAATTTAAGAAAAATATATAGCTATTGCTTATGCAATATTCGTTTCGCCAGCCCGCCTTCCTTTAAAACCCTCTCAAAGCCAATGCTAATTCCTTTACCTTTGAGTTTGTGAATAGGAAAAAGACAAAAAAAGGAGAAATTTAACATCTAGCCAAATACTTATATGTTATCCTGAAGAACAATTTCCTGCAGCGCAATGCAACAATTGGAGCACACATTCTCAAAAAGGAGCAAGAATGTCCGATATCCGCGCAATTAATGTCCGTTCGCCCTTGCGGGTGGATTTTGTGGGGATGACCGATTACATTCCGGCGTGTCGGCGTTTTGGCGGCTCCATCGTCAATGCCACTATTAATAAATATATCTATTGCCATGTAATCCCCCGTGAGGATGAGATGATTATTCTGCAGGCGCCGGATCGCGGCAATCAACGCGTGATTGTCCCCAGCCCGGCTGAATTAAATGCACAGGGGGAGCTGGGGCTTGTTCAGGAAATCCTCAGGCGTTTTGGGATTACGCGTGGCCTGGAGATGACGACTTATTCAGAGATGCCGGCCGGCGCGGGCTTGGGCTCTTCATCGACGATAACGACCTCCATTATCGCGGCTCTGGATGCATTGACGGGAAAAGGCATGACAGCTCATGAGATGGCGGAATTAGCGCGTGAATGTGAACAAGCCGCGTTGGGCGTGATGTATGGCTGGCAGGATCAATATGCCCCTGTGACTGGCGGCGGCGTGAAATTTATGAAATATTGGCCTGATGAAGTGGGCTGGCATATTGAAGTCAATCGACTTCCTTTAAGCCTGGCTTCGCTAGCGGAGCTGGAAAAAAATATGATCGTGTGTTTTACAGGCATCAGCCGCCCAGCCAAAATGATTCTGGATGCAGTGGCTCAGGGCTTTAAGGAGGGAAAAAGAGATGTAATCGAGGCGCTCCAGACAATGAGCGGCTTGGCGGAAGAAATTCGACGCTGTTTGACAAGGGGCAAAATTGGCGAAATCGGGCCGCTTTTGACGGAAGTGTGGCGCCAGCATAAACGCCTGCATCCGGAAGTGACGAATGAGCGCATAGAAGAGCTTTATGAAATTGCCTTGCGCACAGGCGCCACAGGCGGACGCGTGTGTGGCGCGGGCGGCGGCGGCACGATGTTGTTTATGGCCGCGCCCAACAAGGATTATGCCCTTCGCAACGCGTTGCGAGAAGCCAACGCGCGCATTTTCGATTGCTCCATTGATCCTTATGGATTATTAATCTGGTGAGACTTTGATTAGGAGGCCGGGCTATGGCGAAACAAATTTGCAAAAGATTGGCCCTGACGATTTTGCCTTTTGTTGCCCTGCTAGCCGGCTGTGGAGGCGGCGCTTCCTATGAAGATCCTTTTGAAGCCACAGTGCGTGTGACGGAAGCCGAATTGGGCGGGACAATTACGATAAGAGTGGGAGAAACTGTAGAAATAGTTCTGTCGGAAAATCCCAGCACAGGCTATCAATGGCGCTGCCTCTGGACGCCGCCTGAATTATTAACGCTGGCCGGCGATGAGTTCGTCCCGCGCAAGCCTGCTTTGCCTGGAGCGGGCGGCACCCGCTATTTTTTGCTGGAGGCGAAAGAGCCGGGAGAAGCGCTTGTGACTTTACAATATGGTCGTTGGTGGCCCGGCGGCGAAACGGAAGAGCCGCAATATTTAACAATACATATTCTGCCATAGCCAGGAGCCAGATTTTTCGAAAAAGGGAGAAAAAGGGAGAATAAGCCATGAAGAGACAGCTCCCGAGGCTTCAGGGCATTTTTCAGGGCCAGCTTATGAGCTTCAGGATATGGCTTATCATCGGCGCGCTGGCATTGTTTCCCGGGGCAAAGGCCGATGTGATATTGCGAGCGCCGGCAGTCCAAATTGTGCTCAGCGACACAGGCATATGGCTGTCTCTGCGCACCGCCGACGGCAAGGAGCTATGCGCGGCCGAAGCCAAGCTGCCTTTTGCCCAAATTCGCACGGCACAGGGGCAATTTTCATGCAGCGGCGCGTCCTTTCAGGGAGGCCATTTGAGGCTCAGCTTTGCGGAAACAGGCACACAGTTAGATTATGAAGTTGTGCCCCAAGAAGAGTGGCTATTGTTACGTTTAATCCAGATTCAGGGGCCAAGGCCGCACAGTGCCACTTTATGTCAAATTCCCGTCAACATCACGGAAAAAGTCGGGCGGCGGCTGAACGCCGCTTATGACAGCCAGCAGGCCGTGTGCTTGCTGGCGGCCAATCATCAGGCGGATTGTGGCGCCTCCCGCGGCGCTGGGGCCACAATTTTGCGCGCCGGAACACAGGACGCGCCAGGCCCCCAAATGGAGGGCGCCGCCTGCGCCCTGATTGTCTGTCCCACTGCTCGCCTTAAAAATATTTTACGGAAAGCCTCCCATGCGTTTGGCTTGCTGACAAATGAAGACGCCTCGGGAACGCCTGTCAAGGATACAGAGCTGCCGCGCGGCTCCTACTGGTTTTTAACCGTCAGCGCAGAGGATGCCGAACGCGTGATTGAATATTGTCGCCGTACGGGCTTCAAGCAAGTGATGATCAGCTCGGGCTCCTGGTGCCGCACCGTCGGGCATTACACCTTCAACGAGTCGCGTTTTTCCAATGAAGCCGCCTTGAAGGCTTTTGTGGATAAGCTGCATGCGGCGGGCATTTTAGTGGGAATGCATTGTTTTGCCTCCAAAGTGAGCAAAACGGACGCCTATGTGACGCCTGTGCCAGATAAAAGATTCTGGGTGGATCGGCAGGATGTGCTGGCTGAAGATATTACAGCCGAGCAAACAGAGATTAAAGTGCAGGGGGATTTGCGGGAATGGCCGGGGAGTCCTGTGGCGAGCCAGAAACTGTGGGAGGGCGGCGTCAGCAAACATCAGGAAGTCATCATTGAGGATGAAATTATTCAATATGAGCGTATTGGCCCTGAAGGCGTCTATAACACCTTTTACGGCTGCAAAAGAGGGGCGTGGGGGACAAAAGCGGCCGCCCACAAAGCGGGCACGCCGGTGCGCCATTACGGTGTGGACGGCTGCATCAATGGCTATATTATCGATCAGGAGACAAGCCTGATTGAGGAGACGACAGATCGCCTGGCGCACATTTTTAACACCTGCGGCTTTGATATGATTTATTTTGACGGGGGCGAAGATGTAGATCGGCGGCGCTTCAATTATTATGTCTCCAAATTCCAGGAGACCGTAATGCGCAAAATTCAAAAGCGCCCGATTATTCATATGGGAACGATTATGACGCATCTTTTGTGGCATTCTTTTGCCCGCAGCGGGACTGTGGATGTATATCTCGCCACCTTGTATGGCGCCATTCAGGCGGGCGCGCAGCTTGAAAAATGGCCCACCGTGCGGGAGCATATTAATCGCTCCGTGGATTATATGCTGTCCATAAGGGAAGATTTAATGCCGGGCGAGCTCGGCTGGTTCGGCATCTGGCCCAAACAGAAAAACACAGATGGCCTGCAGCTGGATGAGATTGAATATCTGATGTGCAAATCGCTGGGTTATGATGCGCCGATTTCCCTGGAAACTAGTTTCCGCCAGATGGAAGCCCATCCGTTGACGCCGGGGATTCTGGAAATTGTGCGCCTTTATGAAGAGCTGCGAATGAAGCGACTTGTGGAGGAGGCGATCTGTCAGCAGCTGCAGCAAAAGGATCAGGATTTTGCGTTGATTGTGGAGGGCGGGCAGCGGCATTTTGTGCCCGTAAAGCCGCTGGCGAACATTGCGGGGGGCAGAGAAATCCGGGGCATGATTGGCGCCTATGGGAATGGCTCTGTGGCGACGCTGTGGCATTATATCCGGGAAGCGGATTTGATTGTGCCGCTGGCGCCTTCGCAAGTGCGCGTGCTGGATTTAGGCGGGCAGCGCGTGCCCATTGAGGCGGCTGGGGAACGCGGCGAGCGTGTGAAGCTGCATGTGGGGAATCGGCGGCTGGCGCTCATCGCAAATGTGCCTGTGGAGCAGCTGCAAAAGGCGCTGGAGGCGGCAGAGGCTATCCATCAGCCCGCGCAAAGGCTGTGGCTGCAAGCCGAAAGCGGCCGGCTCGTGGGGCAAATGGCGCTCGGAAGTCGGCTGGGCTTGCGTGATGAAGGCGCGTATGGAGATTTTGTCGTCTGCACGGGCCATCCCAATCCCCAACAGCCTCAAGAGTGGTACGCGGAATACACCGTAAACATCCCCCACGAGGGGCTATGGACATTATGGGCGCGCGTGCGCTATCCCAGTGGCGGGGATATGTCTTTTGGGCTGTGGATTCCGCTGGCGGCTTTGTCGCTGGAGGGGGGAAACGCGATTGGGAATTGCGGGCTCGGAGGAGTGGAGCGCTGGCACTGGACAGGGCGGGGCGGCGGCTCCACCAGTGAGATTCCCGGAGCGCCTATTCAGCTCTATTTGCCACAGGGGCCTTTTACATTTCGGGTCGTGGCCCGGGAGGGGCCCGGAACAGCGGCGCTTAATCCGCGGCTGGATGCCCTCTTGCTCACAGACGATCCCGAGGCCGAGCCTCCGGGAGAAGACATCGCACGGGCGGCTCTGGAAGGACAAAGGCCATAAAATCCTGGGGCAAGCGTGGACTTTGGGAGAGAAGCCGGACGACTCAGGAGAGTCCTTTTAAGATTTTAAAGGCGGAACGATTTCCCCGCGCGCACTGTTTTGTGCTTTTTTGCGCGCCCCTGTTTGCCCAAAGGCGAGATTCAACATCCAGCTTAGCACTGTGAGAAATTCCTGCTTTGAGGCACGCCGATGACATCCCGAGAGCGATTTTTAACTGCTTTGCGTCGCCAGCCGACCGATCGGCCGTGTGTGGGCAATGCCGTGTCTGTGGCGACTATAGAGTTGATGGAAGCCTGTGGGAGCTTTTTTCCGGAGGCGCATCAAGAAGCGGAAGCGATGGCGGAGCTGGCGGCGACAAGCTATGAGATTTTGGGCTATGATACTATCATGCCATATTTTTCCGTGCAGCATGAGGCAGCGGCGCTGGGCTGTGAAGTGGATTGGGGGCGGCGGGATATGATGCCAGAAGCCAAGACACATCCCTGGCGTACGGCGGCAGATATTGTCATCCCGCCGGATTTGCTACAGCGGCCGCCGCTGGCAGTGATTGTGCAGGCCTTGAGGCTGCTGAAGAAAAGATACGCCAATCAAGTGGCATTAATCGGCAAAGTTTTCGGGCCGTGGACGCTGGCATATCATCTGTTTGGCGTGGAGCATTTTTTGATCATGACACTGGATAATCCGCAGGAGGTGCATCGGATATTAGAGGAGCTGATGACGGTGCCACGGCAATTTGCGGCGGCACAGCAGGAGGCCGGCGCAGATGCGATTACACTGGCCGATCATGCCACAGGGGATTTAATTTCGGCCCGGATGTATGAGGAATTTTTGTGGCCCCTGCATTGTCGGCTGGCGCGGGAATGTGCAGCGCCGCTGATTTTGCATATCTGCGGCAATACAGCCGATCGGCTGCCCCTCATCGCGCGCAGCGGGCTGGCCTGTTTTCATTTTGAATCCAAAGTGCCCGCGGCAGAGGCAGTACGGCTTGCGGAGGGCAAAATTGCCCTGATGGGGAATTTGAACAATCCCGATCTATTGTGGCGCGGCACGCCGGAGAAAGTGCGAGAGGCCGCCCAGCAAGCTTATGCCGCCGGCGTGGATATTATCGCTCCCGAATGTGCAGTGCCGTTAACGACGCCGACCGCCAATTTGCAAGCCATCCGGGAAGCCTTTGAATAAAAATACGCCGGAAGGGGCGAAACAGCGTTTTAAAACAGGAAAATTAAATCTTAAAATCTTATATGGAGTAGAAAAATAATAAAAAATCATTTATAGGATTACTCCATAGAAGAAAAAAATAAAAATACAATAAAATAACGAGGAACATTTTTGGGTGGCAGGGAACTTAATTATAATACAGTAAGTTAATATAATAGATGTGATAGAGGCGAAAAAATTAGAGGCGAAAAAATTTGGGGAGGGCGATCTCAGGCGAAAGTACGGAAGAAAAAAATAGGGATGGGGCAACGAAAGCAAAGAAGCCTGTGAGTTGACATCATACTGGAACTTGTGATATGTTAAAATTGTTAAGGCATAAAATAAAAAACAACAACTGTCCACAGATTTTCTAATCGCCCCTCGCCCCAACAAATTATCCCAAAATGGAAAATAAGCGATTTATTAGGGGGGTGTATTGGGGAAAGGGAGGAAACAAGCCGCAGAGAGAGTCAATGCGGCTATTAATAATTGCGTATGAGGGCCATGCCTGACGCATTTATATTCAGATGAACAAAATGGAGGATAACAATGCGACGGAAGAAATGGACACGGGAGAAAATTCTGGAGATTATCCGGGGGCTGGCCGAAGCTGGCCATTCCTTAAGCACCCGCCATATGGCAGAGCTGGGCTATAGCGGGATGGTCACGACCTCCTACAAGCCGGAATTCTTTGGCGGCTGGCGCCAAGCCATTGTGGCGGCGGGATATGACCCCAAGGTCGTCTGCAAGCGCAAGCGCAAGTGGACTAAGGAGACGATTTTGCAGCGCATTCGCGAGCTGTATGAGGCCGGGGAGGATTTGTCCCATTCGGCCGCCAAGCGGAATCATCAATATCTTGTGGTAGTGGCGATTAATAAGAACTTTTTCGGTAGCTGGCGCAAAGCGATTGAGGCCGCGGGGCTGGATTATGAGAAAATCAGCAAACATGAATACTGGAGCAAAGAGCGGATTTGCCAGCGGATCCGCGAGCTTTACGAGCAGGGCGAGCCGCTGAGCCACGAGGAAGCCAAGCGGCATCACGGGGCGCTAGTTTCGGCCGCCAGCAGTCCGCGTTATTTCGGCAGCTGGGGCGCCGCTATCCGCGCCGCCGGACTGGATTACGACAAAATCCGGAAAATTAATCGCTGGAATAAAGAAAAAATTATTGAAAGAATCAAACAGCTGCATGCCGCGGGCCAGGATGTCAGTTTGACGAATATGCGTCGTTTGGGCCAGCGAGGCCTGATAGAGGCGGCGTGTCGGGAGGAGAATTTCGGGAGCTGGGAAGCGGCATTGCGCGCCGCCGGCATTGAGATAGAGCAGCCCGAAGCGGTCGCCAATCCCTCGTAAGGGATTGTTGGCAAAACAAGAGGCTAAAAATGAGGCAAAGAGGGCCCGCTCGTCGGGACTGATTGTGTAGTTGCCCTTTACCCTAACTGGCCATAATATGGAACTGATTAGAGGCCCAATTGAGCCGCTAAAAGCCAGCGCCAAATGGGCACAAAAGGAAAACGGCTTGACATTTTTCAATGAGGGATGAGGCAAAATCTCAGGGCAGGCAAAAAAGGCCTGCCCTAAACTGTGTTTCTGCCCACATAAAGAAGTCTCAACGAAACTTTGCGCAGGCTGTTTATTTTTTATATAAGTGAAAATCGGTTCCTGGCGCACACTCGCGCAAGCCTGGGCGAAGGACTTGCCAAAAGGAAGCAAAAACACAACGATGCCGCGTATGCGTGAAAAAATATCATCAAGGCCAGGGCAAGGCGTTCATTTGTCTCAGGATTGGGGGAACGCGCCCCAAAAGGCTCGTCAGGGTGAAAAAGCTATTCTATATTTTTCCTGACAAGCCGAAAGAAAGCCCGCCGGCTTTAGGGGAAAAGGATGTCTTGAACGGGCAAAATGTGTTATTATAAGCAGCGTAAAAATCTGGCAATAGAAATGGGCGATCCTTATGGTAAGGATGCAAGTTTATCGAGTAGGGCTTGATACGCAACGACGTGTACCGTTTGTCTTATTAGCAGATGCGGATATTGAGCTGCTGTTGCCGATTTTCATCGGACCTTTTGAAGCGCACGCCATAGCCAGCGTCATCGAAAAAGTCGAATTCCCGCGGCCTCTGACCCATGATTTGTTGCGCGCGGTGATAGAAGAGGTCGGCTATCAGGTGGAGCGGGTCGTGGTGACAGAGCTGCGCGATCAGACCTTTTACGCCAGCTTGTTTTTAGGCGGGCAGGGGCGGAGCGTGGAAATTGATGCTCGGCCGAGCGATGCCATTGCGCTGGCGCTGCGCGCCCAGGCCCCCATTTATGTGGAGGAGGAGGTGCTGGAGGCGGCGGCGATTCCAGCCAGTGATATTCAGGGGGAGAAGGCGGGCGAGGATGTCCAGCGGCTGCGGGAATTGCTGGGCAATCTGCCGGAAGAGCCTGAATTCGAGATGCTGGAAGGCGAAGAAGAGGAATTTGACGAGCCCGAGGAAGAGAAAGATTAAACGCGGCTAAGAGGCCAAAGCCTGCAGGGGACAACGAGCTATTTTCCCGCGGACAGAAGCCGCACAGGAGGTAGGGAGTGACACGAACCAGCAAGTTATTGTTTTACGGGATGGGGGCTATCTTTGCGCTAATCCTCATCCAGAAGATTTTCATAATGTATACAGATTATTTATGGTATCAGTCGCTGGGGCAGGCGTCTGTATTCACCACCATCTTGGGCACGCGGATCTGGCTGGGGCTGCTGGTGGGGGGATTATTTTTTGTGTTTCTGTACGGGAATTTACGCCTGGCCCGCCGGCCTTTGCCCGCAGATTTGAAGCTCATCGGCAAGCGGCTTTTGCCTGAAGAGGAACGGGAGCAAATCGAAGAATTTGCGGATCGCGGCCTGCTGTTATTTGCGCTGACGGGGGGCGTTATGGCGGCCATTGTGGCGTCCGGGCGCTGGCGAGAATGGCTCTTGTTCCGCCACGGGGGCGCTTTCGGCGAAACGGATCCGCTTTATGGCCTGGATATCGGCTTTTATGTCTTCAAATTAAGCTTTATCAATTACATCACACAATCCATTTTTTATGGCCTGCTCATTACTTTAGCGGCATCATTTCTTGTGCTGCTTTATCAAGAGGCGGTCCGCATCGTCGGCAATACCGTGCATGCCATTCCGCGGGCGCGCAAGCAACTGTTGATATTGCTGGGCCTGACGCTGCTCACGAAAGCGTATGCCTATCGGCTGGCGCAGTACCAATTGCTCTATTCCACGCGCGGCGAGGAATTCTTCGGGGCTTCTTATGCCGATGTGCATGGTCGCTTGCCCGTCTTGTGGATTTTGCTGGTGTTAGCCATTGCGGCGGGCCTGTTTATGTTTGTGGCCATCCGGCTGCGAGGCTTCAAGCTGCCCGTTGGCGCCGTCCTCGCGCTCATCTTAGTCTCCATTTTAGGCGGCTGGCTGTATCCGGCAATGATCCAGCAATTTATTGTCAAGCCGAATCAGCTGGCCCTGGAAACGCCATTTATTAAACATAATATCGCCGCCACCCTGAAGGCCTATCAGCTTGAGGTGGTGAAGCGCCGCAGCCACACGGTGCGGATGGATCTGGATGCGGAGGCGCTGCAGGCGAATCGGGAGACCGTCGAAAATATCCGGCTGTGGGATCATCGGCCCCTGGAGACGACTTTCCAGCAGACACAGGCTTTACGCAGCTATTATCGTTTTAGCGATGTGGATGTGGATCGTTATGTAGTGCAGGGGCGGGAGCGGCAGGTGATGCTGGCGGCCCGGGAGCTGGATTATTCGGGCATTGTGCGGCCCACCTGGGTCAGCCGGCATTTGCTGTATACGCATGGCTATGGGCTGTGTATGGCGCCGGTGAACGAAGTCGTGGGGGAGGGAATGCCCAATTACTGGATTAAGGATTTTCCGCCGGAGTCGCCAGTGGGCTTTAAAGTCACGCGTCCGCAACTGTATTATTTCACGAGTTTGCATCCGCGGCTGATTGAATTTATCAGTTCGCGGGAGCGGCCAATTACGGAAGATGAAGTGACGCCGCCGGCAGCGGCGCCGCCGGGGCCTGAGGGTCCGGGCGCGGAGCCACGTCCGGCGCCTGCCGCTGGCGGAACCACGCGGGCAGCGCGTATGCCCAATGTGGATGTTTCGTATGTAATTGTGAACACAAAGGAATGGGAATTTGATTATCCGCGGGCAGAACAAACGGCTGCGGGCGGCGCCGCGGAGGGCAATGTGACTACTCGCTACGCCGGAAAAGGCGATGTGCAGCTCTCCAATTTCTTCCGGCGCTTTTGCTTTTTTGTGCGTTTTCGCCATCTGCCGATTTTGCTGAC
>CAZUOJ010000118.1:0-2881 GCA_964622325.1 uncultured Armatimonadia bacterium
CGAAAAATTGTCGTTACGGAACATTTAATCAACAAACATCGGGACGAAAAATTGGGGCTGATTGTGGAGCAAGCCGTGAATTTGGGCGGAAAGGAAGTTAAAGTGCGCCTGGCCGGCAATCCCGATCCTGCAATCAATGCCTATTACGCTCCAGGCAATCCCTCCGTATACATATCATTCGCCCGCTTTGGGCTGGGCATGATTTGTGAAGACGACATTTTTCGCAATCAGGCCACTTTATTTTATGACAGCGAACGGACAGCGGCGGGCTTACGCACGGAATATCTGTGTTTGGCGCCCGGCGGCAGCGTCACCTTGGAATGGGCTGTTTATCCTGTTGCCTCCAATGATTATTATGATTTTATCAATCTTGTGCGACAGGATTGGGGCAGCAATTATACGGTAGAAGGCGCCTGGACCTTCTTTGATCCCGATACGATTATCGCCACGCCACTGGAGGAGATTCAGAAAAATTTCCGGCGCCTGGGCATCACGCGCGCTTGCTCCTGGGGAGGATGGATAGATCGCAAAAAAGATATAAAACGCATTGGCTTTGGGGTGGGCGTGTTTGATGATTATTGGGCGGATTATCGGGCGCGGCTGCGTCAGGCGGCCGAAAAAATTCGCCAGGCTGTCCCAGAATGTAAAATCTATGTCTATTACGACACGCAACGAGACACATCGGAAGGCAGCCAGGAACGATTCCGGGATAGCTGGCTGACAAATCGGGAGGGCCAGCAGCTTACGACAGAATGGGGTGGGCAATATAGCCTCACATACAGCGTTGTGGCCACGACCGAAAATTCCTATGGCAAGGCCATGCTGGCGCTAGTGGATCGTTATTTACAGGAACTGCGTGCGGATGGGCTGTACTGGGATGAAATGGAGAATGTGGCTTTTGGCGCGCCGCTCATCACCTACAATATGTGGGATGGCTATTCGTGTGAGCTGGATCCGCAGACATACACAATCGCCCGGGAATGTGCAATCACAACTATTATCGGGGAGCCGCATCGGCTGGCTGTGATTAAACGCGTCCGGGAGCGGGGCGGCGATGTGATGGGCAATGGGCCCACTTGCACAAAGGATATTTTAGCGCTCAAGCCGCAGCGAATGATTGAGATTCAACACAATGATTATTGGCATTATGAGGGCAATCTGGACACGCCTCTGGGCTATGCCTCTTCACGGCTGGATTTTGGCAATTGGATCCGCGCCCTGCAAATGGCGACTTTGCTCGTGGGCACACGCTATAATTATCCCCATGAATTCTCCCGCTATGTGTTTCCCTTCACACCCCTTGAATTGCACGCAGGCTATTTATTGGGAAAAGAACGCCTTATCACAATTCACGATGGCCGTTACGGCTGGCCGGGCGAGCGCTGTCTTGTGCAGGGACATTATTTTGACAAAGAGGGGAAGCTTGTGGCGCGGGATATTGTGACAGAAATTGGCAAAGAGGCGCGCACAAATGTGACTGTGCAGGAGGGCGAGGCGGCTGTGCTCATCCGGCTGCCCGTAATATTGACGCCGCTGCGCGGGCTGGCGCGTGTGCGTAACGCCGTTTATGGCCAGGAGGGCTTGCGTTTTTCCCTGGAGGCACCAGCAGGAGCGCACCTGAAAGTCTATTCTGGGGAATTCGCTTTTGGCGCCAAAAGCCCGCTCCACGCCCGCCTGAACGGACGCCAGCTGCCCGTCACTGTGGACGCGGCCGGCGTGGCGCATATCACAATTCCGCCCACGCCTCAAGCGCAGCAGTTTGCCCTCACACGAGGCTAATTCGGCTTTCGGGAAGAGAGAGCTTTTGGGAAGAGATTTAAATGTTTATTTCAATGCTTCAGAGGCGCTCAAAAACAACAACAAAGTAGGAACAGGAAAATGTGTAACAGGGAGACATAAAGCCAACGCGATAATAAAAGAGGATAATTGCTTAATCCATCTAAAATGAAAGAAAAATGAAAAAACAAAGAAATTAGATTAGAGAAATTAAAATAAAACCATAATTTGGTGGAGGCGGCGGGAATCGAACCCGCGTCCGAAGAGGAACCGCTAGGACTTCTACGAGCGTAGCGCTTGTTTGTGTCTCGCCGTTAGAAGTACAAGCGCAAACTTCATAACGGCCAGCTCGGAAGAAAATTCGCTCAGCAGCCTGCGAGCCCAGACTGCCTCGCTAGCTGATCTGTATCACGCCCATTTCAGGCTCGATCAGCAAAGCCTGCTGGACGTCGCAGCAACTAATTAGGCTGCGAGAGCCAATTCGGAGTTGGCATTTTTTGTTTTGCCGGGTTTTAGCAGGTTTCGGCGACCTGCGCTCGCTTTCCTAGCCAGTCCGAACTCCCCGTCGAGCCCATTCGCCCCCACACCATATATTATAGCACAGATGTTTGCTCAAAGGAAGAGGCCCTGGCCTTTTTTGGGGCTTCGAGGCACAATTTATTGGGCGCGTAACGCGCGGCGCCACAAGGCGAAAGCTTATTTTATCGCCAAAAAAGGAAAGAGCGCATTCGAAAAGGAATGCACAGGCAGCAGAAGAAATCCAATGACAATGGAACTGGGAAAATCATACAGGAGGAATAAAGATGTCTCCCAAGAAGAAAAAAGCCGCCGCTGCTCCGAAAAAAGCTGCGAAAGCAGAAAAGAAAGTCCGCGTGGCGCTTATAGGCGCCGGAGGGATGGCGAATAGTGTCCATTATCCCTCGTTGAAAGAGATGCCAGATGTGGAGATGGTGGGGCTATGCGATTTGATTGAAGAAAAGCTCCACGCCACAGCTGACAAATTTGAAATCGAAAAGCGCTATACAGATTATAAAAAGATGCTGGAGGAAACAGCCCCTGAGGCTGTGTATGTGCTGATGCCGCCCCATCATCTGTTTGATATTGT
>CAZUOJ010000118.1:2981-10983 GCA_964622325.1 uncultured Armatimonadia bacterium
GAGATTATTACAGCGGAGGAAGCGGCCGGCCGGCCCGAAAAATATCACACTTACGGCTTTTTTGGCGAAAATCGCCATTTTATCGATTGCATTAAATCGGGCCAGCAGCCCGAGACAAGCTTCGCCGACGCCGCCCGAACAATGGAGCTCGTGGATTTGATTTACGCCACCTCCATTACATAAGCGCTTTTCGCACTGACAGCCGGGCCCACTAAAGCGGCAATCTTTTTGTTCCTAATGCTGTGGGCAAAAAAGGAAATTGTTTTTGCTCTTCGTTAATTGCGCAAAAGCAGCAGAAAATAAAGCGCCGCCTTGTCTGCGGCGCTTTGCCATTTTTTATGTGTGTCCCCTCCAATTGGGACGATTTATGGCGCCGGCGCGATTTCTCTTCTTTTTTATCAGAGGAGAATGCCTGAACGAATTGCAGAGAAGAATGCGTTCTTGGCGAGGCTTTCAGTCATGGGAGCTCTTTACGGCTTTCGGCCCATTGTTAACAGGACGCGAAAAAGCTGGCTTTCGCGTTCCATCTGCCCTACTTCAACTGTATGTATATCTTCCAGCCCCGCTGTGGAGAACATTTCTTTCATTTGCTGGGCGCTAAAGCCCTCGTGAAGGACGCCCGCTTTATCGGAATGAAATCCTTCGCTGTCGGCGTCCAGATCTGCCACCGCCACGAAGCCGCCAGGAGCAAGCAGAGCCGCCATCTTGCGTAAAACGGCTTGTGGATTTTGGAGATGATGAAATGTCATGCTGCTGACAATGACATCCACAGGGGGCCCGTCCCAATCCTGGCTTTCTAAATCCAATTGCCGTGTCGTTACATTTGTTAAGCCCGCCGCCCGTATTTTTTCCTGCAATTTTTGCAGCATTCCCAGCGAGCTATCTGCTGCAATGACAGAGCCCACAAACGGCTGGAGCGCTAGGGCGACTAAGCCTGTGCCACAGCCATAATCCAAAAGCTGCATATCCGGCCGCAAAGGAATTTGTTGCCTGATGGTCTGAGCCACTGTCTGGGCCAGCTGCACTCGCCGGGGATTGTCATCCCATGTGGCCGCAGCCGCGTCAAAATCGAATTTGGAGGACATAGCTTTTCTCTGTAAAAGCAAAAATATAAAGCATTTTGTGACAGAAGCGCGAAGACATCCGCGACAAATGCGCAGGCCGGGCTGCGATATGGAAAATGTATTAGCTACATTTCATATCTTTGAATGCGGCGCACTCTGTTTGGATGCGGGCTGGACAATAAAGTCCTGAAAGCGATTCACATAAGGCCGCTCCAGGCGAATGTGGGCGCGGATAGCATTATCTAAATATTCAAGCTGTTCGACGAAGCCGTGGGAATGCGCCAGATGCAATAAATCCATTCGCTCATAGGGCAACTCCACAATAAGCGGCACAAACATATGCGCAATCTGCTGGGCGATGGCTATTCGCAGCGCGGGCAGGCCCTCGCCTGTGAGCGCTGATATGGGCACGCCTCCGGGCATCGTCGCTAAAACTATCTCGCGCCGCTCTGGCGGCACTTTGTCCCATTTATTGAGCACTAATATCGTTGGCTTGCCGCTGATGCTTAAGCTGGCGAGCGTTTGTTCTGTGGCACGCTTTTCCGTCAAAGCATACTCTTTGCTGGCATCCACGACATGCAACAGCAAATCCGCCTCGACAACTTCCTCCAGCGTTGCCCGGAAAGCTTCCAGCAATGGCGCTGGCAAATCGTGGATAAAGCCCACTGTGTCGCTCAGCAAAACTTCATGTCCTTCTATTTTCACACGGCGGCATGTGGGATCCAACGTCTCAAAGAGTCGATCCCGCACGGAGACTTCATAAGAGCCAGCCAGCGCATTGAGCAATGTGGATTTGCCCGCATTTGTATAGCCCACAAGGCTGATTGTGACGAGCCCTGCCTCGCGTCGCGTGTGCCTTTCGATTTGCCGGCGCCGCCGGACTTCCTCCAGCTCCCGCTTTAAATGGCTGATCCGCGCCCGCAGCCGCCGCCGATCCATCTCTAATTTCGTTTCTCCGGGCCCGCGGACCCCTACGCCGCCAGCCGCGCCTGTGGCTCCTCCGCCGCCAATCCGATCCATCATTCTGCCCCGTCCCACCAGCCGTGGCAGCAAATACGAAAGCTGCGCCAATTCGACTTGCAGCTTTCCTTCCGCTGTGCGAGCATGCTGGGCGAAAATATCCAAAATCAGCTCTGTGCGATCCAGAACTTTGTAGCCTTCCAGAATATCGACAAGATGGCGCACTTGGCGCGGCGCTAATTCACAATCAAACAACGCCACTGTCGCCTTGTGCGCCGCCATTTTGGCTTTGAGCTCTTCCAGCTTTCCTCTGCCTAAAAATGTGGCCGGATGGGGCGTTTCGCGCGGCTGGACCACAATATCCACAGGCTCCACGCCAGCGGCGCGTGCCAACGCCTCCAGCTCTTCCATCGAACGCAAGCCCTCGCCTATCAGGCGATCCGTGCCCACGAGCACGGCGCGCTCCGCTTCCAGGCCCTCACGCGCTAAACCGACTTCAATTATATCTGCCATCATATTTCAGCGGAAAATCTATCCGCTACAGAGAAATAATACTGCCTCTAATTATCCTGGCGCTTAATTTTATCCATATTCGCCGCTTCCGGGCTCCTGGCGGGCTCGAGGGCTGACATCAGAATACTAATTCCAGATTGTTCCTGATGGCGGCGATGGCTTCCTCAATCTGGCCAATTTTGTCTTCGCCTTTAATTGTCAGGGAGAAGCGCACAAAGCCCTCGCCGTATTCTCCGTAGGCGCCGCCCGGAATGACCAGGATCCGGCATTTTTGCAATAAATCTTTAGCAAAATCAGCCGCTGTATTATAATTTTTGGGAATGGGCGCCCATACATAAAAAGTCGCCGGCGGAGGCGCTAGTTCCCAGCCCAGACTGTTGAGGCCCGCCACGAGAGCATCGCGGCGCCGCTGATATTCCGCCCGCATCTGGGGCACCCATTGTTCATAATTGTTCAGCGCCACAATCGCCGCCCGCTGGATGGCCATAAATGTCCCACTGTCCACATTGCTCTTACAGCGGGAAAGCGCCTCCACAAAGGGCGCTCCGCCCATCGCCCAGCCCACACGCCATCCCGTCATATTGAATGTCTTGGACAGCGAATGCATTTCAATCGCGACTTCTTTGGCCCCCTCTACTTGCAAAATGCTGGGCGGATTGTGGCCATCAAAGGCCACTTCCGAATAAGCACAATCATTCACGAGGATAATTTCATGCTCCCGAGCAAATGCCACAGCGCGCTCCAAAAAAGCCAGATCCGCCACGGCGCCAGTCGGATTATTCGGATAATTCAAGAACATCATTTTGGCGGCTCTGGCGACGCTTTTGGGAATGGCCTCCAGATCGGGCAAAAAGCCGTTTTCAGGCAAAAGCGGCATGGGAAAAGGCGCCCCGCCGCACCATGTCGTCTGGACTTTATACACGGAATACGCCGGATCGGGCACAAGCACAATATCGCTGGGATCAATATAAGCCCAGATGATATGCGCCAGGGCTTCTTTGGAGCCGATGACGCTCTGGATTTCATGCCCTTCCGGATCCACCTCCACGCCAAAACGGCGCCTGACGAAATCGGCGATGGCGGCCTTGTATTCGGGCAAGCCATAGCCTGTTTCATCATAACAATGTGTCTGAGGGTCGCGCGCGGCTTCCGCAAGCGCCTCCACAATAAAAGCAGGCGTGGGCATATCCGGATCCCCTATGCCAAAATCAATCGGCTCCACGCCTGCGGCAATCATTTTTGTCTTCAGCTCATTGATCTCCCGAAAAGGATACGGCGGAATGCGCTGTAGCCTTTGTGCGACGGGGATATTCACTGATCTTTCCTCCTGATGAAGAAATCCAGACTTTTAAAAGCCTTTTTCAGCATTTCCGTGAGAACGGCTTCATTTTTATGCCCGAAGCAAAGCTGCTTCCACAATCGCCGGATGCACTTCGCCGGAAAAAACTTCTGTGGCTGGCCCTGTCATGTAGACATGATTATCCGCCTCATTCCATTCAATGCGCAAATCGCCGCCACGCAGATGCACTGTCACGAGCCGCTCGCTATAGCCGTTCAGCACTGCCGCTACTGTAGCCGCGGAAGCCCCTGTGCCGCAGGCTAATGTTTCCCCTGCTCCTCTTTCCCATACGCGCATACTCAATTCCTGAGGATTGAGAATTTCTACAAACTCCACATTTGTCCGCCGGGGAAAGAGCTTGTGATTCTCAATCAGCGGGCCATGCTCCAACACCATTTTATCTGTAATTTCCTCTACAAATATCACACAATGAGGATTGCCCATTGACACGCATGTCGCTGTATATGTGCCTTCTTCCAGGGGGATGAGCACTTGCAGGGCTGTTTCTTCGGCCGGCCCTTGTATGGGGATTTCGCCGCGCTTTAAACGCGGCTCGCCCATATCCACGCAAACAGAGCGCACCTGTCCGTCTTCTAACTCTATTCGGGGCCGGATAATCCCTGCGCCTGTTTCTACGGCCAAATTTGTCTTTGTCGTCAGACCCCGCTCAAACACATATTTGGCAAAACAGCGAATCGCATTGCCGCACATTTCCGCCTCAGAGCCATCGGCATTGAAAATCCGCATCTGAAAATCGGCTGCCTCTGAGGGCAAAATAAGCACAAGGCCGTCCCCTCCCACGCCAAAGTGCCGATCTGACAAAAGGCGCGCTAATTCCGCTAAATTGTAGCCTTCAATATTTTGCTTAAAGCCATCCACAAAAATATAATCATTCCCCAGCCCATGCATCTTCGTAAAGATCATATATTCACTCCTGTATAAAAGATAGAGACAGACGGCGACGGGCTTTAATTAGCCATTTATGAACAATCCATTTTTAAGGCAGGCACGACAGGAAAAAGCCTGTCGTGCCTGAGGCAACAAAACGCAGACGAAGCTGATGCTAGTTCACGATTTAGATTAGTTTTCTTTTGGCGGCGCGGGGCGCGATTGAGGCCCAATAGCGGCGATAGCGCTTTTGTACACAAGCAATTCCACGCCCTCGCCGATATCCAGAACAAGCGTGAAAGCATCGCTATCTTTGATAAAGCCGCGCAAATCTTTCCCGCTCGTGAGCAAAATACGCATCGGCGTGCGTTGCTCAATAACTTTTTTTAAATATTCGTCCTGCACTTGATTCCCCTTGCCAGACATCGCGCTCACCTTATTTCGGAAGAGACTGGGCCATTCGCTCCACAAGCGCCTCAAATTCTGCAGAATTTGTCCATTCCAGCCAGATCATCGGTTCCCGACGAAACCATGTGCATTGCCTTTTGGCGAAACGACGTGTATCCCGTTTAATCATGGCGACAACTGCCGAAAAATCCCCATTATGCAACAAATATTCCAGCAGATGTCGATAGCCAATCGCCTGCATGGGCTGATGGGCAGCCGTTAAGCCCGCCGCATAAAGGCGCCGCACTTCCTCCAGCCAGCCAGCGGCAATCATTGCCTCCACGCGCGCCTCAATCCGCGCATATAACAGCGGCCGGGGACATGACAGCACAAAAGATGCGGCTTCGTATTGCTCCTGGGCGTTCTTATCAATGCGTGCTAAGGCAGAAAATGGCCTTCCTGTGAGCTCATACACTTCCAGCGCCCGAATGATACGTTTGCGGTCGGCGGGCGCAATGCGCGCCGCAGAGACGGGATCCACATCACACAACCGCTGATATAATGAAGGCAGCCCTTCTTCGTCTGCTTGTGCCTCCAGTCTGCGCCGAATGTTTTGGGCTTCTGGGCTCGCTCCAGGCGGAAATGACAGTCCGCGCAACACGGCCCGAATATACAGGCCTGTGCCGCCACACAAAATCGGCAATTTGCCCCGCGCATGAATATCCGCAATAGCCGCCTGAGCATCCCGCTGAAAATCTGCCACTGTATAGGGCTGACGCGGATCCACAAAATCAATTAAATGAAAAGGTGCGCGCGCTCGCTCGTCGGCGGAAGGCTTATTCGTCCCGATATTAAATTCGCGATAGATCTGCATTGAATCGGCGGAGACAATTTCGCCATTGTATCGTTCGGCAATTCGCAAAGCAGCTTCTGTTTTTCCAGTCGCTGTGGGACCGCCAATGACGAGCAGCGGAATCGCCATAGCCCCATTATACACATAATTATTAAGTTCGTATAGCCTTGGCCCTAATCCTTCATTTTGCCGCAGGATTTACATAATCTCGGACCGTCTTAAGCTATCCCATTTCTTCCAGGCAAACACAGCCTTGCCTCTTATTACGGAATGATTTTATGAGGCTCAACACATGCTAAA
The DNA here is from genome assembly GCA_964622325.1 of uncultured Armatimonadia bacterium. Lineage (GTDB taxonomy): Bacteria > Armatimonadota > Zipacnadia > Zipacnadales > UBA11051 > JAJFUB01. The sequence continues at coordinate 9,286 of CAZUOJ010000118.1, forward strand.
GACTCAAGAACAGATTGAAACAATTTTTAAGCTTTGCGAAACAATCACAAATAAAATCGCTTCCCATGTTTAAAGGCTTGCCTGAGGGGATATAATCATTATAGAACCCCTCCCTTTGACGCGCTGAGCGCGACAGATAAAAAAATCTCATCTGCCGCGCTCAGTTTTGTTTCGGAAGCAAATTTGCAATTCTTCTTTAATTTTTCTCTCTGATTTTCCTGATTTTCGCTCTTTTTCGCACCTTTGGCCTCTTTTAATTGGACGCCACTTATTCTTGCCCGGCGGGGCTTGTGTCTTTCTCTTCTTTTGCTTTCTTTGTCTTACGCCAAGGATGGGCTGTAGGCGAGAGGAACTTTTTTGTTCCCCGAAACATTATTGACCGTGAAAGATACTTATTGCTATACTGAAATCAACATCGAGATGCACATTGTATCTCCGATGTTTTGTTTTTGTGTTTTTAGCAATTGGCAATCTGGAGTGCTAATAAGCGCATCTTGAAATTGGCCAATCGTTGAGCTTAAACTTTGCGCCGCGGGAGCCAGGCGGCGTTCAATATGTCGCTTGGAGGTGGAGCATGATAGAAGTTGAGGGGCTGACTAAATATTATGGCCCGCATCCCGCTATTATGGATGTTTCTTTTGAAGTGAAAGCGGGCGAAGTCGTTGCTTTCTTGGGGCCTAATGGAGCTGGCAAAACAACCTGTATGCGAATTTTAACGGGCTATATGCCCGCCACTGCCGGCACAGCACGTATTGCGGGCTACGACATCCATGAGCAATCTCTGGAAGCCCGCCGCGCCATTGGCTATTTGCCTGAAAACGCCGCGTTGTATCGGGATATGCGAGTGCGGCAATATTTGCGCTATATGGGCAAGCTTTCCGGAATGAGTCACGCTCAGATTAAAGAGCGAATGGATGAAGTGCTCACGCGCTGCGGGCTCACGGATCGCGCGGATCAGATTATCGGCACCCTATCCCGCGGCTATCGGCAGCGCGTCGGCCTGGCGCAAGCTTTGCTGCATGATCCTCCTGTCTTGATTCTGGACGAGCCGACGATTGGCCTGGATCCGCACCAAATTCGCGAAGTGCGCAGCCTCATTAAAAGCCTGGCGGGCCAGCATACGATTATGCTTTCCACCCATATTCTCCCCGAAGCCCAGATGACCTGTGAGCGCGTGATAATCATCAATCAGGGGCGCATCGTGGCCACGGACACAACAGCCGCCCTGACAAGCCGCGTGCGTGACGCCGAGCTCATTATGTTTCGCGTGGCCGAGGAGGATCCAGGCGTGGCGCAAGCCGTGCGCTCGCTGGACCACATCCACGCCGTCCGGCCTGCCCGCGGCGATAAGGGCGCTTATCATGTGGAAGCCACCAAAGGCTTTGATATTCGTCCGGAAATCGCGCGCATTATCGTGGAAGGCGGCTGGAAGCTTCTGGAATTGCGCCCCCTGGAGATGAGCCTGGAGGATGTATTCGTGCAACTGACTGCCGAAGAGGAGGAGGCCCAATAAATGCGCAATATCTGGACTATCGCCCAACGAGAATTAATCGCCTATTACACTTCTCCGATGGCTTATGCCGCCATGTTGTTTTTGCTGGGCATTTGCGGCTTAATTTTTGTTTTGAGCACGGCGCAGATGCCCAAAGCCGATATGACGGGCCTGTTTCACAGTATGGTCTTTTTGAGCCTGCTCAT
>CAZUOJ010000119.1:0-10841 GCA_964622325.1 uncultured Armatimonadia bacterium
CGATTTTGGCGGCCATCCTGTTCCCGGTCTTTGCGCGAGCGCGGGAGAAAGCCCGCCAGTCGTCCTGTCTTTCTAATCTGAAGCAGTTGATGCTGGGCATGATGCAGTATGTGCAGGATTATGATGAGAAGTTCCCCAACACTTTATGGGGCGAGGGCAATTCGGGTGTTTCCGGGTCCGTCCGGTGGTGGGTTGCCATTTATCCTTATGTGCGCAATGTGCAGGTCTATGAATGTCCGAGCAATGGCAGTACTCGTTCTGTGTGGTCGAATTGGCTGTCGCCTCCCTTTGATGTGAGCCCGCTGAGAATCAATTACGGGTATAATGAGCTGATTGGCAATGTCAGTGGCGGGCTGAAGCTGGGCAATCTGGGCTTCCCGGCGGAGACACTGGTAATGGCGGATTGCACGAGTCTGTGGATTGGCGGCTATTGGAGTGCGACGGATCGTTCGTATCTGCGCCGCGTGGGCTGGGCGCGCGGCGGCTATGCCTGCGGGTGCCCGCCTCCTGATACCTTGCCCGATGACTCCTACACGCTGCACAACGGCGGCTCCAATCTGGGCTTCGCGGATGGGCATTGTAAATGGATGCGCTCCACGGCTATCCGCACGCGAATGGGTGGCGGCAGCCTGCGTTATTATGATACAGAGTGGAATTAATTTTGCAGCCCAGGCGCGCTTGGAACGGCTCTGTATAAGCTTTGTTCCATAATAGCCTGGACATTGGGAAATATTAAAAACAAAAGCCCTCTTAAGAAAAAAAGAGGGCTTTTTTCTTTTTACATCTCTGAGCAACAGGAGGCAAAAAATCTGGCAAGAAGCAGGGAATGTCGCGGGGGGAAGGAAAAACATATTTCTGGATTCAGCGAAACAATCGGCGAAAGAGGAGGGCCGCCATTAATGGGAAAACAGGGCAAGCCACAGAGCAAAGAAGAGGTGTTGCGGTGGTTTCAGGAAGCGAAATTCGGAATGTTTATCCATTGGGGCATTTACGCGCTTTTGGGGAAGGGGGAGTGGATACGGAATGTGGGGCAAATTCCCGATGAGGAGTATCAAAAATTAGCGAAAAAGTTCAATCCCACGAAATTTGATCCGGATGCCTGGGCAGCGCTGGCCAAAGAAGCCGGAATGAAATATATGGTCGTCACGAGCAAACATCATGACGGCTTCTGTATGTGGGACACGCAGACAACGGATTACAAAGTCACAAACACGCCGTACGGGCGCGATGTGCTGGCGATGCTGCACGAGGCCTTTGAAAAGCAGGGCATCCGCGTGGGCTATTATTTTTCCATCATGGACTGGCATCATCCGGATTATTTGCCCCGCCTGGACTGGGAAAAGCCTTTTCGGCCCGAAGAAGGGGCGAATCTGGAACGTTTTGTGAAATATATGCAGGCCCAAATCAAGGAGCTGGTGGCGCGCGATCCGTTTGTGTTGTGGTACGACGGCGGCTGGATGAATCCGCCCGAAGCCTATCACGCCCAGGAAACAAATGCGATGGTGCGGCGAATGAATCCCGATATCCTCATCAACGATCGGGCCTTCACCAAAGAAGACATCACGACGCCCGAGCAACGCATTCCGCCGACAGGGATGAAGGATGAAAACGGCCAGCCGCTCGTGTGGGAAGCCTGCATCACGATGACAAGCCACTGGTGGGGCTACGATAAATATGAAAAGAATTACAAGAGCGCGGAGTTTTTAATCCGTATGCTGATTGACATTGTTTCCAAGGGGGGCAATCTCTTGCTCAATGTGGGGCCCAAGCCCGATGGGACGATCCAGAAGGAATTTGTGGATCGGCTGCGCGCGATTGGGAAATGGATGCGGCATTACGGGGAGGCGATTTATGGCACGACAGCCAGTCCGTTTAATCTTTTGCCTTTCTACGGCCGCGTCACGACAAAGGGCGATACGCTGTATGTGCATATTTTTGAATGGCCGGCGGATTTGACGATTCGGCTTCCCAATTTGCTGAATGAAATCACACAGGCGAGCCTGCTCAAGCCCCAGCGCGGCGAAAAAGGAACGCCGGCGCAGGGCTGCGAGCGAGTGCCGCTGGAAGCAAGGCGGGAGGGGCCTGATTGGCTCCTGCGCTTGCCGCCGCGGGCGCCAGATAAGGTCGCATCGGTGCTGGAAGTAAAGCTGGACAGCGCGCCGCGGGTGGAGCCGCTAATCATTCGGCCGGATGTCCGCGGCATAGTGCATTTGCCGGCGCTGTATGGATTTCTGGAGGGGCCCCATGGGCAGCGGATTAGCTTCGAAAGCCGGGAGGGGATTGTCCATGCCGGGAACTGGTATCGGCCGCCCGACAGCATTGAATGGGAATTCACTTTGCCGCAGGGCGGAATCTATAAAGTGGTGGTGGAGGGGGCCGTGCAGCAGGGGGGCAGTGAAATTGAAATGTATGTGAATGGCCAAACAGCGCCGCGGCTGGCGCCTAATGGGCTGCCCTTTAGCAGCGGGGACGGGGGCATGATAGGCAGCGCCGCGCATATCTTCAAAACGCGCAGCACGAAAGGCCTCTTCAAGCGGCAAACTATCGGCAGCGTAAAGCTGAAGAGGGGGCCCAATAAGCTCAAATTCGTGCTCAAAAGCGTCAAGGGAGACAGGGCGATGGATTTGCGGAGCGTAGAGCTTATCCCCGTGAAGTAGGGAAGCGACGCAGAAGGCGGGACAGACGGGGCGCAGGCGAAAAAGCCTGCGCCTTATTTTTGGAGTGCGAGGAGGGCGGCGAGCAGAGATATTTAGTTATCGGTCACGGTCGAAACAGCTTGGGCGGCGGAAAAGAGGCGGCAGGGGCGCAAAAGGAAGCCAAAGGACGGAAAAAGCGAAGGCGCGAAAAAATAGTTAGGGCACAGAAAAATCGCCCAGGCATGGAAAAAGCTTAGACGCGCCAAAAAGCCAGGGCGCAAAAAGCCGAGGCGCGGAGAAAAAGCCGACGCGCGGAAAAGGAGGCCGTGCGGCGGCGAAAATGCCAGCAGCAAAGAAAAACTTACGACTAAGATAGAGCAAGAGGCCGTAGCTTTTGCCGGGAGAGAAATTTGGAGGAAAGAGTGGCGAAAAAAATTGGAGGGAAAGTGAGCTAAAGAAAGAATTGCGGGAAAAAGTGCGTAGAAGCACGGCAGAATGGGGCTTAAAAAAAGGCTTTGAGGGCCCTACATTGCGGGGCGAAGCCATCCAGGAGGTGGCGTCATGATTGTGCGCAAGCATCTGGATCCGGAGCAAAATTGGTTTCCGCAGGCGCGCTTCGGGATGTTTATCCATTTCGGGCTATACGCGCTTTTGGGGCGCGGGGAATGGGTGATGTACAATGAAAACATTCCCCGCGAGGAGTATGAGAAGCTCCGGCAACGCTTTAATCCGCGGCGGTTTTGCGCCCGGGAATGGGTCGCCGCGGCGCAAAAATCGGGCTGCCGTTATATCACCATCACGGCCAAGCATCACGACGGGTTTTGTCTGTTCGACAGTGCGCTGACGGATTATAAAATTACACGGACTCCTTTTGGGCGGGATCTCCTCGGGGAGCTCATTGCGGCCTGCCAGGAGGCAGATATGCGGATCTGCCTGTATTATTCGCAGCCGGACTGGCATCATAAAAATTTTGTCCATCGGCCGAAAGCCTTCAAGGATTGGCCCTACACGCGGCCGGACGATGAGCCCAACTGGCCGGCCTATTTGCGTTATTACATCGGGCAGGTGCGGGAGCTCTGCACGAATTATGGGCGCATAGATGGGATATGGTTTGATGGGGTGCAGCGCACAGAGCAGGAATGGCAGGGGCGGCGCGTGTATCGGCTGATTCGCGCTCTGCAGCCCCACGCGGTCGTCAATGATCGCGCCGGCTATGGGGATTTCTTCACGCCAGAACGGACGCTGGCGGAATGGCCCGCCGCGGCAGGCTATATGGTCGAAGCCTGTCAATCGGTGGCGGAAGCAGCCTGGGGGTATCATCAGGACACAGCGCTGTATTCGGCGGAGGCGTTGCTGGAAGCGCTTGTAAAAATGGCGGCGGCGAATGGGAATTATCTGTTAAATATAGGGCCCAAGCCAGATGGGACGCTTCCCGAAGAATGGCTGCAGCGATTTTACGACATCGGGGAATGGCTGGCCAGCCACGGGGAAAGCATTTACGGGACGCAGGGCTGCCCCGGGCAACATGAAAGCGCCACGATGTTATACACGCGGCGCAAAAGGAAGTTATATTTGCATCTTTTGCAGTGGCCCGGGGCCGATCGGGTGCGGCTGCAACGGCTGCGTGCTGTCCCCGCCTCCGCCCGCCTATTGAAGACAAAACAGCGGCTGCGGATTGTGGCGGTGGGGAAAGAAGTGGAGCTGCAGGGCCTGCCTTCCCGGGCGCCCAGCTGGGGCGTCAATGTGATTGAAATGACTTTTGCCACGGACAAGATGCTGAAGCCGGCTGGGCGTGCCGGGGAAAGGATAGAAGAGGCGCAACTGTGCGTGGCGGAGGGGCCCGAAGTGTATCTGTCGGCAGAAGGCGCGGGCGTGCGCGGCTTTGGCTTCAAGGGCTATGTGCTGCGCAAGGAGGTGCTGCGGCCGGCGGAATGGCAGCTGGCGCGGCCTGCAGAAGTGGCGATTAACGCGTACTGGATGCCCGAACAAACGGCCGAATGGCGTGTGCGTCTGGCAGAGCCTGCAGTGTATCGGGTGGCGGTGCAGCTGGCGTGCCCATCGCCTTATGAGGGGACGGAATTTGTTCTGGAGGGCGCCGGGCAAAAGCTCCGCGGCGTCGTTCCCGACACAGGAGGGGAAGAACAATTTGCGTCTGTGGAAATCGGCAGGATAAAATTGCCCGCCGGAGAAACAATGTTGCGGTTGCGTCCCACAAAGCCCAAATATGCTTACTTTTTTGCCCATGTGAAGGGTATACAGCTATGGCAGGAGGAAAGCTGAAATGAGGCAAAGCACAATCTGGAGTGTGCTGCTATTGGGGCTGTTTTGGGGGCTACAATGCCCTGGCATGGCCCCCGGGCGGCCGCTGCCGCCCCTGACAGTGCATGATGTGGGCGAATATGCCGCCGTGCCGTGGGAGGATGTCAAAGAGCCCATCGAGCCGGGCTCACGCGCGGAGCGGGTGCGCGATTTAAATTTTGCCGTGTCCTCGATAAATTTGAGTGGCTTTGAAGGGGAAATCCCCAAAGAGTTTCTGGAGCGCTGGGCAAAAGCGGCGGCGCTGGGGGCCGCGCAAGGGAAAAAATTTCTGCCCCGCCTTTATTTTTGGGATGGCAATGATCGTTTTGAGGGGCCGCTGCGGGACATCGAAGTCTACTGGCGGCGGCTGGATCAATTTTTAGGGGCGATGAATTTAGAGCATTTTTATGGGATAGTGCTGGCCGAGGAGAATGTGCCGTATGGCGGCCGGCCCGAAGTGCTGCGGGAACTGTATCATCGCATCAAAGCCAAATATGATGTGGCGGTGTGGCAATGGTGGACGCCTATGGACCCCGTGCCCTCGGATGGCGGCTGGATCCCGGCCGATGGCTGGATTATTGATTTGTATTTGATGCCGAAGGAGCAATTCCGGCGGCATGTGCGCAAATATCTCATCACAGGGCTGCCGCTGGTGATTATGCCCTGGGCCTCGACAATGTGGGGGGAGCTGTCAGAAGAACAATGGCAGGCCAATCGGGATCAATTAGAGGTGGCCGTGGAATTTAATCTGCCCGTCGCCTTTTTTTGGGTGCATAAGGAGACCTGCTATTTTGGGGGCCGCCGGGATGCCCACGAGACTCTGCTGGATAAGGTCAATCACTTTGTCTGGAGCTACATTGAGCGCGTGAAAAAAATCCCCCGGGATTATACGGGCCTGCCCTCGGCGGATTGGGGCGAAGGACGGATATTGGAGCTGGGGCCCGTCGTGGGAGAGCGCTTTGTTTATCGGGACGATTTTAGCCGGGAAAAATGTGTGGATGACGCCTGGATGAAGGGCTTTCGGGATCTGATTCTGGATGGGAAGACGCTGCGGGCGCGGGGCTTTCTGGGCCGCAAGACAAAGGCGGAATTGCTGTATCGCTTCGCCGGCGACTTTTCGGTGCAATATCCCCGGGCTCGCGTGGAAGCGATCCTGCAGCCCCAATTGCAGGGGCGTGTGGAGCTGGCGCTATCCCCCGATGGCCGCGACTGGCCCGTGGCCGCCGCCACTAAAGGAAAATCCCAGCTTCTGGAGCTGTCTTCGGCGGGGAATCCGAAATTTGCTTCCTGTCGGGAGTTATGGCTGCGCGTCCGGCTGACAGGGGAGGCAGGGGATAAGGAAAATCCGCCGTGCCAGATTGATAATCTGGAGCTCAGCGGCCGGATTGTGCCGCCCAAAGATAATCTTGTTTATCTGCGGCCAGGCCCTGCGGGAGAACTTGTATATGAGGACAATTTTGCCACGCGGAAATATGTGTATACGACAACGCGGACAGGCGACGACAAACTGGAATGGCAAGAGGGCCATCTCGCCGTGCGGCTGCAGCCGGGGGGCGCCGCGCCGGCGCTCATCTGGCATGTCAAAGCCCCCCGGGCCGTGCAGGAGATAAAAATACAAGCCGTCGGCCGCGCCAATCCTGTATATCTTGCCACGCATTTGTATCTGGCGGTGTCGCCGGATGGAAAAAGCTGGACGGAGGAAGTCAGCACACAGGGGATGAAAACAAACGTCAGCGGCTGGACGAGCAATCCGCTCGTCATCCATCTTTCCGGGCGGCCCGAATACAGCGGCGCGCGGGAATTTTATGTGCGGATAAGGCTAGTGGCAGCGGCTCATCATGAAAGACATCCCGCCCTCTCGGGCTATCTGGACAGCCTGCATATTTCCGCCCGCTGACAATAAAAGCGCAAAGGACGGGGGCTCCCTTTTCGGCAAGCCGCTCCAAAAGCTCCCCACAAGAGGATTAGTCAGTGAAGCCCCTGCAAAAAGAATGCCTTGGGCGGGGCAGATTGATTCTGCCCCGCCCCATGCCTATGAGCACGAGCCTATAAGCGCGGGCCTTTTAGTGCATGCCTATGAGCGCATGTCTATTTGCGTGTGCCTACTAGTACGTGCCTATTAGCGGGCAGGCCATAAAAAGAGGATGCACGCCACCAGCACGCCCAAAATGCCTCCCAGCAGCACTTCCCAGGGAGAATGAATCCGGGCCTGAATCCGCGATTGCGAGACAAGCAGGGCTAACGCCAGGGCTAATGCCGTCACGGCTAAATCATGCGTGACAATGGCGATGGCCGTGGCGATGAGAAAGCCGAAGGCCGTGTGGCCTGAAATGATGCCGCCACGCCACATCGTGCCGCGTCCCGTGGCTTTTTTGACATACATAATCAAAATGCTGAGCAAGAGCAGGCCCAAAAGTACAAGCTGCAGGACGGAGACATCGGGCCATTCTTGCTGAGCAGGCAAATGCTGCATAATCTGGGCTAAACGGGGATTATGCGCAAAAATTAAGAACCCTACGATAAGCGAATACACTGCCGCCAGCAGCACGGCGCCCGCCGCCACATCCTTGGCGATTTTCGCCCGGGGATCGTAACTGTCTGTGCTCAGATCTATCGTGTATTCGAAAGCTGTATTAAACATTTCCGTGACGAGGACAAGGATCATCGCCAGAAGCAAATGCAAAAGCTCTGCCTGCGAGACTCGCAGCCCCCACGCCGCCAAAAGAACAAGCGCCATAATGGCGAAATGCACGCGCATATGCCGCTGCGTGGCGAAACAGAAGCTGAGGCCTTCCCAGGCAAAGCCGAAGCTGCGCCACACAGATTTGCGCTCGCGGACAACCGGCGGCTGCGGGCGCGGATCGGGATCTTCAGATTTGACGGAGAAGCTCATTTTGGCGCTCTAACATTCGTTCACGGTCTTCGGGCGCTGTATCATCCCAGCCCAAGACATGTAACACGCCATGGGCGACCAGAAATTGCAATTCTTCCATTAAGGAATGTTTAAATTGTTGGGCCTGGCGTTCCGCCATATCCACACAAATAATAATTTCGCCCTCGCCCTCCTCGGCTTCAAAGGCAATCACATCCGTCGGCTCTTCCCGTCCTAAAAGCCGCCGATGGAGCGTAATCATTCTTTCTTCATCCACAAGCGCCAGGCTTAAGGCGCGCAAGGAGGCTTTTTCGGCCTCGAGCACATGCGCCGCTGTTTTCAGGAGGGCGTTTTCATCGACAGGCCGGCCGCTTAAATTGCGAAGAGAAAATTCAGTGGGCAACTTTTTCCTGCTCTCCTCTGGGCACTTCAGTAGCGGCTGCGGCGTCATTGCTGGGATAGGCCAGCCGCTGATGAAACATCCCTTTCAGCGTGTTGACGAAACTATTTTTAATGCTGTTGATGTCCCGGAAGGTCAGGGGCGCCTCATCCAGCTGCCCATCCTCTATGCGCGCTTCAATAAGCCGCTCCACCAGCTCTTGAATGCGATCGTCCGAAGGATCTGTCAGGGTGCGCGCGGCCGCCTCCACTGTGTCGGCCAGCATGATAATGGCATTTTCCTTTGTCTGAGGCTTGGGCCCCGGATAACGAAAATCGCTCTCCTTTATTTTTGCGCCATCGCCCGCTTCGGCCTGGGCGCGCTGATACATAAAAGAGACGAGCGAAGTGCCATGATGCTGAGGAATCACGCTGGCGACAATGGGCGGCAGTTTCATTTCTTCCGCCAATTTCAGCCCTTCTTTGACATGACTAATTAACACGAGCGCGCTCAGATGCGGCGAAAGACGCTCGTGCGGATTTTCGGCGCCAAATTGATTCTCCACAAAAAAATAAGGGCGTGTAAGCTTGCCGATGTCGTGATACATACAGGCCGTGCGCGTTAAAATCGGATCGGCGCCGACAGCCGCCGCGGCAGGCTCTGCCAAATTGGCGACCATGACTGAAGATTGATATGTTCCTGGGGCTTCTGTCAGCAAACGCCTGAGCAAGGGCTCATTGGGATTTTGCAATTCCAGCAGGCGCAGCGGCGTTGTCAGGCCCAGCGGCCGCTCGATGACGCTGAGGAGTCCCGCAGCGAAAATCACGGCCAGAAAGCCCCCTGCCGCTGTCAGGCCTAATTCGCGTGTATTGATGAGAAAGCCAAAGACATAGCTGCCCAGCAGCGCCAGCACTGTGTTGGACACTGCCACAAGCAACGCCGCCCGTGTGATCGTGCTGGAGCGGCTTTCGCGGGCGCGCACATAATGGCTGGCCAGCAGGGCCGCTAAAGTGCCCACTAGCAAAGGCCGGGCGTCAGTGGCTGGGGAAGCTAGGGAGACAAGCGCCCCCAGATAAAGACAGGAAACGCTGCCGGCAAAAGGCGTAATCGCCAGCGCTAAAAACACAGCCGCTGCGCTCGCCAGGCTATAGCCCAGCACTTCAAAGAAGCTTAAGCCGCGCAAAACGCCAAACAAAGCCGCCACAATAATAAAGGTGCAGCATATGATGGCCATCTGCTGGGCGTTATCCCATACTTCTCGGGCAAAGCGACGCAATACAAGGCTCGTCGCGGCTGTCAGCACGAACAACACGCCCAACAAGCTCAAGGCCTGCAAATAATCCACGGAAGGCTGCTGCAAGCCCAGCGCCTTAAACATCGCAATGTGGCGTTCTGTGACAATTTCATCCCGGCTAATGACAACATCTCCGGGCTGCAATTGGCGGCGCACTTCCGGGACTTTTTGACGCGCCTCCTCGCGTTTGGCCTCTGTCGCTTCTGCGTCATACAGCAAATTCGGCTGCAAGGCGGCCTGCGCCATCTCCACGAAAAGCAGTCGATAGGGCTCGCTTAAGCCCAGCACACGCGATTGCTCCTCAATGCGCGCTTGCGCCTGTGCTACATCTTGAGTATGGCTGCGCAGGGGCGCGCTCATAGCTTCCCGCACCATCTCGGCCGCCATTCGTTCCACCCGCTCCAGCGCCAGATCGCTCCCCTCCACAAGCACGCGCAACGCTTCCGGGGAAAGCTGAATATCCAGACGCTGGCGCAAAGCCTCTTTGCGATCAGCTAAATCGGGATTCTCCCGTATAGAACGGGCGAGGGCGAAACGTTCATGCAGGGCTTGCAGCGCGCGGGCTTGGGCATCCGCATCGCGCGTATAGACGGGCTGCACCGCCGCGGCCGCTTCCTGACGCAATTGTTCCGTGGCGACTTCATCTACATACGAGGCAGCACGGGGAGCTTTGATGGTGCGGGTGGCGCGATCCCCCACTTGATAGGACACGGCCTCAGGGCGCAGCCGCGCCATCAACAAGGCGAAGATGAGCACTGTCGTTAAAATGAGACAGGCCCCACGGCGCAGACGGGCAGGCGTTATGCCCAGATGTTCCCAGGCCCGCGGCCGGGCCCGCGGCTTATTGCTCCTCGGGGGCATAGTTCATCTCGCTGCCAGAAGCAGTATTCCTCGGGGGCCCAAAAGCCTCTTGAGAAAGGGAAGAAGACAGGGAGGCCGCCTCATAGGCTTCCACAATCTGTTGCACTAAATCATGGCGAACAATATCCGCGTTCGTCAGATAACAGATGGCGATATCTTTAATATGGCTTAATACGCGCAAGCTATGCTGCAAGCCCGATTCTTGATTCTCGGGAAGATCGCTTTGCGTGAGATCGCCGGTGACAATCATCTGGGAGCCCAGGCCCAGCCGTGTCAATGCCATCTTCATCTGCATGGGCGTTGTGTTTTGCGCCTCATCCAGCACTAAAAAGGCATCATTGATTGTCCGTCCGCGCATATAAGCCAAAGGCACAATTTCAATCGTGCCGCGCTGTCGCTGCTGTTGCAGCTTATCGGGCCCCATAATATCTTGCAACGCATCATACAAAGGCCGCATATACGGCTCCATTTTTTCCAGCATATCGCCGGGCAAAAAGCCCA
>CAZUOJ010000120.1:0-10719 GCA_964622325.1 uncultured Armatimonadia bacterium
TGCACTGGGATTGTATGGATGGGCATTTTACAGTGCCCCTCACACATGGGCCGCTCGTGCTGCAGGCGCTCCGTCCGCACACAAGCCTATTTTTTGATGCCCATCTCATGATAATGCAGCCTGAAAAGCAGATTCCGGCTTTTGTCGACGCGGGCGCTAATGCCATTGCCATTCATTACGAAGCCACAGACAAGCCTGCCTTCTTGCTGGAAAATATCCGTCAAAGGGGCTGTAAATCCTGTTTGGCTGTCAATCCGGATACGCCTATCGAACAGATCGCGCCCCTGCTTTCCTATTGTGATGTAATCATGTTAATGGGCGTGAGGCCAGGCTATGCCGGGCAGGCATATATGGAAGTCACAGATCAGCGGATAGAGGAAGTCCGACAGGCTATTGAGCGCGCGGGGCTCGAAACGCTCATCGAAGTCGATGGCGGCGTGAATATGCAAACAGCGCGACGCGTCATTGGAGCTGGCGCGGACGTGCTGGTTTCGGCCTCATTTATTTTCCAGCATCCCCAGGGCTACAAAACGGCTATCTCTGATTTAAGACGAGTGGCCGCAGAAATTTCTTAAAAATTTTAAAATAAGCTTTTTATTCATAATCAAACATCAAATTATTATCTATCTTCTTTTAAACGGCCTCACAGCCGCGGCAGTGCCGCGGCTGTTTTTTCTCCCCACGATGCTGCTTATTTGTAAAAAATTTTTTTCACAATCAAGCAAAAAATGCTTGACACAGCGGGAAGATGTTGCTATGCTTTGTGAAAAATCAGGCATTGACAGGAAAAATCCTGATGAATAGTGAAATTTTGGGAGGAGACAGCCCGGAAGAAATCTCCAATCCTGGCCCCACCGACCAGATTATTAATGATGGGCGGCTCACTCTCAAAAAATCGTATTTAGAGTTTTTGGGCAATCCTTCCAAAGTTGACATAAGCTATGGGCCTGGCAGATGTATTTTAATTCACAATCCCGAGCGACGCAAGGCTTTTGTCAAACAAATTTTGCCGCCTTTGGGAGAGCCGTTGAACAAAGACGAGAGCTTTGTGGAGCTGCGATTGAATTCAGAAGTAAAAGAAACTCCTGTCGATGATCAGGGACGGCTGCGGATTGAACAAGTTTATCTGGAATGGGCGGGGCTGACAGGCAAAACAAAGGTTTATTTGCGGCCTAGAGTGCGCCATATGTGGATTGAAGTCTGGAACGCGGATGGCTATTTCGGTTCGCTCGTTAATCCGGACGATCCCTGGGAGGATGCGCTGAATCGCGTAGTGGAACGCCTCCGCGAGCGCAGACAACATGACGCCCATTAAAGGAGATAATCATTGCTTTGTTGTCGGCGAAAGAAAGCCAGCAGCCGGGCGACATACCGCATCATTCTCCCTGTATGTTGCAGGAGACATTGACATGGCTCCATCCACAGCCCGGGCACATTATTGTGGATATGACAGTGGGGCTGGGGGGGCATGGAAAAGAGATTGTAAAGCAGATTGGCTCGCAGGGGCTGTACATAGGGTTTGAATGGGATCCAGAAACATACATTTTGGCGCAGAAAACTTTTGGCCATACATCTAATGTGCTCCTTTACAATAGAAATTTTTTAGAGCTGCCAGTCGTATTGCAGGAGCTGGGGATAGAGTCTGTCAATGGCGTGCTCTTGGACGCAGGCGTCAATCTGTATCAGCTCACGGCGCCTGAGCGTTCCATGGCGCAAAATAGCGAATATGGCTTGGATATGCGCATGAATCGGGCAACAGGGGAGCCTGCAGAGAAGCTTATCGCTCGCGCCTCGGAGGAAGAATTGCAGCGCATTCTGCGAGCCACTTTGACAGCCCATGAGGCGCGGCGGATTGCCCGAGCGATTGTCCAGGCGCGGCGGCAAGCGCCCATTCGCTCCACACGGCAGCTGTCCGAAATTATTCTGTCGGCTTTCCCTCCCCCGGCGCGCTACACAGGCCGAATGCCCGCTCCGGCTTTATTGGCGTTTCGGATTGCTGTGAATCGGGAGCTGGACAATTTAGCAGAAGGGATACGGCTGGCAGTGTCGGCGCTGCGGCCCGGAGGGCGGATTGTGTGTTTAACATTTCATTCGGCGGAGTTTCGCGTGTGTCGGGCGACTATGCGGCAACTGGCTTATCCCTGTCAATGCCCGCCCCGGCTGCCCTGTCGTTGCGGGAAGAAGCCTGTGCTCAAAATTTTGACGCCAAAGCCTCTCACGCCGACAGAAGAAAGTTTGCGGCAAAGCGGGCCTCAATGCCGCAGTGCCCGCCTGAATGCGGCCGAGCGCATCGCAATAGATTAGCCGAGGAAAAGCAAAATCGCCTCAGGGGCGCTGAGGCGAGAAGCCAAAAATTTTTTGAGGAGTTCTCCTGCCAGAACTCCTCGAGAAGGAGGACAACAACGGGCGGCGCAGTTCATCCAACTTTCATCGGCACAACAACACAGCCCAAATGCAGCCCCGTCACAGCTTACATCACAGCCCTATTGCAGCCCAATCGCTGTCTCCTCATCGCACAAACGGGATGGCATCATAGCAAGAATTGCCGCAAAAGTCAACAGTCTGAACTGTCGCAACGTAGGCAGCTTTAATCGTCGCCAAACTGACGCCGCCCAGTTGTCCCCTAACATAGCAGTGAATTCGGAGCCCACATATTGTCGCCAGAAGGAGGGGGCAGCGAATGGCGTATGCTCCGCAACGAAACGGTCCCGTGCCTCGGATGCCTCAGATCCGGGTGCCTCGTGCCCAGCCCCACAGGAAGTGGGAACATGTGGCTTTCGCTTTACTTTTGGGATTTGGGCTTCTTGCCTGGCTGCGTGTATTTGCGCAAGTGCGATTTGCGGATTTGCAATGGGAGAGCCGCCGCATTGAACGCTTACGCCATTCGGAGGATATAAGAGGGGCGGAGTTGTTGCGGCAGCGGGCGCAGTTATTGTCCGAAGAGCGGCTCGCTCAGATTGCTGCCGTTTATCGTATGCAGCCTCCTGTCTGCGTTCGCAACCTGTATTTTGGAGAATTGCCTCCCCCGAAAATTTATTGGGAATTGCCCGAGGAGCCCAAAAAACTGGAAGGGCTGCAGGAGCCGCAATTAGGCTGGCGTCCTGCCTTGCCCGCGGGCGTCCTGTGTCCGTAATCCACTTTGTCATTGCGTGCCCATGTTGTAAGGAGAGGCTGCTGTGGCTCAAGCGCGTGCGTATCGCCCAAGCCTAGATCGTTACAGATATACATTAGGATTTTTGAGCCTCGGGCTGTGTGCGCTTATCATTCAATTATATAAAGTTCAAATCGTTCGGCACGCGTACTATACGGAAGAAATTGCGCCCCAGCTGTCCTCGCAAAAACAGGCGCTTCCTCCCCAGCCTGGCGCCCTGCTCACGCGTGACAGACAGTTTTTAGCGGAGAGCCTGTTGCTGCATCATCTTGTGGCCGATCCCCAACAGATGGCAAAACGTGGGGAAAGTTTTCGCATCGTAGCGGAGCAGCTGGCTCCTGTGCTAAAGCAGCCTGAGGAAGCGATTTTTCAGCTTTTATCCAATGCCCACAAGCGCGGGCGGCGAGATGTGGAATTGGCGCGCTTTTTGCCGGATAGAACTGTAGACAAAATTAGCCAGCTGAAAATAGCTGGCCTGCATTTCCGGCCCGCCTGGAAGCGTCAATATCCCTATGGCAAAACAGCGTGTCATATTATCGGCGCCCGCAATCGCTATCATTATCCTTTGCACGGGCTGGAATATCATTATCGGATATTGCTGGATTCGCTTCCGGGCGCAGACGCAGAGACGGGGGAGCTGTCTTACAGCAGCAAAAGCGCCCGTCCGCAGCGGGGGAAAAATGTCCAGCTCACGATAGATTTAGGCTTGCAGTTACAAGTGGAGCGTGAATTAGATCGGCTGTGGGAGAAAGAACATCCGCGCTGGGCCTCTGCAATCGTGCTCGATCCGCGGACAGGCGAAATTCTGGCAATGGGCGCCCGCCCCGCATACGATCCTAATCTTTATGTAGGCAAACAGCCTGGCCAAGAGGCTACAGGCGCTATAAGCCTGACGCCGCTCGCCACGAAAAATATTCCCGTCACGGAGGCCATAGAGCCTGGCAGCACATTTAAAATTTTGTTGATCGCTGCCGCTTTGGAAGCCGGCGTTGTGACGCCGCAAACTCGTTTTCATTGTAAGGGCAGCCTCCAAATTGGCAAAGGGGAACCGATTTCGTGCTGGGGGAAATATAAAACGCAGGGCCATGGCACTCTGGATATGTATGGCATGATTGCCCAATCGTGCAATGTAATCGCGGCGCAAGTGGCTCTTCGATTAGGCGCGGAACGCTATTGTGCTTTTCTCAAAAAAGTCGGGATAGGCGAGGATCCGCAGGCGGGCTTTCCCGCGGAAGCGCGCGGCAGGCTTTATTCTCCCGCCAAGCTGCGTCCCCGAGATTTAGCCACAATGGGCTATGGGCAAAATGTCAGTTGTTCTGGCTTGCAGCTTGTCGCCGCCATCGCCGGGATTGTGAATAATGGCATAATGAGGCAGCCACATATATTGCACAGCGTGTTGAGTCCTGAGGGCGCACTGTTTTATCAGCCAATAGCGGCCCAAAAGCGAATCTGTTCGCCCGAGACCTCCTTTATTGTTCGTCAGATGCTACAATATGCCGTAGAGCATGGCACAGGCGCGCCGGCGCGCTTGACACACATAAAAGTAGGCGGCAAAACAGGCACAGCCCAGCAATGGGATCCTGTGCACAAACGCTTTATGAAAGACAAATTTATCGTTTCTTTTGTCGAAGTAGTGCCAATCGAGGCGCCGCGTTATGTGATTTATGTGGCATGTAATGATCCGAAAGTGGGCCGCCATGGCTCTGATGTAGCGGCGCCCGCCTGCCGCAATATCGCCACATATCTTGTTCAGCGAATGGCGCTTGGGCAGGCCCGTCCTGAGGACGCGTCTTCGGCGCCGGCGGCCGTGCCCTCGCCGTGAGGACAATTATGGCTAAGAAGCTGTCAGAACTGATTGCGAGTCTGGATAATGTCATCCTGCCGCCACAGCGTGATGTGGAGATCTTTTCTGTCACAGCGGATAGCCGCACAGTCACGCCTGGCGCTTTATTTGTGGCGATCAGCGGCACGGCCTTTGAGGGCCACGAATTTATCCCCCAGGCGCTCCAGGCGGGCGCTGTGGCTATTGTGTATGAACGAGAAGCATATGCCGGCCTTATTCCTCCATCTGTGCCCGCTGTACGTGTCGCCAACAGTCGGCGGGCCGCCGCCCTCCTGGCGGATTGTTTTTGGGGCCATCCCACAAAAGATCTGTGCCTTGTGGCCGTCACAGGCACGAATGGCAAAACCACTAGCGTTCATTTATTAGAGGCGATTTTTCAAGCCGCCGGCTTTCAGACAGGCATGATAGGCACGTTGGGCCGCCGCCTGGAGCAGCACACAATTGCTGCCGCGCGCACAACGCCTGACGCCATTGAATTGCAATCGCTGCTGGCAAAAATGCGCGATATGGGCATAACACATGTCGCGATGGAGCTTTCGTCACATGCGATAGATTTGGATCGGGCCTGGGGCTGCAGTTTCGCCGCCGGATTGTTCACAAATCTAAGCCCGGATCATCTGGATTGGCATCAGGACATGGAGTCTTATCGAGCCTCCAAGCTGCGCTTATTCACAGATTATGCTGATTTTGCCCGTCGGGATCGGGAAATGATCGGGGCCATTAACATTGATGATCCCAACGGCGCCTGGATGGCCGAACGCGCCCATTGTCGTGTAATCCCATACGGACTTTCGACTCATGCCGATATACGGGCTTTGGCAATACAGCGCCATCCCCGCGGCAGCCATTTTATTTTGCATACGCCTGAATATGAATCTCCTGTCAGGCTGCAGCTTGTGGGAGAATTTAACATTATGAACGCTTTGGGCTGTGCGGCATGCGCTTATGGGCTGGGCATTTCGCAGGAAGCTATTGTCGAAGGGCTGCAAAAGCTTTCGGGTGTGCCCGGGCGGATGGAAAAGATAGATCGGGGACAGGATTTTGTCGTGCTTGTGGATTATGCCCATACGCCGGAAGCCTTGGAAAAAGTGCTCAAGACAGCGCGGGAACTGCAGCCGCAGCGGCTAATATGTGTCTTTGGCTGCGGGGGCGATCGGGATCGCACAAAGCGGCCTGTGATGGGACGTATCGCGACAAGCCTGGCGGATTTGACAATTATTACATCAGACAATCCGCGCTCTGAAAATCCATTAGATATTATCGCGGATATTCAAAAGGGCGTTGTTTCAGAGGCTTACGAGATTGAGCCGGATCGAGAAGCAGCCATTCGTCTGGCTATCTCACGAGCTCAAAAAGACGATATTGTGATTATTTGCGGCAAGGGCCATGAGGATTATCAGGAGTTTGCCGGCGGCCGCCGTATTCATTTTGATGATCGGGAAGTGGCGGCGCGCGCTCTCGAAGAATTAGGGGGAGCTTGATGAAACTAACAGCCCAAAAGCTTGCGGAAGTGCTGGGCGTGGCTTTGCCTGCAGGCCTGGATCCGCAATTGCCTATTCACGGCGTCACGACAGATTCGCGGCATGTTGTCCCCGGGCAGCTATTTATAGGCCTGAAGGGCAAAAATTTTGATGGCGCTGATTTTGCTGCGGAGGCGCTGGCCAAAGGCGCCGTGTTAGCCGTAATTCACAAGCCGATCCCGCAATTAGGCGTCCGGCAGATTATAGTGCCTGATACGCTCCATGCGCTCGGAAAGCTGGCCCAATTTTGGCGTCAGCAAATGCCTGCGCTTGTCATTGCCGTAACAGGCTCTGCCGGGAAAACGACAACAAAAGATTTAATCGCCTCCATTTGCGCTCAAATGGGCCCCACATTGGCGACGCCCGCCACGGAAAACAACGAAATCGGCGTGCCCAAAACATTGCTGCAATTAAATGAGGAGCATCGTTTTTGTGTGTTAGAATTTGGCATGCGCGCACGCGGAGAGATTAAACAGCTCACACAGATTGCGCAGCCGAATGTGGGCGTGATTACAATTATCGGCGAAGCACATATTGGCTTGTTAGGGACGCGGGAAGCCATTGCTGAAGCGAAAGCAGAAATTTTGCCGCTTTTGCCGGCTGATGGAGCCGCTGTGCTGAATGCCGATGATTTCTTCTTTCCGCTTTTTGGCGGCCTGTGCTCCTGTCGGATTATCTCTTTTGGCTTTTCGGCGCAGGCAGATGTCCGGTGTGTGAGGATTATTGAGGAAGAGCTCCATCATCTTCGGGCGGAAGTCCAGCTGGGGCCCCAAGAGGGAATTATGGAGCTGTGTGTGCCGTTGCCGGGCCGCCATAATTTGCAAAATGCGTTAGCAGCAGCCGCCGCCGGGCTGGCCTGTGGCGCTGACAAGGAGCAGATCCGGACAGGAATTGAGAATTATACAGGAGCGGCAATGCGGGGCAAAATCCTTGTGGGGCCCCGCAATTCGACTATCATTGATGATTCGTACAATGCCAATCCCACATCAATGGCCGCCAGTTTACAGCTGCTCTCCTACGCGCCGGGAAGGAAAATTGTCGTTGTGGGCGATATGCTGGAATTAGGCAGCTATGCTAAGGAGGCACATCGTCATATAGGCCGCCTTGCTGCGGAAGCTGGCGTTTCCCTTTTAATTAGCGTTGGGGATTTGGCAGAATTTGCCGCGCAGGAAGCTGCCGCCCGAGGGATTGAAACACACAGCGTGCAAACGCCGGAAGAGGCCGCTGATGTGCTGCTGACAAAATTGCTGCCCGGGGACACGATCCTTGTGAAAGGCTCGCGGGCAATGGCGTTAGACAAAACTGTAAGGCGATTGTTAGATGTATCGTGAATTGACAGGAATTTGTGCGATGTTTTTAGCAGCGATGCCGCTGTCGGCCGTCGGGACATGGCTTGTGCGGCAATGGATGCGAAAGCGCGCGTTGGGCCAGACAGTGCGCCTCGATGGGCCCCAAACGCATTTGTCCAAATCCGGCACGCCCACATTAGGCGGAATCGGGCTTTTGGGCGCTGTGGCACTGCTGATGGGCGGCTGGGGATTTTTTAGCCAAAACAGCTGGAGCGCTGCTCTCCCTTTAGCCTTAGCGCTGGGCCTGTTGTATGCCGCATTAGGCTTTGCGGATGATTGGGCTAAGCTACGCTATCAGCGCCCTTTAGGCTTAAAGGCGCGTGTGCGTGTGCCCATTGAAATTGTTGGCGCAGGCCTGTACGCCTTCTTGTTAGTGCGCTTGAATATTGTGACTCCGGCAGGCGGAGTCGCCGAGATTATTCCTATAGGCGCAGGCGCAGGCTTTGTGCTTTTTGCTATCTTTGTGATTGTCGGGGCCAGCAACGCTGTGAATCTTACAGATGGCCTGGACGGGCTGGCGGGCGGCGTAAGCTGCTTTTGTGCGCTCAGCTTAGGCGCCGCCTGCTGGCTGTTGGGACATGTAGATTGGGCCCTGCTTTGTGCGGCTGTAGCGGGGGCCTGTGCAGGCTTTTTGTGGCTCAATGCGCATCCTGCGTCCATTTTTATGGGCGATGTGGGCAGCCTTGGCATAGGCGCGATTTTAGCAGCCGTGGCTGTGGCGACTCGCCTGGAGCTGCTTTTGGCGCTTTTCGGCATTGTTTTTGTTGTGGAGGCTATGTCAGTTATTTTACAAGTGATTTATTTTCGCTGGACAGGCGGCCGTCGGATATGGCGAATGGCGCCATATCATCATCATCTGGAGCTATGTGGCTGGCCTGAAACAAAAATCGTGACGCGCTTTTGGCTCATCACAATCGCCGCAGGCGCTTTGGGCATAAGCGTTGTTTGCTGGCTAATCTCACAAGGATAGCGGATTGAAATGTCTGACAAGAAAAAGCTTCCAGGGCGGCAGGAGCCTATAGGCATGAGGCTGCAGGGCAGACGCATCGTCTGTTTTGGCATGGGCACAAGCGGGCTCGCCTGCGCCTTGTTTTTGCACAGACACGGCTTCGATCCTCTTGTTGTGGATGAAGCGCCCCTCGAAAGAGTGCGTGAGAATTGGCATAAGCTTCAGGCGGCAGGCATACGAGCGCGGCCGGGCATTCGCACATATGAACAATTAGAAAATCCGGATTTAATCATTGTCAGTCCTGGCGTACCCACAAATCATCCCTTTTTACAGCAAGCGCGTGTGGAGGGCGTTGAAATTATTGGCGAAATCGAATTGGCGTATCGTTTCTGTCCCGCCCCTATCGCTGCTGTCACAGGCACAAACGGCAAGGGAACAACAACAAGCATGCTGGAATTGATGTTGCAGGCAGGAGGCTTGCGGGCCAAGGCTGGGGGCAACATTGGCCAGGCCTTAATTAGCCTTGTCGAAGAGCCTCTGGATATTCTCGTGGCGGAAGTTTCCAGCTTTCAGTTGGAGACAATTGAATTGTTTCATCCCTGGGCCAGCATTTTGCTGAACATCACGCCCGATCATATGAATCGCTATGCTGATTTTGCTGAATATGTGGCAGCCAAGCGCCGGCTGTTTATGAATCAGACGGCGGAAGATGTTGTTGTGTTGAATATAGATGATCCGATAACAGCACAATTAGCGACAAAGCTTTCTTTGCCTTATTATGGCGTAAGCCTGTCAGGAAAAGATAAGGCTCAGGCTTATAAATCAGGCGATTCTTTAATTGTGCATTTGGGAGAGGAAGAGCCTGTGTGTGTAGCCATTGTTGATGATCTTTTTCTCGCAGCGCCGCATTACATCACAGACGCCCTATGTGCTAGCGTTGTGGCTGTTTGTGCAGGCGTTGCGCCCGAACAAATTGCTCAGGGCTTGCGACAATGGCGCCCGGCGCCCCATCAAATGCAGGAAATCGCTGTGATTCGCGGCGTGCGTTTCATTGACGATTCAAAAGCGACAAATCCCGAATCTGTATTAGCCGATCTGAAAATTGTGCCGCGGCCTGTGTTTGTGATTGCTGGCGGGCAGCCCAAAGGCCTGGATATGGAGGCGTTGGCGGAAGGGCTTGTGCGTCTTTGTGACGCCGTTTATTTGATTGGCGAGGCGGCCCAGGAGCTGGCCCAAGCACTGGGGCACCGCATTCCTGTTATTATCAGCCAGACATTGGCGGAGGCCGTGCCGGCGGCTTTTGCGGCGGCAGCGCCCGGCACAACTATCATCTTGGCGCCGGGCTGCGCGTCATTTGATCAATTCCGAGGACAAGCCGAACGCGGCGATTATTTCATCCAGCTTGTCCGCGAGCTGCAACGCCAATATCAGGAGGCATAAAATGGCTCAGGCCTGGGCCGCGCCGCTACAGAAATCAAATTTATGGCTTTTTTTAATAGCCTGTGCCTTATGTTTAGGGCTAATATTTAGCTTTGCCTCCAGCTATCCTCAAGCCTATATAGGCCACGATGACATTCCCGGCGATGCTTTAAAATTCTTTAAGCGCCAAATTTTTTTTGCCGTTATAGGCTGCTTTATAGGCTTGTGGGCGAGTCTTCGTGCGCCGGCTTCCTTTCAAAAATATGCTTTGGGGGGCTTAATAGCTTGCTTTGGCGCGATGCTTTTAGCAATCATTCAGGGGCATATCCAGGGAAGCACGCGTGGCGCATATTGTTGGCTGCGTTTGGGCCCTTTGCCTCCTGTACAGCCCTCCGAATTTGCTAAATTGTTTTATGTCATCTATCTGGCGCAACTGTTTCATAAGGGCTCCCTGTCTGGAGCCTATGGCAAACGCATCCGCCGTCCCT
>CAZUOJ010000121.1:0-10646 GCA_964622325.1 uncultured Armatimonadia bacterium
GTCAATGATCTGGACAATGTGCTGTATGAGATTGCCAATGAAAGCGGCGCCTATTCCACGCAATGGCAGTTCCATATGATACGCTTCATTAAGGATACAGAAAGGCAGATGCCCAAACAGCATCCCGTGGGGATGACCTTTCAGTATCATCGGACGGAGCAGTGGCGGGGCAAAAACGCCACTTTGTTCGCCAGCCCGGCGGACTGGATTTCGCCCAATCCCGAAGGCGGCTATACGGACAATCCCCCCGCTGCGGACGGCGCCAAAGTGATTATCAGCGACACGGATCATCTGTGGGGCATTGGCGGCAATCCGCAGTGGGTCTGGAAAAGCTTCTGCCGCGGCCACAATCCCATTTTTATGGATCCCTTCAGCCCGCCGATTGATCACGGCGCTTCCTTCCCCACGGGCCTCGATCCCCAATGGGATCCCGTGCGGCGCAGCCTCGGCTACACGCGGCGCTTTGCCGAGCGGATGGATTTGCGCTATGCGGTTCCGCATAATGAGCTGGCTTCCACGGGCTATTGCCTGGCCCAGCCAGGCGTGGAGTATCTGGTATATCTGCCCGAAGGAGGCGAAGTCTCCGTCCATTTGCAGGGGACGGAGGGAGTCCTGACTGGCGAGTGGTTCAATCCGGATACAGGCCAGACGGTGGCGCACCTGCAGGTGGAGGGCGGCGCCCAAAGGACGCTCAAAGCGCCCTTTGCCGGCCACGCTGTCCTGTATTTGCATCGCTAAAAACGCTTCACAAGAAAGGTAGAGGTTTCAGGCGCCAGAGCCTGTCAGGAAGAATTTTATGTGTTGTCGCAGGCAATGATCCAGTTTGTGGAGCGGGCAAATTAAATAGATTGTAGGGCGGGCAATGATAATGATTTAGGTTGTAGGGCGGGCGTCCCCGCCCGCCAGCCATCCCAACAACGCGTAGGGCGGGCGTCCTCGCCCGCCACATCTTCCTCCAGGAAGCCCCCTGCATCTTTCCATCTTTTGCAACGGGCGAATGTACGGAATATCGCAGGCGGGGACGCCTGCGCTCCGCGGAGATAAATAAATCGCGTAGGGCGGGCGTCCTCGCCCGCCACCACATATCGCAGGCGGGGACGCCTGCGCTCCGCGTTGAGGAGATTTATGGGACGCCTGCGCTCCGCGTAAAGAGATTTGGGCCACGCCTGCGCCCCAATCCCCTGATGACGCGTAGGGTGGCCAATGAATCTGGCCTGTGGGGCAAAAATTATCTTGATTGTAGGGCGGGCGTCCTCGCCCGCCACATCTTCCTCCAGGAAGCCCCCTACATCTTTCCATGTTTGCCGCAGGCGAATGTGAGGAATATCGCAGGCGAGGACGCCTGCGCTCCGCGTAAGGAGATTTGGCTCCACCTGCGCTCCATCACACTACAACGCGTGGGGCGGGCGTCCTCGCCCGCTAGCCATCCCAACAACGCGTGGGGCGGGCGTCCTCGCCCGCCATTATTGCTGGGAGGACGCTAGTGCTTTGCGCTTGAAGGCAATGAGCGGGCTTAGGCCGCCGGCGCGGCAAAATCAGGCTTTACATTCGCAATTGGGCGAGGATAGCTTTAATTTTTTCCAGACAGATACGGGAGCTTTCTTCGCCGCCGGCGCTGAAAGCGGCACCGCCAGGGCGATTGAGCAGCTCCTCATCCAGCTGCGTGTTAATCCGCCAGTGCGTCTCCAGCGAACAGGCGCCGTCATAGCCCATGTCAATTAACGCCTGAAACTGGCCCGGATAATCAATATAGCCTCCATCGCCGACAGGCACGCAGCGAGCGCCGCCTTCCGCTTCGGGATCCTTCACGGCATCCTTAATGTGCATATGAATGAGCCAGGGCTTAATGCGCTCAAACGCATCCGGAAAAGGCCGCTCGCCTTCTTCGGCATACACTTCATTGGCGGGATCCCAAATCGCGCCCACGCGGGGATGATTCAAATCCCGATACAGGCGCTCCGCTTCCGCCGCCGTAGCAATATGCGTGGAGGCTTCGTTTTCAATGCCGATGTAAATGTCTTCCTCTTCGCAGATGCGGAGCGGCTCTTCGTACGCGTCCAGCAGCTGCTGCCAGACTTTTTCAGCGGGCCCTGTTTTCCAGAAGGTAAAGCCGCGCACGATTTTACAGCCGAACAGATGGCACATATGGGCGCAGCGCCGCAGAATGTCCAGATGCTCCCGATAGGCCGCTTCGTCGCCCAAATCACATTTGAAAAATGGCGCCGCAATGGCCGCCACGCCCATCCCCGCCTCCTGCAAAATCTGGCGCATTTTATCCAGCTGCTCATCCGTCAGCTTATGCGGCGGCGTGTCCCATACGGAACGCGGCTCCACTAGCGGCACCTCGTATTCCTGACACACCTGCACCACACGCTGAAAATCTTGCGAAATCTCGTCCGAAATCACACTGAGCTTGAACATCCTGCCATTTCCCCTTGTCCGTATTTTCTTATTTCTTAATGACCCCAAAGCTTCTTTCACTAATCGAAATTATCTTATTCCCGCTGTCATATGGATTTCCTTCTTTAATGAGCCGGAAAAAGCGTGCAGCGCTGCGCCCGGCCAATGTTTTGCCGAAAGCTCGCCAGACGCGCCTGCGCAGGCGCTTGCCGCCGCCCCTTTTTATTCCGTTTTGGGGCGCGGATGATCAGCGGGCCAGATTTGCGGCACAGGCTGCGGCGTAACTGTCGGTCCCAGCACTACAGGCGTATCCCCCTCCCAGATCAGGCGATCCAGGCGTAAAGTCCGTCCACGGGGATTGGAGCCATAGCGCGGCTCATTTTCATCGTCCCAGCCATGATAGAGCATCCACATTTCGCCGCTGGGCAAGGCAATCACACATTGATGTCCGGGCCCATACACACGCCCCACTCGTGTCTCCAGGAGCGCCCCCGGCGATTTCTGCCAGGGCCCCCGCACTGACGGCGCGCGGGCATGACACACGACATAGCAGGCATTTAATTTGTCAGATTGATACCAGCCAGCCGAGAAGAACAGATGATACACGCCCTGGCGCCACAGGAGAGTGGGCGCCTCTGTCACGCCGCGCTCCCAGGGCCGATCCGGACGCAATAGCACAACGCGTTCTTCGCCTACTGACAGAAAATCGGCCGCAAGCGGCCGCAAGGCCAGGCAACGCGGCTGCTCCTCCGAATAAACGAGATAATAGGCGCCATCGATGTCCTGAAAAATCGTCGCATCTATCACGCCGCCATTTGTGTCATCCCCGCGCACCAGAATCGTCTGATGCGTGAAGGGGCCCAGCGGCTGCGAAGCTGTTGCCAGGCCAATGTCATGGCGTTTTGTGTGCGGATTGAGCGCCGAATATGTCATATAAAATACGCCGTCACGCACAAAAACTTCTGGCGCCCAATAATGCGTGTGCGCCCAGGGCGGCTTGAAACATGTCCCTCGATGCGTCCAATGCACTAAATCCGGCGACTCCATCACCTGGAATCCGTCCGGCGTGTTTTGTGTGGCGTAGGCATAGAATTTGCCCTGATGAAAAATCACAAAGGGATCCGGGAAATCCCGCGCCCACACGGGATTAGTATAAGTCGCTGCCGCCGCCTGCCCCAGCACTCCCCAGGCGCCGCTCCAAATCATGGCGCACATCGCCCAGCCCATCCTTTGCTCCTTAATGCGGAAATAATGCTTTGTGGGAATATATTCTCATTCTTTCCGTCCTGTGCACTTCCTGCAAAAAGCCTTCTGTTATTGCAGGACAAAATGTTTTTGGGCTTATAAGCGGGCTAAAACAATAGAAACAAAGGGGGCGCTCGATTGTAAAAAACATTAGCGAATTTCTTTTTCGTGGCCATAGAGGAGGCTGAAAATGCGTTCTCTTCTCGCCCTGTGGCTGTGTATGCTCGTCGGAGTCTCAGGATTCATGGGCTGGCGCGAGGGCTGTGCGCAGGCTCCTGCAGGAGCGCGTTTTCGGATTGTCTATGCCACCTTTTTAGGCGGGCCCGAATGGGAAGAGGCGCGCGAGGCCATTCCCTATCCGGATGGCTCTGTGCTCGTGGGCGCGCAGGCCGTCTCGGCGCATCTGCCCGTCAGCCCCGACGCCTTCCAGAAAAATTATGCCGGCGATAATCCGCGTCTGGGCCATCCCGGCATTTATGGCGGCGATTGTTACATTGCCCGTCTCAGCGCCGAGGGCAGCCGTATCCTGTACGCCACATATCTGGGCGGCTCCCGGCAGGAACGCAATACATACGGACTGGAACTGGATAAAGACGGCAACATCATTGTTGCCACTTTAACGCGTTCTGTGGATATGCCAGTCACGCCAGGCGCCTGTCAGCCTCGCTATGGAGGCGGCACTAGCGACATCTATGTGGCGAAACTCTCGGCTGATTGCACACGCCTGCTTTGGGGCACATATCTGGGGGGCTCCCGCGATGATACGCCTCGCGGCGGCTTTGCTCGGGATGCCCAGGACAATGTGCTTGTCGTGGGGACAACAAAATCAGCGGATTTTCCGACAACTCCTGGCGTTGTGCAAGCCCAACTGCGGGGCCCCTGCGACTCGCTTCTGGCGAAGCTGCGGGCAGATGGCTCAGGCCTTGTGTGCAGCACGCTCCTGGGCGGCTCGGGAGAAGATGATGCAATCATGGGCGCGAGGATAGACGCCGCCGGCTATATCTATGTGGCGGGGCACACGCGCTCCGCTGATTTTCCCGTCACACCGGGCTGCGCCCAGCCGCGCCCAGGCGGCCAATCGGATTGTTATCTGGCCAAATTAACTCCTCAGGCGGATAAAATCCTTTACGCCACATATCTGGGCGGCAGCGGCAACGATTTTGCCGAGCATCGCCCCTGGCTCAATCCCGATGGGAGCTTCTTATTGGCCGGATTTTGCGGCTCGCTGGATTTTCCTATAACCGCGAACGCCTTTGGCCAGGGCTGGAAAGGGAATAATACGGGCTTTCTGGCCCAGCTGGCGCCCGATGGAGCCCATTTTGCCTTTGTGGCGCTTCTGGGCGGCGAAGGCGGCAATCTGCTGATGCCCACGCCGGACGCGGCCGGCAATATATGGGTCGTGGGCAGCACAGCCGCACGGGATCTGCCTGTCACGCCTGATGCCCTGCAAAGCTCCTATGGCGGCGGGGAACAGGATGGCATGCTGGCGGCTTTTAGCCCCGACGGCTCTCGCCTCGTATATTGCAGCTATCTGGGAGGCAGCGGCCGGGATTTAATTCGCAGCCTTGCCTGGGGATCCGAGGGCGCGCTGTATCTCGTGGGCTTTACAGCTTCTCCCGATTTTCCAGTCACGCCGGGCGCCTTGCAGACAAAATTTGGCGGCGGCGCGGGCGATGCTTTCATTGTAAAGCTCGTGCCGCGACGCTAGCTTTCCCTGGGGGCTTGTCTCAAGCGCCCGCGGCTTGGGCTTGCAGGCTAACGACATTTTATTGGGGCGTCGCGTTATCGCCCTCTTCCGGGGCGGGCAAAGGCGCGCCTGCAGCTGAAGCTGCCGCATCCGCAGAAGAGAAGCTTTCGCCGCGCTGTCGCCATAATTGCTTCAGGCGCCCTATTGCTTCCGCGGCCACCCATAAGGCCAGAATAATAAGCACAAGCGCAAAGGCAGCTAAGAGCCATTGTGGCGCGGGCAGGCCCTGTTCGTTTCTGTGTGTCAGGCATGTGCGCACCTGTAAGATTAAAGCGGCAATCGTAGTCAGCAGCATAAAGACGCCGGGCAGCGCTGTGTACAGGCTGGGCTTGCGCAGGCCCAGAAGATAGCAGGTCACAACGAGCAAAGTGAGCGCGGCAATAAGCTGATTGGCGGCGCCAAAGATGGGCCAGATGCGTTCCCAGGCGCCCGTGATGGCCAGGATAAAGGCCGGCAAAAGCGTAATCAGTGTCGCCCAGACGCGCTGCTTAAAAGGCGCCCAGAGCCCCCCGAACTGTTCTGTAAACACAAAGCGTGCCAGCCGTGTGCATGTGTCCAGCGTCGTCAGCACGAAAAATTTCAGCAGCGTCAGCGCCGCCAGGCTCACAAAGCCCACGGACAGCCAGGGAAAAGCCTGTCCGCCAACGACATGGCCAAAGCCTTTGGCAAAAACAACAAGCGGGCCGTCCTTTTTCAATATTCCCGGAGCGTAAAGCGGATTATCGGCGAAGGCCTGGCTCCAATACAGGCCTCCGCCCACAAGACACAATGCCATCACAGCCAGTATGCCCTCCAAAATCATCCCCCCAAAGCCAATGCTGCGGCCATGCGTCTCGCAGGCTAATTGCTTGACGCTCGTGCCTGAAGCGACAACGGCATGAAAGCCGGAGATTGCGCCACAGGCGACAATGACAAACAGCATGGGCCACAGGGGCCCCTCTTTGGACACAAGCTGGCCCAGCGGCGCCTGCATGGGCGGATGGGCCACAAACAGCCCGGCATAGCCCAAAAGCAGCCCCAGAAACAAAGCATACATGGACAGATAATCCCGCGGCTGCAAAAGCAGCCACACGGGCCAGACAGAAGCCAGGGCGCAATAGAAAATCAACAGCAGCACAAGCCAGGCGTTTTGCTGCGCGGCGGGATTGTCGGGAAAAAGCGGCTCCAGCGATAGCGGCAGCCATTTGTAGCCCACATAGATGCTCGCCAAAAGTGCCGCCAGCGCCCACAGCGTATTGAGCCACAGGGGCAGCCAGCCCCGCCTCTGGATCCAGCCAAAGAGCATTGCCAGCGGAATAATGAAGAAAGTCGGAAAGACCATCTGCGGCCCGATTTCCTTGGCCATCAGGGCTTTGGAGCCCACGACGCCGAAGACAGCGATAACAAGCACGAGGGCAAGCCATAAGAAAATGGAAAATAGGCTGCCGGCGCGGGGACTAATCATCTGCCGGCTGATGTCCGCCACGGAGCGTCCCTGCTTGCGGCATGACATCATCAACGCCAGATAATCGTGCACAGCTCCAACAAACAGCGTGCCGAGCGTAATCCAGCCCAATACAGCCATCCAGCCGAAGAGCGCGACGCCCAGCACAGGCCCGATGATGGGCCCGGCGCCGGCAATGCTGGCGAAATGATGGCCAAACAGCACGAGCGGATGCGCCGGCTCATAATCCACGCCATCGCGGAGCTGATGGGCGGGCGTGGCTTCGCCCTTTTGCGCGCCCACGACGCGCCGCTCCAAAAATGTCCCGTACAAAACATATCCCAATATAAAAAAGCCGATCGCCCCGGAGGCTATGGCGACAGTGTTTATCATTCAGACACTCCTTCCCATCGCAGCGTCATATCACAGCAACGAGGCGATTGCACAATATATTAAGTATTCGGCGCAGATAGCAGCCATTGTCGGCCAGAAAGATTTTATCTTTTATTTTGTATGGCAACACATTTTGATTATTCGGCGCTGAAAGAGGCCTTAATTATCCTTCCTTTTCGAGCAAGCTCCCTTTTTCTCCTTTTAGGCTTTCATTCCTCTTATTTAGAGTAGGATGTCGGCGTTTATTGAAAGTGGACGTACGTTTATGCAGGATTAGAGCGTTGATATAGGATTAGGGCATTTATATTCAGGATGAGGGCATTTAGATGTGGGATTTAATAAGATGTGATATTTAGATATGGATGTGGATATTTATTAGGATGTAGATGTTTATGAGGATGTGGATAACATTATATATAGGATGTAGGGCGGGCGTCCTCGCCTGCCCATAATGTCCATACGACGCGTAGGGCGGGCGTCCTCGCCTGCCCATAATGTCCATACGACGCGTAGGGCGGGCATCCTCGCCTGCCCAATAATGTGCATACGACGCGTAGGGCGGGCGTCCTCGCCCGCCACTATCCTGCAATATTTTGCTCCCCAATGAGAATACTGTATACCTAAAAAATGTTATAATATATATGCGGAGAGTGGATCGGGCGATCGCGGAAGCGGCGGGCGGGCAGGAGCAGGGGCCTGCCCATAGGCTCTTTTGGCCTATCCGCTCGGCTTCCGAGGAAAGTCCGAACTCCACAGGGCAGGACGCCGGCTAACCGCCGGGAGGGGCGACCCTACGGAAAGTGGCACAGAAACAACACCGCCGGGAGCCCCCCGCGCAGGCGAAGGGCAGCTTTTTTCTGGCTGTAGAGCTTTGCAGCGGGCGAGGGCAACTGCGGCCTGGGGTCGGCCCGGGCTCAAAAGGCCCGGGCGGGCCTGGCCCGCAGCCCGGTAAGGGTGAAATGGTGGGGTAAGAGCCCACCAGCGACATGGTGACATGTCGGCTGGCCAAACCCCGTCCGGAGCAAGCCCAGATAGGGAAGCGCGGCCCGCTCCAGCTCCCGTGCAGGCTCCGAAGAGTTGCCTTGCCGAAGGGCGTCTGGGAAACCTTCAGCCCCTGCCAGGCCGCTTTTTGGGGCTGGGGAGCGGGGGAGCGAGGCCACCGGTGGCCCGCCGGCAGCTTCCGGGTAGGGCGCTTGAGGCGGCTGGCAACAGCCGTCCCAGATAAATGATCGCCGCTTCCGCCCCGGCGCGGAAGTACAGAATTCGGCTTACAGATCCACTCTCCGCTCCCAATCCCTCCCTCCCTGGGGCATATGCCCCATTGCCTGGCTGTCTCCTTTTTTGAGGCTGTTTAAACGGATTATTTCCTCCTTGAGCGAGCCGCGGCCGGGCCAGGAGAATTATTTCAGCAGGCGGGCGCATTCCGCGCGCAGATAGGCAGCGAGCTCGGCGACGCAGGCATCCAGGCGCTCCTGTCCCGCTGCCGCCGTCGCCTGGCGTGGATCGTCCTCGGGCCGTACAGTGTAATCCGCCGTGGGCTGCCCGCGAAAAGTCTCATTGTCCACGATGGCAAAATCCACATTCCGCAGGGGCCCCTGCGCCGGCAGCGCACCCAGATCCACGGTCTGCGGCGCCACTGCCAGCATTAACGAAGTCTCCCCTGCCGTCGCATGCGCATAGCTCCACGCGTCTCCGCGCGTGTAGCCGGGAATGGGGACCAGCAGCCGCACCTGCAGGGCTGTGGTGTGCGAAAACTCTGTCGCCAGGCGCTGCAGCGTCTGGAGTTGATTTTCCGCCGCATGGCCATTCATCAGCACCGCCAGCCGATAGCCCTGCCGCAAAAGCAATTCCAGCGTTGCCCGCACGAGCAGCGCCAGCACTTCCTCGGGATAATAAAAGCTGGCCAGGCTATTGTGCGGAAAATCCATCCCGACAATGTATTCATTGCCGGCAAAGCCGATGGCCTGGAGCATATCGGGACGGCGTTCGCGCTCCGTGCCCACATAGATTGTGGGCCACACGACGCCCCCGATTTCCTGCGCCACGCGGATGGCCACTGTCTCGGCATTCAGCGGATCCACGCCCAGAGGCAGATGCGGCCCGTGCCATTCCAGGGGCCCCAGCGGAATAAACACAAGCGGCAGGCGCTCCCGCTCCGCGATAATCTGCGCGGGGCGCAACAGCGCAAGACGCACTTCGCGGGACATTGTCCGCCCTCCTTTTGGCTTGCCAGGGGATATAAAGCGAGCCTGCTGAGAGCGCATCGCGCCGCCGGGCTGTCCCCCGGGCCCTTCCTTCGGGCTCGCGGGCGTCCGGGCAGCGCATCACAGTTCAGCACACATCCGGAATCTGATAAATCCGCGCCGCATTTTCATACAACAGCGGCTCTACGAGCGACAGGGCAATCTCTTCGGTCAGCCAGCCCTTCTGCACCCGCTCCAGCAGCACATCCCCCAAAATCTGCTTCACGAGCTTGAGCTTGGGATAAATCCATTCCGCATGATAGGCGTCCGAAAAATAGGCCACGATTTTGTTGGCGGGCACAATATCCAGCCGCAGGGCGAGGCTGCGGCGGATGAGATGGGGATACAGGGTGTGCCACCAGTAGCCCGCTACGCTGAGATTGGGCAGATGCTTGGCCAGAATGCACAGATCCTGGGTGAACACATCGCTGGCGGAGGAGCAATTGAAATGAAAATCCTCATAGACGCAGGCCAGGCGCGCCAGGCCGCCGGGAAACTCCGGATGCCAGTGCGTGATGGAGCGATGGGGCGGCAGGACTTCCGCGCCGACGATAAGCTGGATCGTGCGCAGGGGCCCCTGGCGCATCCCCTCCAGAAAGTGCGCCAGCGCAAAGCCGCAGGCCTGGCCCGCCTCTTCGGGCGAAATCTCCTCCCGCTCCCAGGCGCGGCGCAGAATGTCATCAATCTCTGGCGATTTGGGCGGGCGATAAGAAAAGGAGGGCAACACCCAGACGCCGGCAAAGTACAGATTGCTCTGGGCGTATTCGGCGCCGAGCTTGTGCAGCGCGGCCGCCCAATCCTCCGCAGTGCGCACAGGCAGGCCCATTTGCCGCTCCATCCCCTCTAAAATCTGCCGCGGGCTTTGCTTACCGCTGAGCAGATTCGTGGGCACGCCCTCGCGCCCCAGGCCCAGATGGTCGCTGGTGGGCGGGCGGGACGCGGGATGGACGGTCAGGGATTTGAGGACGCGGCAGCGTTGATGGAGGAGGTCTTCGGCGCGCTGGGGTTCGGCGGCATATGCTTCCACGCGGGCAGCCACTTCCGCTAAATTGTTTTCGCTCAGCCGCCCGCCGGGCACATCGTACAGATCATCCAGAATCAGGCGCAGAAAATAGCCCAGCGTCGTGTTGCGGATCTGGCGCAGATAGGGCAGGGCGGCGCGGACGCGCTCCTCTGGCGGCAGCTGCGGATCGGC
>CAZUOJ010000122.1:0-9970 GCA_964622325.1 uncultured Armatimonadia bacterium
CTTTATGGTGCGCTCCAACTGCCGGCTGATCCCGGGCTGGCGTGATTTATACAATCCCAGTGTGGATCCGCCTTTCCCCAAGGACCGCGATGGGAATCTGAATCCGGGCAATGGGGGATTTAATCTGCTCACAGATCCATTTCCCGGGGCGAAGCAATGCTGGATTGAGGCAGTGGCGGGAGCGCCGAATATCACGACCGATAGTCCCGTGGCGCAAACTAACAATCCGCCGCAGCCGTATTTCTTCCCGCCCAATGCGACGGGGCTGGGACTGATTGCCGTGGA
The DNA here is from genome assembly GCA_964622325.1 of uncultured Armatimonadia bacterium. Lineage (GTDB taxonomy): Bacteria > Armatimonadota > Zipacnadia > Zipacnadales > UBA11051 > JAJFUB01. The sequence goes on from CAZUOJ010000122.1 coordinate 286, forward strand.
GTGGGGCGGAGAGGATGATACGCAGGACATCCAGCCTGATCCAACGGGAAATAATCCGGCCGGAACAGTGTATTATAGGAATGGCCTGGAATGGCAGTACGATGCCGGGATTAGTGGCGGGACAGTGACGCAGATTACGAATGCCGAAGTGGCCGCTCGGACGGCGAATTATTCAGCGACTTATCCGTATGTGCGGCTTTTGGCGGCGCGCTATTTTGTGACCCGTCCAGAGGCGCCGCGCACAAATACCGCCTGGGATAAAAACGGCGATGGAACGGCGGATGAGCCCGCGGAGCTGTCGGCTTTGCCCCTGGCTTATCCAAAAATTATCCTGGGGCAGGTGCGGGGCGCGCTTGTGCAGGGCCATTATGCGCCGGGCAGCGTGACGGCGCGCCGCAGCTTTGCTTTGCTGAATCGGTGGTCGGAGGGAGATGCCACGCGCGTGTGTCCGGTGTGCGGCGAAGTGTTTCCGCCCGGCGCCGCCATCCCGCAATGCCCCTATCACAGCGTGCCGCCGTCGACGATAACGGAATTGACAGTCAGCGGCGCCGGGACGCCTGGCTATAACGGGATATATACGCGTCAGGCGACACTTGTCAACGGATATCCGTACTTTCAACACACTTCGGGAGGCTATTTTATCTATTATTCCGCGCCGCCCAAGAAGCGCTGGCTGATGTCCACCTCCACTGCTCATACTTTTCAGCAAGCTGCCTACTGGAATTTGCAGCTGACAGGGACATATAACCCGCGCACCGGCACTGGCAATCCGGTCGTTGTCGTTTCCGGCTATAGCTCCGAAGGGGCGGTGCAGGAGCTGGCCGCGGCCGGCGGAGGCGCTTATGAGGCCCAGACGCAAATATGGCGCGAAGCGACGGCTATAGGCCAGGATGAGCGTCAAAATCCGCCAGTTGTGGCCCGCCATATAATGCCTGCCCAGGCCTTCAAGAGCGTCAAGCGCCCTGTGCCGGCGCATTGCAATGTAAACACGCCCGCGGCGGGGCAGCTCTGGGCTGAAATCCCGCGCTATCAGCCTCCGTCCGTGCCGGGCAGCGGGCTGGCCAGCGACTATGCCAATGATTTTGGCTATCGTGGCGGGCTGGCGATTTATGTCAATGAAAAAGCGCCCCATTATGCGGAAAAGAATCTGAATACGAGTTCGCCTTTGAGCCGGGGCTGGGATGTGTTCTATCGCAATCCGGATAACGGCTATTTCCAGCCGCGGCCGGGCGTGTGGCCCTTTATCTGTCCGGGGCCCACGGCTTCTCCCGAGGATGATCATATTGTCTGGGCGACTGCAGCGGGCAATTGTCCGCTCCATAATGTGGCGACGACAGAAGCGCCGGGGCGGCATTATTTCTGTCCGGTGTGCGGAGCGGAATATCCGGAGCCAGGCACCTGCAGCTTTGATGGCGCGGCCATTACCAGCAACGAGCAAATTCCCCTCAATCTGGCGGTGCGAGAAGAGCATCTCGTGGCGGAGGAATTTGAGCCGTTTGAGGTGCAGGTGTCGGTGAATCGCACTGGGGAGCTGGCGCAGACCGCCAGTACAGTTAATCTGGGCCGGATTACGCCGGGCACGGCGCCGCAGCAGCCTGATGCCACGACCGGGATGCTCACGGATCATCGCGCCTTCCCGGCCGATATGACGCCCTTGCCCCGCACAGCCCAGCGTCCCAGCGACGCCCGGGCGCCTTTCCGCAACGAAGGCAATGTGGCTCTGTCGCTGCGGCTGGGGAATATGTATGATTTCAATGAAAGCGCAATTGCCGATCGGGGCCTGGATGATTATTTGCGGATCGAAGTGGATCCGCTGCTGATGTCGTATGGCCGCAAGGCGCAAAGCGGGCCATTGACGCGGGACACCTTTATGCCCTGGATTAAAAATCCGGGCGGCAGCGGCTTTTATGAGGGGGATTTGCTGAGTCGGGCGCTCTGGGAGGTGCTGGCGCCCGGGCCAGAGCGGATGGCGGGCGAGGACAGCTGGATGGCCGCCGGCAATCCGGCGCGTCTGCCCGCGGCGGGCTTCATCACGGCCGGCAGCTATGGCGGCCGCCCGACCGCCAAGCCCGTGCCGCTCGGGCAGCCCGTAGGGACTTACGCAGGCGGGCATTTGCAATATGTGGATGTCAATGGCAACGGCGTATTTGATTTTCGGCACTGGAATGGCAGCGCGTTCGTGGATACGAACAGTGGCGTGATGGCCTACAATCCCGCCACGGATTTGCCGCTGGAGCCATTTGTGGGGACAGTGCAGGGGCTGTTGCGGGTGTTTGAATCCCGCCTGCCGCAAAGCGATTATTATGCGGCGGATAATGATCCGATTGTACTGCCGAGCCCGACGCCGGGCGTGATGCAAATCATCTGGGCAAGCAATCGGCGTTCTGCGGATCCGGGCCAGAGCGGCTATAATGCCGGGGCGACGCCCGGCGGCACAGGGCCCGCGGATTTGCCCACAAGCACGACGCCCTTCAATCTGCTGTATGTCACGACGACAGGCTACACGGGCGGGGCAAATGATCCGCTGTATCGGCGCTATATCTGGCCCACTGACGCCAGCGGGAGAATCGCGGCGCCCAGGGCGTTGACAGATGATCCGGCCGGGACAGTGAATAGCCGCCCCTGGGCGATGTGGGATGCTGCAGGCAACAAATGGGCTTTCTGGCATCGCAGCCTGCGTCATGCGGGGGGCGTGGAGCGGACCTTGCGCTACAATGGCCCGCTGGCGGGCGCGAGCTGGGATTGGGATCCGGCGGCGGATCGCTTCATTTATGACACAGGGCTGAACAAGCAAGGCCTGCGGGGCTTCTGGCAGCCGAACGGGGCGTGGCTGTTCTGGCATGAGGGCGCGCCCGGGCGGGAGCGGCTCAAATATCGCTGGGATTTCGACGGCACCCCCACGACAAAGGAAGCGGTGTTGCCCGTCACAAACGCGGCGGGCGCCGGCACCAGCGATTTAGTGAATGCTGTGCTCCCCGATGGCAACCGCGTCGTGATTCGCAAGCCAGCCCTTTCGCCCTTCACTTACACGCGGGATGTGTCTGTATTCACGCACGCGGGGCTAATGCATGTCTTCTTCTCGGGCTTTGTAACACATGAGGGGCAGGCGGATATTTGCTGGGCGAAATTTGAGCTGGCGCGGATGGGGGCGAATATGAGCCCGAATGACAATTACGCCAAGCGGCCCTTCCCGCAGATTGCGGATGAGGAAATGGAGGCCGATGGGCTGCATCAGCTTTTTGCCAGCCGGCATCTGGACTGGCTTGTCGGGCGTGGCCCCACGCCGCCTGGCGCCACGACCACAAACATCCCGGCGTTTGATCCGAATGATGGCTTCAGCCCGCGCCTGTGGCTGCAACTGGGCTATGAGGATACAATTGGCGATGGGCAGCCGCGGCCGGCGCAGACCTTCCAGATTAGCTGGGAGAATAATCCCCGCGTGAATTATTATGATCGGGCGCGAGGCGTCTATTGCCTCACGCCGATATTAGTGCCAGTGGGCGGAGCGACCTTGCCGGCTACTTGCGCAATTGATCGGGGCGATGGGACCTATTATATCCGCGATCCACATTCGGGAGCGACGCCGCGGCCGCTGACAATGGAAATCAATCCCGCGGCGGGGACAGTGCAATTCAGCGCACCGCTGTTCAATGAGGATGCGCCGAATGATCCCGTGGCGGCGTTTAAAGCCAGTGATGCGTTCAACGGTGCGGCGTTGAATGATGTCGTGCTCCATATCAGCTACATTCCGTACATTTATCGCGTGACGCGCAGCGAGGCGCAGGATGATTCGCCGTCGGCATTCTATGATCCGAGCACAGGGGCGCGGCTCACGGTCTTTTGGCGACGCAGCTATCCGACCAGCGAGGCGCCGCATTTCGGGCGGCCGACCTATATGTATCGTTGCTACACGACGAGCATTCAAGTGGGGCGTCCGCCGGTGCAGGGCAATGCCACGATTACAGAATGGTTCACGAACGCTCCTGTGGTCGTGGGCACAAGTGACGCCGACGCGGGGCTGTACACAATCGATATCGCCAATTGCGCGGCGGCCATTCGCGCTCTATTTGAACAAGGGCAATTGTATTTGAAGGTGGAATATAATGACGGCACGACTACACGGATAGAACGGCATCAGGTGATTGGCTGGAGTCAGGAGATGATAGTGCCGATTGACACAGTGATAGGCGAGGGGGCGCTGGTGGCGGTGCCGGAGGCTTTCAGCGTTCCGGCGGCAGAAGGCTCCAGCGCGAACATCCCCGCTGTGCGCTACTGGCTCTTTTGGTCCAGTCCCCGCGGCGTGTATGATCTGCGGCTTGTGGAAAATACAGGGAGCCGGGCCGCGGGCGATCTGGCGATTCATCCTTCGTCGGATATTTATATGGCGGTCATCGCTCCGGAGTTTGGCAGTTTGATGCCAGAACGAATAGTGCCGACGATACTGCCTAATCCGACCTAAAGTTTCCGGAGGCTGATTTTATTGGGGATGGAGGGCAGAAAAAGGCAGAAATTTTTTGCGAAATGGCTGATAAATGCAGGAATGTAGTTGACATCTGCTTGAATAGGGAATAAACTCCATACGGAAGATATTGATAAGAATCGCCGTATGGAATGCAGGAGGAGCCGAAGACATGGCCAGAGGCGCAACACATGTACTCGGCCTAGATATTGGCAGCCAGACGATAAAGGCCGTAGAGCTTCGGCGGGTGGGCCGCGAAATCCATATGATCGGCCGGCCCGTTGTCATTCCAACCCCGGAGCACAGCGTCTCTGGCGGGCGAATTGTGGAGACGGCGGCTGTCAGAGAGGCATTGCAGGAATTATTGAGTCAAAACGGATTTAAGACGCGCAATGTCGTGGCCTCAGTGGGGGGAGAAAGCGATGTCGTAGTGCGCATCACGCAGGTTCCCAAGATGAGCGGGAAGGAACTGGAAGAGGCGATGCAGTGGGAGCTGGAGCGGCAGGCGCCTTTCCCCGTGGATCAGGCCGTTTATGATTATCAGCCCATCATTCGTCCGGATACGCCCCCTGAGGCGGAGAATATGGATGTGCTTTTGGCGGTGGCCCTGGAGGATATGGTGGATGCCCATGTGGAGACTATAATGGCGGCAAAGCTAACGCCGCTGGCGATAGATGTGGAGCCGCTGGCGATTTCGCGCGCCTTAGTGGATGCCGCGGGAGAGGAGCTGGCGGATCAGACAGTGGCGATTGTGCATATTGGCGCCAGCCATACTATCATTATGATTGTGCGCAAGAAGCTGCTGGCCTTCGTGCGCACGATTCCCACAGCCGGGCTGTCCCTCACGGCTGCCATTCGGCAAAATGTCGCTGAGGATGAAGCCACGGCCGAAAAGGTCAAGCGCCTGTTTGCGGATTTGACGGCGGCGTACGCCTATGAGCCGGCTGCGCCGGCGCCGGAAGCCACGGCGGCTTTTGAGGCCCTAGGGGGCGTAGAGGAAGAGCTGGAAGGGGCCGAGTCTGTCTTTGAATTGTCGGATACGGAACGCTCGCTGAGCGAGCTGGAGGCGGGGGAGGAGCTGGCGACGCAGCTGGATGTGGATACGGCGGGGGCTTATGTTGTGCCGCCAGAACAGCAGGCTGTTTCTGCGGAGACAAAGCAGGAGCCGGCCGAGGCCTTGCCGCCGGAAATTGAGGCCGTGCGAACGCAGGTGTATGAGGCGATTGCGCAGCCGCTTCTGGATCTGGCGACAGAAGTACGGCGTTCGCTGGACTTTTATCGCCGTGGCCATCGGGATGAAGAAATCACGCATGTGTATCTTTCCGGAGGGACAGCTGTTATTCCGGGGCTGGCGCAATTCTTGAGCGTGGAAATAGGAACAAATGTCGAGATAGCGGATCCTTTTGCGAATGTGGTGGTGGCGGAGGAAGTAAGCGAAGAGTATTTGCGCGATGTGGGGCCGCTTTGTGTCGTGGCGGTGGGGCTGGCGATGCGGGATATGTTTGGCTAAAAGGCAGAATGAGTCGCAGGAATTAAAGCTGACTACAGGGAATAAAAATCGCAGAAGGGGACAGGCGTAGAGCCTCGGGGGACAACACACGACAGCGCGGAGGCTGGATCAATTTGCTCAAGCTAGATTTGCTGCCCGCCCATTATACAATCGCCCGCCGCAATCGGAAGGTCATCTTCATGTCCATTCCCCTGATTGTGGGGGTGGCTTTTTTATGGTTGCTGGTGACAATGCAGCTCAGCCATACGATTGCGCGGACGCAAGCGGAGCTGGAGGAGACGAAGGCCGAAGCCGATAAGGTGCGGAAGCTGCAGGAGGAGACGGAGAAGAAAAAGGCGGAGTTGCAGCCGATCCAGGACAAAGTGGATTTTATTATGGCGGCGGATAAATCGGGGCGGCCGTATTGGGAACGCTTTCATGAAATCAACAAGTTCATTTACGAGCGCGCGATTATGACGCGCTTTGCCATTACGCCGCCGAGCTCCGTGAGTTTTGAAGTGGAATTAGAGACGACAGAGGACGCCGGACGGTTCATTTTGAATTTAATTCAGTGTCCGGCGATCACAGGCATTAGCATATCGGGCCAGCCGGCCCAGGGGGGTGTGATTGAGGGGGTGTCGGGAGCGGCGAGTGCGGCTGCGGGGCCGGGAGGTCCTGGTGCGCCGGGTATGCCGGGGCCTGGAGCTCCCGGGATGCCGCCGGAAGCGATGGGGGGTATGCCGGGTCCGGGAGGGCCGGGCATGCCGGGCCCCGGGGGGCCGCCCGCGGGCGGTGCGCCGGCGGGGCGAGGAGCGCAGGGGCCGATCCGTTTGACGGTTACAGCGACATTGACACAACCGATAACAGTGCCACAGCCGCCGGGAGCGGCGCCGGCGGGAGGGGCGATGATGGGAGGGCCTGGCGGTCCCGGGGCGCCAATGGGTGAGCCGGGGATGATGGGAGGAGGGCCTGGGGGGCCTCCGGGTGCAGGGCCGCCGCCAGGAGAGGCGGGTGGCCCTCCGGGGGCGGGGCCCCCTGCCGGGCCTAAGGGCGGCGGAGGCGGTCCGGAAGAAGGCGGCGGAGGGCCAAAGCTGCGGCGTGGCGGTGAAGGCGGCGGCGAAGAGTAAAATACACGCCAGCTGAAGGGTTTGGAGCGCGAGGAGCTTATCATCTCGCAGATATAAAATAACAATTTGTACAGAAATGTAAATCGGCGCAGGAGTCAGGGACAATGGGCAAGGTCCCCACACTAGCCATTGTAGCTATCGTTGTCGTGCTGATTGTCGGCATCAGTGTCGCCGCTTTCTATATGCTTATTAAGCCCAAACAGCAGGAATTAGCCACCTTGCAGCAGCAGCTGGCCCAGGAGCAGCAGGTGGTGGCGCAAAAGGCGCAGGCCGAGGCGGATAAGGCGGCGGTGGATGCGGCGTGGCTGCGGGCGCAAAAAGAGCTGGCGGCTTTAACCGAGCGCAAGAGCATTCCCATTTCAATGTATATGCCGCTCTTGGCGATGACCGCTATCTGGTATGAATATCGGGATGATTTGCCGCGGGTGGTACAGTCATATTTTGAAAGTCAGGGCGTGATTATTGAAAGCGGGGCGACTATTCCGGCGCCACCGCTGGCGCCGCCGCAAGTGCCATCCAGTGGCTTTATGCAAATTCCGGGCAATGCGCCGATTAATCTGACAATACGAGGGACTTTGCCGCAGATTCAGAAGGTGTATGAGAATTTGTCGCAGTTGCGGCGGATAGCGGTGATTGGGGGGCTGAATCTGGAGGGGCCGGGGCCGGAACTGAAGGCGACAATTCCGCTCTCTTTGTATATCCTTGTGGAGGGAGCCGAGGCTGTGGCTCCAGCAGCGCCTATGGGAGGAGGGATGGCCGGTGGTCCTGGTGGGCCTGGCGGTCCTGGTGGGCCGCCGGGTGAGCCGGGGATGGGCGGTCCTGGTCCTGGTGGGCCGCCGGGCGAAGGTCCGGGCGTAGGGCCGCCAAAGGGGCCGAAGGGCGCAGGTGGTCCCGAAGAAAACGGCGGCGGCGGGCCGAAAATGCGCCGCGGCGGTGAAGGGGGAGGAGAGGATATTTAACATCCATGGCGAGGGGAACAGTTTTCGCCGTGTGATGTCAAAAAAGAAAGAGGCATAAAGACGCAGTAATCATCCGGCGGCCACAAGCGGAGGTTTGAGTTGGCAGAACAAAAAGGGAAAATACTCATTGCGGGGAGTTTAATACTCACGGTTCTGGCGGCGACAGTTGTGATGCTGTTTGTGCTGCCGGGCCTGAACGGCACAGGGCGATCGGAGGCGCAGGAGGCGGCGGTGCCGCCGGGGGGCCCGGGCAGTCCGCCGGGAGTGCCGCCGGGCGGGCCAGGCAGTCCGCCGGCAGGTCCGCCAGGCGGTCCGGGCAGTCCGCCGGGCGGGCCAGGCATGGGCGGGCCAGGAATGCCCGGTGGGCCGGGAATGGGCCCGGGAATGCCGGGAGAGCCGGGAATGGGAGGCCCGGGTGGGCCTCCGGGTATGGAGGGCGGAATGGGTGCCCCCGGGGCGCCTGCAGCCGCTCCGGCGAAGCCGGGGAAGCCATGGGAAGCCTCGCGGCCCAATCCCTTTTTGCCGCGGGGAATGGCAGCGGGAGAGGCGGCTGGATTGGGCGAGCCGCCAATCGTGTATCGCTATGGGACGAACTGGTCGCGTTTGCCACTCACGGCGCGTTTAGGTTTTCCGCGCCCACAAATTCCCGCGCGCGTGGCGCCGCCTGCGCCCAAGCCTGAGGAGGCGCCGGCATTTGATGTGCTCATTACCAGCATTATGTGGACTCAAGATGGCCAAGCGCAGGCTATTTACGAAAGCGAGGGCAAAAGCGGGGTCATCAAGCCGGGGGACATCGTGGGCAAGTGGCAGGTGGTGGAGATCTGGCGGGATCGGGTCGTCATCGCGGATCGCGAAAGTGGCGCCCGGCAGACGGTGTATATGACGACAAAGCCGCCGACGCCGGCGCGGCCCAGTGCGCCGTCGCGCCCGGGGACAGAGGGGCGTCCAGGGCGCCCGACGGGGCGTCCGGGAGGCGGAGGCCGCGTGCCGCCTGCAGGTGGCTTTCCCGGCGGGATGCCCTGATTGGAGCAATCAGCCTGTTTGATTGTCTGCTCTTACTGAAAGGAAAAAGTAAAAAGCCGTTCAGGCTTGAAGGAGGAATAATAAATGAAACGGGCGAAATTCTTAGGACTTGCCATCGCACTGATGGTATGGGTATTGGGGAGTATGGCCTGGGCTCAGGAGAACAAGCCCAAGTTTTCGGTGCAATTTGATGATACGCCGCTGAGCAAGGTGCTGGATGCCTTTCGGCGTTTTGATCCCAGCCTGCAATTCACTTTGGCGCCCAATTTGGGCGATATAAAAATCACGGCTTCGCTGGTGGATGTCACCGTAGAAGCGGCGCTGGGGATTGTGCTGGATCAGGCGGGGCTGCGGGCCGTGAAGGAAGGCAATGTGTATTACATCAGCGAGAAGCCGGAGCAGCGCGCTGAGCGCGGGGAGCGGCCCGCGGTGCGTTTTCCGCCGCCCATGTTCATCACACGCCCCACAGCGCCAGAGGCCGGAGCGACAGGCGCCGCAGCGGGTGTGCCCGGGGCAGCCGCCACCAGTGAGCAGACCGATGTCACGGATTTGCCTCTGCGGCTGATTATTGTGAAGTATGCGGATCCGGCCGATATGGCGTTTCTGTTTGGCGGAGATGTGGTGGAGG
>CAZUOJ010000123.1:0-2525 GCA_964622325.1 uncultured Armatimonadia bacterium
GTGGACGAGGGCAGTGAGCTGACCATTAATGGGCGCAGTTACGAGCTGTCGGCGCTATGGCCCAATCATGTGCGGACCTGTCAGGTGCCGGCACAGGGACTGACGGGGCCTGTCATCTATGTGGGGCGCGGCGCCCTGTCCGATTTCAATGGCAAGGACACAGACGGCGCCATCGTGCTGATGGATTTCAATACGCAGCAGAACTGGCTGAATGCGGCGCTTTTGAACGCGGCGGCCGTTGTGTTTATTGAGCCAGATGTCATGACGCGGGGCGAGGCGGAGATGAAATTTGTGCGGGCGCCGATAAATGTGCCGCGTTTTTATCTGCGCGGCTCCGAGGCGCCTGAAGTTTTGGCGCAGGTGGCGTCGGGCGATACGCGCGGCACGATCCGTTCTCGCAAGCCCATTGCCTGGCAGGATACGGTAAATCGCAATATCATTGGCATTTTGCCGGGGCGCCATCCGGAGCTCAGCAAGGAAGCCATCATTCTGGAGGCGTATTACGACTCCATTTCCATCGTGCCGCGGCTGGCTCCCGGGGCGGAAAACGCCACGGGCATTGCCGTCTTATTGGAGCTGGCGCGGCTTATGAAAGCCAATCCGCCGGCTCGCAGTGTGATTTTCCTGGCCTGCAGCGGGCATTTTGAAGCCCTGGCCGGGGCGCGGGAATTTCAGGCGCTATGGGGACGGGAGCCGCGGAAAGCCCGCAATCGCTATGACAAGCTGGAGAAATTGAAGAAGCAGCTGGCGGAACTGGAACACGCCAAAGCCACGCTGCAGCGGGATTTAAATCATTTGGCGCAGCGCCGTGCCCAGCTGGCGGAAAAAGACAAAATCTATTTCAAGAATGTCGTGAATGTGGGGCAACTGGAATTATCGCCGGCGATGGCGGAAGTGCGGCTGGAGCGACTGGACCGGGATATCGCCCGCAAGCAGCACGAAATTGCGATTTGGGAGCGGCTGGACAAATTTGAAAAGATTCATCTGTTCATCGGGCTGGATTTGAGCACCCAAAGCTCCCAGCTGGGGCCATTCCAGTGCGGCTGGTATTACAATCAGTCGCATCTGCTCCGCTTTTATTCGCCCCTCGGGAAACAATTCGTGGAATATGCGGAAAAAGCTGCCGAGGCGTTAGGGCTGACACTGGCCAATGTCTTTGTGGATGGGATTAATCCCGTCAAGGGACGCGAATGGCATACCTTTTTCCCGGGGAAAGTGGCTTTTGATCATGAGATGATTATCCGCGGCGGGCGTCCGGGGATTGTCTTCGCGACCGTCAACGATGGCCGGCCGCTCGTGGATACGCCTCTGGACACCTTTCAAAATTTGAATCTCAATAATTTGCGCGTGCAGGCCCAGATGCTGGCCTGTGTGCTGACGGCTTTCGTGAATGATGAGACCTTAAAGGAAAAGGCGCTCAAGCGCATTCAGGCGCTCAAGAAGATGGATGATTTGCAAGACATTGTGGGCACGGTGCTGGAATTCCGGCGGCATGACAGCTTCGTGCCCAATACGCCGGTGCCCGGGGCGCTTGTGCTGATTCAGGGCAGCTATCGGATGATGATGGGCATTCATACGGAAGTGATGACGCTGGCGAATGAGACCAGCGAATTTATCTTGCGCGGCGAGCCGCCCTCGGGCGGTGCAGTGCTGGAGGCGTATGCTTTTGATTCGTCTACAGGAGATATTATCTATGCTCCCGATATGGGGCCGGATGGGGATAAGAAATATCCGCGTCTGGTGACGGGACGCGCGGGCTTAAAGCGGCCTGTGATTGTGTTCCATTGCACGCCCACAGATATTCTGGATCTGGTCGATCAGCGCTATTTTCAAACCCTGCAAAAAATCTTTATTTATGATGCGAAGGATTATTCCGAGCCAATCTCCTTCGGCTATTGCATTTCCACTTTAGGGGCTTCCGCGGCGGAATTTCCGTCCTACACAGAGCCCTGTGCTGTAATCTTTTCGCAGCCAGATGTGGATTTGCAGGTCACAATGTCCATGGGGCTTTTGGGCGTGCGGATGATTCTCATCAATGCGACGGAGAAGCGGCCGACGGGCGAGGGCTTCCCGGCGGCCAGCACGCCGCGCATTCCCTTCACGCCGCTGAAAGTCGCCCAGGATATGTGGCGCATAGACGAATTTCGGATGGAGCGGCTGCGGACCCGCGGCATTCGCAATTCGCGTCTGGAAAAGCTCCATACTGCCGCGCTGGATTCTTTGAAAATAGCGCAACAGGAGCTGCGAGCGCGGCATTATGATAAATGTCTGGCCGCGGCGCGGCATGCCTGGGGCTATGAATCCCGCGCCTATCCGGATGTGCAGCGGACAGCTATTGATGTTGTCAAGGGCGTGCTGTTTTATCTGGCCATTCTGTTGCCCTTTGCGTATTTTGGGGAGCGCCTGTTGATTGCCTCCCGCACGATTATCGGGATGATTTTGGGGACCTTAGCCACCTTTATGGTCGTGTTTTTTGCCCTGGCGGCCGTGCATCCGGCCTTCACGCTGACCGCGAATCCGCCCAT
>CAZUOJ010000123.1:2625-9953 GCA_964622325.1 uncultured Armatimonadia bacterium
CCGTCGTATCAGGGCGTGATGCTGCGGGATCGGGCCTGGCTTTCGCTGGAAGAGCCCACGGCGGATATTCTGGCGAACGAATTAGCCAAAGAGGGCATTGTCGCCGCGCGCGCCTGGTTCACTTCGGCGCAAGTGGACAAGGAATTGATGATTGATGTCACAAATGCGGCGGAACCGGCGAAAAAATATGTCGTGAGCGCTTTGCTGGGGCTGTCGCCACAGGAGGCGGAAGTGACCGATGTCGAACGGCTGCTGATAGCCGGCCGCTGGTTCAAAGAAGGCGACAAAAATGCCGTCCTGTTGCCCACCAGTGTGGCAGAAGGCCTGGGCATTACACAGGATCAATTAGGGTCGGCGCAAGTGCAAGTGTTCGGGACGACCTTCCGCGTTGTGGGCTTAATCAGCGAGGATCAGATGCGCAAGATGCGGGATCTGGATGGCGAACCGCTTATGCCAGTGAATTATGCCCTGCTGCGGCCGGAAGTGCTGAAAGAACTGCAACGCCAGGCTGAGCAGCGTTCGCAATTAGGCGCAGTCAGCGCAGAGTCACTTTTGCAAGAATACAAGCATTTTGGGCCGGAAAAAATAATTATCCTGCCGTATGACAAAACACTGGAATTGGGCGGAACGCTGCGCTCCGTGGCGGTGCGTTTCCGGAATCCCGATGACATCTTGCCGAGCGTGCGGCGAATGATGGAGCGTTTCGCCCTGAGCCTCTATGCGGGCTATAAGGACCAGACCTATCTGTTCAGCTCCGTAGGCGTGACATCGTTCTCCGGCCTGGAGCAGCTTGTCATTCCCATTCTCATTGCCGCGCTTATCGTGTTGAATACGATGCTGGGCGCCGTTCATGAGCGTGTCCGTGAAATCGGCATTTACAGCTCGCTGGGCCTGGCGCCCGTGCATGTGTCCATGCTGTTTTTGGCCGAAGCCTCTGTATTTGCCAATTTGGGCGCTATTATTGGCTATTTGCTGGGGCAAATCGTGACAAAAATTCTCTATGCCACAGGGAGCATGCACGGGCTGGAGCTGAATTACAGCTCGATGTCTGCCGTGAGCGTGACCATCATTGTCATTCTGGTCGTGTTGCTGTCCACGCTTTATCCCAGCAAAAAAGCGGGCGAGATTGCTTCGCCAGGCATAGAGCGGAAGTGGTCGCTGCCCGAGCCGGAGGGGGATCTGATGACTATCGTTTTGCCCTTTACGGTGACGGGGCGCGATGCGCTGGGCGTGGCGGCCTTTTTGAAGGAATATTTCGATGAATATGTGGGCTATGCCGGCGGCGAATTCCTGGCGGAAGATGTGCGCTTGACGGCTTCCGAACACGAGCGGGGGCCGGGCGTGACCGTGTCGCTGCGGATGTGGCTGGCGCCGTACGATCTGGGCGTCAGCCAGGATTTCCGTCTGAGCTGTGAGCCGACGGAGGATAAGGATATTTATGCCATTGTGCTGCGGCTATATCGGCTGGCAGGCGACATCACTTCCTGGAAGAAGACAAACACCTTGTTCCTGGCGGGCATTCGGAAGCAATTCCTCATCTGGCGCACCGTGCCTCATGGCGAAAAAGCAGCATACGCCGATCGCGCCGAGCGGATTTTGCGAGGGGAAGAAGTGGAGGCAGCAGTATAGGCTGCGCCAGCTTCAGAAAACAGCTTCAGAAAAAATATGAAATAATATAAAGATAGCGCCCGACATCACACGCCGGGCGCTATCTTCTTTTTAATGCGGAGAATGTTTTTTGGCTATAAAAAGGCTAAGCGCCCCCCAAGGAAATGACTTTTAGCCCTCAAGCGGGCGCTCAGCTTCGTTCAGCGTACTTTTTTAGCCGCCAGCAGCTTCGCCGCCTGCCAGTTGATTGAATTTGGCGATATTTTCATCCACGACAGCGGCGACGAGATTAATATACATTTCCAGCGATTCGGCAGTGATTGTCTTCATCCAGATTTCCGTCTGACAATCAATGTCGCCATTCTTTTCGTCCAGAACGAATTTAATGCCCGGCAAATCATTATTCAGGCGCATTGCCTCTGCCAGCACTTCACGATTGAACACAAAGTTGTCTTCCCGATCCACAATCGTGGCGAAAATCAAGGCAAAATGCTTCTTTTCATTGTTGTACGCCAGAAAGACATCCAGGGTCTGGCCATTATTCAAGTCAAAGGGAATGCGCCAGCTTTCGCCAGCTTTCACTTCAGAATATTTGAGGCCAGTGGCTTTGAGCAAGGCGCCTAAATCTTTTGGCTGGTCCTCCGCCCAGCCGGCAAAGGAAAAGAACAGGGCGCAAGACAAAATCACGACGAAAAGTTGTGCGGCACGGCGTTGTGTCATAGAGCTTGTTCATCCTTTCTGAAAAATGATTTTATATATTTTCGGATAATGGCTCCTCCTCTTTATGCTGCTTGAAGGATATCATAAGCTTTTTGCTGAATTTACGCAAATATTTTTTGCAAAGGAGACATTTCAGGATGTCCAGTTTGTTGCGGATAGCAGTGATGGCTTCCGGCGGGGGCACAGATTTGCAATCCATTATTGATGCCTGCGAGGCGGGCAAAGTTCCGGGCCGCGTTGTTGTCGTAATTAGCGACAAAAAAGAGGCTTTTGCCTTAGAACGGGCGCGGCGGCACCATATTCCGGCGCTTTATGTGCCTGTCGGCAAGACCGGGAGCCCTGAATGGGAAGCCGCCGATCAGCAGCATGTCGCAATTTTTCAGGAACATGGCGTGCAGCTTGTATGCATGGCGGGCTATATGCGCAAGATTGGTCCCGCCCTGTTGAATGCGTATCCCAATGCCGTGATGAATATCCATCCGGCGCTGCTGCCGGCTTTTCCCGGCGTCCGCGTGCAATGGGACGCCGTGGCGTATGGCGTCAAGCTGGCAGGCGCCACTGTACATTTTGCCGATGCTGAATTTGATCATGGCCCCATTATCATTCAGGCCGCAGTGCGCGTGTATGAGGAGGATGACGGAGAGACATTAGCCCAGCGCATATTGGCCCAAGAACATCGAATCTATCCGCAAGCCGTGAAATGGTTTGCGGAGGGCCGCCTGCGCATAGAAGGCCGGCTTGTCAAGCTCGTTGGCTCCGCCGCGGAACTGGCTCCGGAAACGCCCGGAGTGCTGATTAATCCGCCCCTGGAAGCGGGCTTTTAAGCCCGGGCCCCATGCGGCACTAAGCCCGCCCAATACGAAATTGAGCCTGGCCCTGTGCGGAAGCGGAATTATGCCCGGCCTTTTGCGAAATTAAGCCCGCCCGTTGCGGAAATTGCTTTTTGCCCTTCATTCCGTATCTTTCGCTTCGGCTGTCCGCAAAGCAGAGAGGCTAGATCCGCTGGCGCTCACGCTACTAATCGCCTGTGTCATGGCCTCCATGCTGCGCTGGAGCTGGGCGAGACATTCCTGCAGATTTTGCTGGGAAGCCAGCACATTATTAATGGCTTCCGCTACAGGATCCGGCAAGGCCGCATGCTCCAGATCCAGCTCGGGGCGCGGCTTCTTTTCTTCCACGACGCGTCCGGGGATGCCGACGACAGTGGCGCCCGCGGGGACATCTTTAATCACGACAGAGCCGGCGCCAATTTTGGCGTAAGGCCCGACTTCTATCGCCCCCAAAAGCTTGGCGCCAGCGCCAATGACGACATGATCGCGAATAGTGGGATGGCGCTTCTTTTTCTCGAGCGATGTGCCGCCCAATGTGACTTGATGATACATCAACACATCATCCCCGATTTCCGCCGTCTCCCCTATCACGACTCCCATGCCATGATCAATAAAAAAGCGGCGGCCGATTTGGGCGCCTGGATGAATTTCAATGCCTGTGAGCATGCGCGTCAAATGAGAAATCAGCCGCGCCAGCAGCTTAAATCTGTGCCGCCAGAGCCAATGGGCTATCCTGTGCATCCAAATGGCGTGCAGGCCCGGATAACACAATAAAACTTCCAATACACTGCGAGCGGCCGGATCTTTGGCAAATACTGTCTGTATGTCCTCACGCAATCGCGCAAACATAACGCCTCCTCTTATCCTCAAGCGCTTATTATCAATGCGCGTTACTTGTCTTTGAACAAATTAGTGCTCAAATAGCGTTCCCCCGTGTCCGGCAGGATTGTCACAATTAATTTGCCAGCATTTTCTGGACGGGCAGCCACTTGCAAAGCGGCCCAGACATTGGCTCCGGCGGAAATGCCTGCCAAAATGCCTTCTTCGCGGGCGAGGCGCCGCGCTGTGGCAAAAGCATCTTCCGCACTTACTTGTATGATTTCATCTAAAATTGAAACATCCAGCACAGTGGGCACAAATCCGGCGCCTATGCCCTGGAGGCGATGCGAGCCCGGCGTGCCGCCCGAAAGCACAGGGGAATCCAACGGCTCGACGGCAATAGCCCGAAAGGCGGGCTTGCGCTGTTTCAAAATCTGGGCGACGCCTGTAATCGTGCCGCCCGTGCCCACGCCCGCAACAATCATATCCGCTTGCCCGTCCGTATCCCGCCAGATTTCTTCTGCTGTTGTGCGGCGATGAATTTCTGGATTGGCGGGATTATCAAATTGCAAGGGGATGAAGGCATCGCCTATTTCTTCAGCCAGGGCTTTCGCCCGCGCCACAGCTCCTTTCATTCCCTCAGATCCAGGCGTGAGCACGACTTCTGCGCCCAGGGCTTCCACAATCTGCCGCCTTTCCACGGACATCGTTTCCGGCATCGTCAGAATCAAACGATAGCCTTTGGCCGCGCACACAAAAGCCAACGCAATCCCTGTGTTGCCGCTTGTGGGCTCAATAATTGTTGTTGTGGGCTTGAGAAGCCCCGTGCGCTCCGCCGCCTCGATCATGCTCAGCCCAATACGATCCTTTACACTGCCCAGGGGATTGAAAAACTCCGCTTTTCCCACAATCTGGCCGGGAAGCCCAGCGCCCAATTTGCGCAAACGGATAAGCGGCGTATTGCCAATTGTCTCTATAATGCTGTCAAATATCCGCATTCTGTTGCCTCCAATATCAACGCCCAACATTCCTGGAAGCATATTTAAAGCAACCGAAAAGGCGTTTGTTAATGTTTTAGAAAAAATTCTTTGCAATGTCAAGTGGCAAAATAGAGATTTTGATAATAAAAAAATGAAAATGTAGAAATCTTTCCCCATATTGCAGGAATAAAGGCAATTAATCAGGGAAATGACAAAATTATGGGCGACGAATGTTTCAATGTGAAAGATTTTCCTTCCATACAGATGGCGTTAGATTCCCTGCCCGCAACGGGCGGGGCGCTTTATTTCCCTGTCGGCGAATATCATATCCGCCAAACAATCCATATCAGCCTTAAAGAGCGACAACATTTATTTTTGTTTGGCGCCGGACGGGGCAGCGTCCTGTGTAATGACAATCGCGAGGGGCAGCCACTGCTCCACATCACAGGCGTAAGGGATAGCTGGTGGCCTGATTTGCGGATTACGATCCGGGATTTGGCGTTCAGGGGCCATCCGGAAAGCGCGGACGCTTTATGTGTGGATTATCCCAATGATTTGCTTGTGGATGCTTGCTTTTTTCAAGGGCATGGCGGCGCCGCCATCAAGCTGGGACCCCAAGGGACAAATGTGACAATTCGCGATTGCTGGATGCGGGATTGCAAACACGCTTTATGGGCGGAGAATATTCATCATTTGAGCTTTCATGGCAATCAAACGCGGAGCTTGCCCGGGGGCCAAAAGCAAGCGGCACAAATATTTCTAGGCTGGGAGTGCCGCGAAGTTCGGATTGTCTCCAATCATTTGGCGTATGGCCAGGCGCAGGCGATTGTACTGGATGGGACAGCCCAGCATATTATCGCCAATAACACTATAGAAGGCTTTCCCATTGGAATAGAAGCCCATGGCAAAGGCATAAGCGCGCCGCGGGATTTTGGCCGGGATGTCATTATCGCTCACAATTATATTCATGCAGACACGGGCATTTTATTATGTGGCCCCTGCCAGGGCTTTGTCATTTTGGGGAATATGTTTATCAACAATCCCGCTGGGGCAATCCGATTGAATGATGCCGCCCAGGGCGGCGGCCATCTCATCAGCCAAAATATCATCCGCAAAAGTGTTTATGACGGGGAATTTGTGCCGCAAGCTTCGCCGCAGCAGGGCGGAATCTATCTGGAAGAGGCTTCGGGCTGTCTCGTTCAGGGCAATCTCTTCTCAGACATTTCTTCAGGCCCGGCCATTCATGCTGATTTCGCTTCCCAAAACTATATCTCCGACAATTGGGCGCAATGAATTATGGCAGGAAATATTGTATTCGCTATTGGCCCTACATTATGGCTGTTTCAGCTCTTTATTCTCTTTCGTAGCCGCTTCATGAAGGGAACATAAATAATGTTCTGCCAAAATGACAGCGGCATAATCATCCACAGGCCGCGGCGGGAGGCGCAGTCCCTGGGGCAGCAGGCGCTGCCACCATAAAGGCGGCTGCTCTTGAAAATAGCGTTGGCGGGCCAGCGCGGAGGAATAAGCTTCCGGCACGGCTCGCCAGGATTTATGCGGCAAAAATTTTTGCAGCATTTCCTCCACAAGCCGCTTCCCTGTCCCCTGCCCCACGATTATCTCTGCGTCGGGATATTGCTGTAAAATATAATCACATGTCAATCCGATTTCCGCTGTGGGGGCTATGGCTCGGAACAAAATCTGTGTCCGTGGGGAGGCGGAAGGGAGGAAGCGGACAAGCGCCAGCCCGCATTTTTCCCGGCCGGGATCAATCGCCAGCACAAGCCGCGCCATTATTTGGCTGCTCCTCCACCTCTATCTTAATCAGAAGGGGATCCACAATGAATGTATCCTGAGCGGCCAAGACTTTAACGAGAACAGGCTTTTTGAAAGAGGCAATTTTCTCCATCGCCTCAAAAAGCTGCTCAAAATTCGTCACGCCATATTCGCCTGTCTCCGGATGCGGCAAAAGGCCTTTTTCTTTGGCTTCCCGGCGCAATATTTTTGTCACGAGATTATACAGCTGTTTGAAAATTTCGACAGTCGGCAGCGATCCATCAATTTTTGTCGCGTAAATGACTTCATTTTCCAGAAATACACGCACATACGGCAGCGCCCACAATTCCACGCCCACAGGCGCCACTTCCACACGATACATTCGCCGCGCAACACGTACGCCCACGACAAAATATCTTTTGCCAGCTGCCTGCAGCTCCTGCGCAAATGAACGCAAAATGGCGCCTTCGTCTGGAAGCCCCTGCTCTTCCGCATATCCTGGAGGCAAAGGCAAGAGCAGGCGAACAGCCAGGCCGTTGGGGCCTGGCTCCGCGCCCCGCCCCAGCGCCGCCTGGCTGGCCATCACGAGCAATTT
>CAZUOJ010000124.1:0-9612 GCA_964622325.1 uncultured Armatimonadia bacterium
GTGGCGGGCGAGGACGCCCGCCCTACAACTAGATAATTTCACATGGACGCCCGCCCCACGGATTGTTTTGTGATTGTGGCGCAGGCGTCCTCGCCTGCGTCCCTTCTTTATCAATTATTGCCTGCGTCCCCTGTTTTATCACTTATTGTCAGAGGCCCTTTGTGTTATCCTTTATTTCCAGCCGCTTCCGCCTGTTTTGCGGGGAGCGACTTTCATTTTCGAAGAGCGGCGCATTTAGGCATCAGGGGGCTTTGCTTCGCGCACGCCGCTGGCTGAGGCGTTATTCCCCTATTCTTCTCATTTTCTTCGAAAGAGGCTTTTGGCCACGCTTGCGATAATAATGCTGATGATACTCCTCGGCAGGCCAGAATTTATGGTCAGCTGCCGGCGTCACTCGTGTAACCGCAGGCACACCCTGCGCCCGCAACTGCGCAAGCAAGCGCTCGGCAATTTCTTTTTGCTCGGGCGTCGTGTAAAATATCTCCGAGCGATACTGATCCCCCACATCCGGCCCCTGACGATTTAATTGCGTCGGATCATGGATTTCGAAGAAAAATTTCGCCAGCGTCTCAAAATCCACGCGCACGGGATCATACAGGACTTCCACCGTCTCCGCATGGCCTGTGGTGTGGCTGCAAACCTGCTCATAGGAGGGCTGCTCCGTATGGCCGCCCATATACCCCACTGTCGTATGCACTACGCCGGGAAACTCGCTGAATTTGTATTGCACTCCCCAAAAGCAGCCGGCGGCAAAATAAGCGCGGCCATAAGGGACTTTGGCTTCCGGAATAAACACCAGAGAAATGGAATTGACGCAGTGGCGGACATTCTTGGGCGTGAAGCCTTCGCCCAAAAACACATGCCCCAGATGAGCGCCGCAATTGGCACAGAGGATTTCGGTTCGGACGCCGTCGGCATCGGGCTGGCGTTTTACCGCGCCGGGGATTTCATCATCAAAGGCCGGCCAGCCGCAGCCGGAATGGAATTTGTCGGCCGAACGATACAGCATCGCCCCACACCGCCGACACACATACACGCCCGCGCCAAAAAAGTCCGTGTAAAGGCCTGTAAAGGGCGGCTCCGTGCCTTTGTGGACAATAACATATTCTTCCTCGGGCGAAAGCGGCGCGCCGGGCATGCGCTCTGAAGGCTGCTGGGGGGAAGACATAATGAAGCCTCCTATAAAGATAAGCAAAAACAAAAACAGCCAAAAAGGGTAGACGCTCACTTTGTTGAACATCGCAAAACTTTAACTGCACATGAGCCGCAAATTCTAAAAGCAACAAGAACTTGATTTAATTTATGTTTATATGCTCGGAGATTAGTTCCCCTGGGGACACAAAAAAGGGGCCAAGTTGTTCTTATTGCTTCTTGTCAAAACTTGCTGTTTTGAGTATTATTTTTTGCTCGGGGCGTTGGCCCCTTAATCTATTCTTAAAGGAGGAGTATTTGTTTTATGCGCCGTGGATTTACGCTTATTGAGCTTCTGGTCGTTATTGCCATCATCGCCATTTTAGCCGCTATTTTGTTCCCCGTGTTTGCGAAAGCCCGGGAGAAGGCGCGCCAGTCCTCGTGTTTGAACAATGTCAAGCAATTAGTGCTGGCCAATTTGCAGTATCTGCAGGATTATGATGAAGTGTTCACGCGCACCTGGTATGGCCCCAACGCGTATCCGGGCAATTATCAGTGGCCGCAGGCCGTGGGGCCCTATGTGAAAAACTGGCAGGTGTTTGTGTGTCCCAGCCACACGGGCACGACCATTGTGGCCAATAATGGGGCGCCGGGCTCCACTTTGAGTTATGCCTTCAATGTGGCGTATTATGGCGGCTCGGGCGTCGCAGGCGTGAGCTGCACGCCGCCCTATGGCCGCTCGCTGGCGCAAGTGCAGGATCCCGCCCAGACACTGCTTCTCGTCGATTATACGGGCAGCTTTGAAGTGGGCTGGCAATATATCAGCTCCCAGCCTACAAATATGAATTTCCTGCCGCTGCGGCATAATGATGGCGTGAATGTGGGCTTTGTGGATGGACATGCAAAATGGATGAAGCCCGATGCGCTGGGCAAGCTCACTTCCGCCGGCGCTTATGCGATGTGGACAATTGAAGCGGATTAGGCGCCGCCGCCCGTTTAATCTTTCTCCAGCGGCCGCCGGGGCAAAGACGGCAATTCATTATCTCCCAGGCATTGGCAAAATGGCGATTAGGGCGAAAAACGGTCGCGGGGCTGGAAAAACTGCATAAACATCCCCTGCCCTGTAAAGGAAAATGAAATGATTGCGGGCAGCCGAAAGTGGACGGCTGCCCGCTCCTTTTGCCTTCTTCTTATCACTTTTTATGGATAAATGGTCGTTGTCCGCATATCAAAATGCCCTTTTGCGGGCTTGTTCAGCCACTTCACATGCCCATCGGCAAAAACAAAATTAGCCCCTTCGTTATAAAAATACTAATTTAAGCGATAGGCACGGATTTTTTCGGAAGTGTAAATTCGCAGGCGGCCATCGGAAAGCCGCTCTGTTTGCGCCGGCAAACTCTCCCCCATCTCCCCTATTCCTGCCACGACGATATGGGGCAAGCCCAAAGCGCGAGGCTCCACAATTAAAAGCGGCGTGCCGCGATCGGGCGGGATTTTGTCCAGCCGCTGCTCCGCGTTCCAATAGCCCAGATGCCCGCAAGGGAAAAGCAGCCAGCCGTCTTTTTGGCGTTTCAGCCAGGCCGCTCCCTGGACTTCCAGGGGGCCCACGCGCCGCGCAAGCTCCCCGCCATTCACATAAATGTACTGCGGGCTTTGCACATAATCCATCCGCTTGCCCTCCACCAGCGCACTATACGCGAGAATCTGGCGACGCCCGCCTGTGGCGATCCAACCCCACGGAGGCAGGACATATTCCCTGCCGGCCTGCACCACGCGCCAATTCTCCTGGCTGTTTAAATTTGCCGTCAAAACAAGGCCGCCTTTGTATGTGACGCGCACTTGTCCCCGCCTGTAGGCGCCGGAAAGCAAAGCCTGGCTGGGGGACAAGAATTGTTGTCCGTCATGATATTCAATCCGCGTTACTGTGTCCGGCAGATATTCCTCCTGCAATGCCTGCATCAGGGCGTAATGCTGAATCATTCGCGCCATCGGCGGGAAAAAGCCGTAGCCCAGCATCGCCATATGGCCATAGGCGAGGCTGCAGGAGAGCCATTTATAGAAGGCTTGCGGAGCGGGCTGAGCGCCGCTGTGCAAATCCTTCATTTCTTCTTCATTGAGGAAATTCGTCGGCCCATAGCCCATCATCGTCCCAATCTGATAGGGATGGATTTTCAGCAAATCAAAATCCAGCGGCAGCGGCAATTGCCTCTCGCTCATGCGCACCTGGGCATAATCCATATCGGAGAGCCCGGCATAGATCCAGCGCATGATGCCTTCGCTGATGGTTGTGCCGTACCAGCGGCGCGCCTCTACTAAGCTATCCCCCACGCCGATAATGCACGCCCGCGCCATTCCCGCTCCCGGATAGCCCGCCTCATAATCTAAGGCGCTCGCACCCAGATTCGTACTGACATCCAGATACACGCAATCCGGCGGATATAGCTGCTTCATTTTCTGGCCGACAAGCCGCGTCAGCCGCCACATATGATCAGATTTAGTGGAATAGCTGCCCGGCCAGGCTTCTGCTAAATCGCCTGTAAATGTCAACGCAATAAGATTTTCGTCCCAGAATTCATTCAACGGATAAAAATCCGTGGCATCGATATAGGCGCCAAAAAGATAGCCCAGACTTTTGATTTTTGCCCGCGCCTGTTGCACCTCTTCAATACTGTAGCTCGGATGAGGCCGCCAGCGCAGCCCAAAGCCCTCGGAATAATTCCGGACAAAAATGCCGGCAAAATCATTGGCAATCACATAATCCAGCCCATAGCGCTTCATCGTGTCCCAACGATTCAAAGAAAAGGCGCGATCCATCACGAACATATAGGGCGCAAGACGCTCTAGATTCGGCGAGCGAGGATTTTGATGATTAGGCAGCACGTCCGCAAATTCAGGGGAGGCCGAAATCAGGAGTCGATCGCGCACGGGATGGCGCTGGCCATCTGTCAGCGGCGTATAAATAGTCTGCGTGAACGGCTGCAGGCGCCCCTCGCGCGGCTGCGGCGCCCCTGTTTCACAATGAGAATAATCCGAATGATAAAGATCGGGCAGCACAGACACAAACAAGCCACCGCCGGCCGCAATCGGCGTCATCCCGCCGCCATTGGCGCCGAAGGGGCTGATTTTAAGATACGGCACTTCGATGGCTTGCAGCTCAGGCAGGCCTTCTATGGCGCCAAATCCCGTGCCGCTGGCCCAGCTGCCCTCGGCGACAATGTCCACAATCAGGCTGCGGCCGGCGAGGGCGTATGTGGCGCGCCACATCTGGCCTTTTTCCGCTTGCCAGCGCGCCAGCAGCTTGCCGCCGGCCATCCGCCTGGAGAGGAGCTTCCCTTCCACAGGCGGCCGGCTCGGAGCGGCCAGGATTCCCCCGCCAGCGCAGGGCTTGACCATGAGCTTGTCCTTCCAGCGCAACTGAATGCCTTCCAGGCAGCCGCGCGTCACATCCACCTCAAACACGAGCTGGCCCTCGGGGCTGCTGGAAATAAAGCGCGCGCCTGTAGCTGTGGGCGTGACGCTCGTTTTGACGCCGGGCGGAGGCGTGGGGAGATTGCCTTTATCCGAAAGAGGGAAAACAGGCTTTTTGGGCCGGCCGGCCGGCCGGGGCTTTCTTTGCCGCTCGTAAAAATGCAGCCCCCCCAGATAATAAATGTAATCGGCTTTAGCTTTCTCGGCGCCGAGCATCAAGCCGCAAAAATAAAGCGGCTGCCAGCGCGCGCGGACGGCCGGCGGAATGTAGCCATGCAAAAGCATCCAGTAGCCCATACGAATAGCGCCTAGATCCACGCTCAACTCGCCGCCCCGGGCGTTGGCTAACAGGGCATTCACATGCATCGGGACAGCCTGGGGATTCATAAAATGCAAGGGACCATATACCCAAAAATTAATCGCGTCAAAGGGCTTTTCGATTTTGAGGGGCTGCGGCGGACGCAATAAAATGGCTACAGGCTGTTCCGATTGGCCCACAAAAAGTTTGCCCACTGTCGGCCGCCACAAACGCTGGGCGCGCGAAGCGGCTAATGAGACAATCCCGCCGCTGCGATATTGCAATGTCCAGCCCTGCAGATGTTCAAAAGTGACTTGCATCCCGGGATCGGGGCGCCCCGACCATGTTAATTCATACGCCTGCTCCCCGCTCTCGCCTTCCGGAACAACGGGATTAATCTCGCCCTGTTTAAGCTCCAGGCTGCCGAGGGCCCATTCTTGCCGCCGCCGGACTTCCCTTGCGGGCAGCTTGCCCAGAATAAGCTTTTCCACCAGCAAGGGCGCCCGTGGCACTTTCAGCGCCGCCGCCAGCCCCACAAAAACATGCTCCAGCCCCAGCGTGACTTCTCGTTCCCCTACAAGGCCCTCTAAATTGAACAGATAATCATAATCCTGGCCCGTGCCCGCCCAATTGCCCTGCGGATCCGCATTGTACACAATGAACCATGTATAGCTAAAATTGCCCCACGAAGTGTCCCGATACCAATAAAAATGATATTGTGTCCCGGGCGGATCAAAAGCGGGCTGTTTGTTGAGCAGCCGGGGCGTGAGCCAGCTATCGCGCAGAGGAGCGCCATCCACCAGCACCCGCATCACATAATTGCCGCCGCCTCCCACCGGCACACGCGCCCGCACAAAAAGCACAGGAATTTCGCCCGCCGCCAAAGACGGCAGCATCACGCGCTGCTGCCAAAGGGCGCCTTCCTCAATTTCCAGAGGCTGTTTAAGAATTTCCTGTGCTTCTTGCAATTCGGCGGGCTGGCCTGCAAGGGGGAAATTTCCCGTAAAAGATATCAATAATCCCCCTAAAAGGGCATAAAAGAGACGAACACACATGAGGCGCCTCCGAGTCATTAGGATTTATTTTCATTTCGCCGTACGGAGGCATTTTCCTGTGCCTGCCCGCTTGAGCTGCCGAGATAAAGAGAATACAATAAGATAAGAACAAATGATTTCGTTTGCTTTGGGGGGCTTGATCTTTCAGGCGCCGGAGAAAGAAAAACAGCCAGGCATGCCGAGGAAACGCTCATGCCTGGCTGCAAGGCTCCGCCGTTGCTGCATATAAATCCTCTTTTCGGCGGAACATCTGCTTCTAGCCTGGGCGCAAGTCGAGGGGGCAGAGGAGGCTAGAAGCATTTGAGGGCTGGACTGCGTGTTTAACTGTGTATAAGCTTTAATCGTTAAAGCTATACAACCCTTAACTGAAATATAATAATATCTGTGACGCTTGTCAAGCCCTTTTTGCTAATTTTTTTATTAAAAGTGAAAATTTTTTTGTCCAAAGAGCTTTCTTTAAAAGCAAAGTTATTTTGCAGGTGATGGCGATGAGCAGCGAAGCCCCTATTCCTTACGAACAATATGCCCACGAATTTACACATTCTGAGTGGACGCAATTGATGATACATTTTTATCGCGGCGAAATGAATCGGGCGACAGTGTGGCGGCAAAGGCTGGATGTGACGACAAATTGGGCTGTGGCGGCCACGGCGGCCATGCTGACCTTCATTTTAGGCACGCCCAGCATTCCCCATTTTGCGATTTTGTTGTCTGTTGCCCTTGTGCTCGTTATGCTGCATATTGAAGCCCGCCGCTATCGCTATTATGATATCTGGCGCGCGCGGCTGCGTGTGATTGAATGCGGCGTGATTGCCCCGGCGCTGTGGAAAGACGCCGTGTCGCATGAATTAGAACACGAAAGAGAGTGGCGCCGTCTGCTGGCTGAAGATTTGCATACGCCCCATTTTCATATGCCCTATAGCGAGGCCTTTGGCCGGCGACTGCAGCGCAATTATATCTGGCTGCTGCTGCTGAATTATG
Organism: uncultured Armatimonadia bacterium; assembly: GCA_964622325.1. Classification (GTDB taxonomy): domain Bacteria; phylum Armatimonadota; class Zipacnadia; order Zipacnadales; family UBA11051; genus JAJFUB01. The sequence goes on from CAZUOJ010000124.1 coordinate 6,934, forward strand.
GCGCCTGGGGGCTGAAAATTAGCATTAGCCCGCAGCCCGTACAATCTGTCCATCAGCTCGTGGCGCAAGCAGCGATTGGCGATGTGCCTGGCAGCGTCATTTTCGTCTTGGCCACTTTGCTGATGTTATTTTTTGCGTTGCTGGGCCCCCTTTTGACGCGCCATCGGCGCGCCCGCGGAGAAGCACGGCCCTATGAGCCGGGCCGGCCAATGGAACGCTGGGGCGTTGTATAATTTCCCCCCTGACATTATTTGTGTCATTTCGCCTTGACGAAGGCCCTTTGCCGACAGAAAATGTTTATGTTTGTTGCTGGAGGAATTGGGATTTTAGCAGGAGGCAGCTATGGAATATCGGCGCTTGGGAAAAACCGATTTGCTTGTTTCAGAGATTGGCTTTGGCGGCTGGCCTATGGGGAAGCTATTTTGGGGCGAGGATATTAAAGATGAAGAGACGATAGCGGCTGTGCACCGGGCGCTGGATTTGGGGATTAATTTTTTTGACACAGCGGCCGTATATGGCGAGGGCCATGGCGAGCGCGTGCTGGCGCGAGCGCTCGGGCCGCGTCGCCAAGATGTCATCGTGGCCACGAAATGCGGCCGCAAACGCGCGCCCGACGGGACTTTATACAACGATTCCTCGCCAGAAAGCATTCGCCAGGAATGCGAACAATCGCTGCGCAATCTGCAGACAGACTGGATTGATTTGTATCAAGTCCATTGGCCTGACGAAAAAACGCCCTTTGAAGACACAATGGCGACCTTAATGGCGCTGCGAGACGAGGGCAAAATACGCTACATCGGCTGTTCTAATTTTACAGTGCCGATGATGGAGAGAATGATGCGGGCCGGCGAGCTCGTCTCTTTGCAGCCGCCTTACAGCTTGTTGCGGCGCGATATTGAGAAGGAGATTTTGCCCTTCTGCCGGCAACACAATCTGGCCGTGATTTGCTACAGCCCCTTGCAACGGGGCTTGCTGACGGGCAAATATCGTCCGGGAGCCACATTCCCTGAATCCGACAGCCGAAGCCGCGATCCGCTGTTTCAAGGCGAGAAGCTGGCCCAAATCGCCGCCGCTGTGGAAAAGATGGCGCAAATCGCCGCTTCCTATGGCCGCACGCCCGCCCAAATGGCTGTGGCCTGGATATTGAATCAGCCGGGCGTAACAATGGCTTTATGGGGGGCAAAGCGTCCGGAGCAGATTGAAGAATGCAAGGGCGCCTCCGGATGGAAGCTTTCTTTGGAAGAATGTCAACGAATCGCCGATTTGTTCGCAGGCATATAGCTTGCAAGAAAAAATGCCTGCAGGCGCCGAGTTGGGCGCTATTTGGCGCTCAGAGGCACTGTAACACACTTTCACGCGCCGCTATTATTACGCCTCCACAAGATGGGGCGCAAAAGGCTCCAAATAATCGCGCCATTGCGGATTTTTGACGGCCGCCTTAAATGTGGCATAAGAAAGATAGGGAATAAAACGGGGACGGCGGGGCTTGCGCAGCAGCGTCATATTGGCTTCTTTTAAGGTTTTGTCCCCTTTGCGATTATTGCAACGCAGGCAGCACGCGACGAGATTGTCCCATGTGGATTGGCCGCCGCGATTGCGGGGAACAACATGATCAATCGTCAAATCCTTGCCGCTATGGCCGCAATACTGACATGTGTAGCCATCTCGCGCCAGAATGGCCCGGCGCGAAAGCTTCAGCTCTGGCAGTGGCCGCCGGATGGGATATGTCAGCCGCACGACAGAAGGCAATGGAAATTCCTGGCTCGCGGAACGAACGACCGTAGAGCTATGTTCTAGCGCCACGACTTTGCCCAGGCACAACAAAGCAATCGCGCGCCGCCAACTGCATACATTGAGCGGCTCATAATTTTGATTGAGCACAAGCACTTGGCCATTCATATGTCTTCACATCGCGACAAAATCTTTTTGAAGACAAACTATGCCACAGGACAACAAACAAAAAGGCCCGCCACTGCAAGCGTCGCGGGCCGTCAAAATCTAGTATAAAGCCAAAAGCCTGCCGCTGGCGTCCATATCCGAAAATACGCGGCCCGATTCCGCGGATGTGGCGGAAGAAAGATATTCTGTATGATTTTAGCTGTCTGAAACATTAAAAAGGCCTCGCCGCGTCAAACTGACATCTAAAGAATTATTTGCCCGTATAATAAAGCACAAAAAAATAACGGCACACTTTTTGTGTCCATATATATTTTTATTCATAGCCCTGCACGATGTCAAGCCTGACAAGCTGCTGGCCTGTATTAGTCTGAAAAAAGTGCGAAGAGAGCTGTCCGGTGGGAATGAGAAAATACAAATAGAAAGTTAATGGGGATAAGGAAACACTCTTTTTTACGCAGGATGTTCACACGTAAAAGCGAAACACTAACACAGCTTGTTTTTAAGAAGTGAGGCCTCTTATGCGCAAAATCGCTTTATTAGGGCTTGTTGTATTTTTGGCGGCTGTATGTCAAGCGTCCTCGTTGCCGCCTATTTTAGAGACAAGCAAAATTTCCGACCGCACTTTGCCGAACGGCCTGCAGCTTGTGATTAAAGAGGAGCGGCAATGGCCTGTTGTGGGGATCGGGCTGTATATACGCGCCGGCAGTTTATATGAGCGGCCCCAGGAAGCGGGAGCAGCCCATCTTGTGGAACATCTGCTCTTCGAAGCCACAGGCGATG
>CAZUOJ010000125.1:0-4136 GCA_964622325.1 uncultured Armatimonadia bacterium
TTTTTTCTCCCTACTAAATATGTAGTATATCTCAAAAAAAAGTTCCTTACAACAGATATTTGTTTATTTTAAATCGGCTCTACTATTTTAAATCGGCTCTAATGTTGTCTTGCTATAAACTCTTTTGTTCAGTTTGTCGAAATGCTGTCTTGCTTTGTGCCCTGGCGCCAGCCGCGAGCGTTTCCTCTTAAAGCCACAATCCGCCTGTCTCTTTATGCCCCGTTGAGTCGAGGGCTTGCGCCCTATTAAGGACGCGCAAAAGCCGCACTGAAATCACGGAGGGCGGCTATGTAATCCTGGGCGCAGTCTGGCGGAGCAAATCTCACCTGTTCCCAGCTTTCCGGCGTAAAAGGCCCCTGAGGCCACAGCCACACGGCAATAGGGCCTTCAGGAAGGCTTTGTGCCGCTTGCTGAAGCTGTTCACGAAAATAGCGGGCCCGATAATTCGGCTTTTTTTCGCCGAAATTAATTGGAAAAAGCCCGGCAATGAATTTTCTCCTGCTCGGCACAAAGGGGAACTGCTGGCGCTTCCACTCTAATGTTTCCCCAAGGTGGCGGCCCTGCCACCAGGATTGATACCAAGCCTCTCCTAAATCATGGGGCGGTCCTGCGCCATAGGTATGCTCCACGCCTAAATATAACGCAATCCCTGCCTCATGGAAGCCTTGATACCAGAAGCGTTCGCCTGGATAGCCAAAGGCATAGACCATAATCACCCGAATATCTGGCCAGGCCTGTCGTAAGGCGGCACCGATTTGTCTGCCGCGCCGATAATAATTTCCCTGCCGGCCCGTTTCGTGATTATGGCCTCCCCACAGCCAGGGCCTTTGTGTTCCGGCCTCGTCCCCCTGATAACTATAATAGGCCTCATTATCATACACGACACCCGCAAATCCCGCTGCACGCACGCGCGGATATAGACTTTTTATTTTTGCGACAATCTCTGCCCATAATTGGTCCGTCTGCGGGCTGCTGTCCCACAAATGACGGCCCTCCGTTTTTGCCTGTTGATAAAGCACATCAGGCACTGGCCGCTCCATCCACCAGCAACGCACTCCCTGCGCCCGATATGCCGCTACAAGCGCGGCCGCTTTTTCAACCGAACATTGATGTTCTGGGAGCTGATCCTGCGGGAAAGCCCCCTGAAACGGATACAGCCACACATCCGTAATTCCGAGACTGCGATACCAGGCCGCTAGGGGCGCCCCTGGACGCATGTCGCCACCGTAAAGATGGACTTGAACACGGCGCGCTGCACCCCTAGTTTGCGCCCATGCTCCAGGCGTGTTCGTTCCAAGGATTAGCCAGAGCAGCAAGAACCCCCCCTGATACAGATACTCTTTTCGTATTTTTAGCGGCAATTTTCTGGCCACATTCATTCCCGTCCGGGCTCAAAAGCGTTTTTCTGTACTCCCTGAACACTGTCATTAGACAAAAATAAGCACTGAAAGTCTCCAAAATTACGATGAAAGGTAGTTAAAAGGTAGTCAAGCAGTTTTTCCTGTTTTATGCATTCGCAGTGATGAACTGAGAAGAAGCGAGAGAGGAGGACCTTTTATGAGGACCTTTTATAAGAAAAAGAATTTTCTTTTAAAAAAATTGGCAAAAATTTTTAAAAATTTTTTTCAAAGGCCTTGACAATATTGCACTCAATTGTTATTATATAGGCGACAAAACACTGAGAAATCCTGTACAGGAGGTGATGTCTATGTCGTTGGTGCGTCGCTTCGGTCCATCCTGGCGCTTGCCTACTCTGTGGGATCAAATGGATCAGCTCATGCGGGAGATGACCCGGCTGATCCCGTGGGCGGAAGAGAGCGGCGAACCGCAGACGCTGGGCATCCCTGTGGATGTCTATGAAACGGACACGGAAGTCGTCGTGAAGGCGGAGCTGCCGGGCATCAAGAAAGAGGACATCGAAATCAATCTCCAGGACAATGTCCTGAGCATCCGCGCCCAGAGCAAGGAGGAGCAGGAAGTCAAAGAAGACAAATATTATCGCCGCGAAATTCGCTATGGCAATTTCTATCGCGCCATCTCCTTGCCTACGGAAGTGGATGCGGAGAAAGTGGAAGCCACCTTTGAAAATGGCGTGTGCACCATCCGCGCTCCGAAGGTGAAGGAGAAAGTCGGGCGCAAGATTGAAGTCAAGTAGCCTGGCAGCCCGTAAGCAGGCGTAAACGCGGCGGGGCTCAGCCCTCCCTCCAAGGCTGAGCCCCGCTTTTGTTTCTCCCCATAGCTCACTTCGTCGTTATGTGATAAGCTCGAAGAAATAAATTAAATAACAGAGAAAACAGACGCCAGGGCGCGGAAGCAAGATATTTTTGGGGCCCAGGGCGAAAGCGTATCGCGAAAATGTTTTGCCTGCTGCTTTAGGCCTATGTCTGTTTCCGCTGTATCCGCACATATAACACTGCGTTGTGGGGCACATAAAGGGAAGCGTCGTTTTCTTCAATCCATGAAGCCAGCCTCTTCTCTTTCGGCGCCTGTAAAGGGAGCCTCGCCGTGGCGCTCCGCGCGCACGACGGCCCATGCTCTATCCGCCCATATGACGGGGAAGCCTATCTGAAGCGCACGAGAGAAGGGGAGCTATTTTTACGCCCTCAGGGTGCGAATTGTTTTTGGCATAGCGGGCAATAAAAAGTGCTGCGGCCTCCCAGGACCATCCGTTGAATGAAGCCCGGGCAGCCGCGGCGCAAACATTTTTCTCCCGCGCGCCCATACACGCGCAAATGCTCCCGAAAGCCCCCGGCATGCCCTTCGGGCGAAAGATAATCCGCAATCGTCGTGCCGCCTGTCTGGATGGCTTCGTGCAGCACAGCATGTATCTGTTTTGTCAGCTGGCGCGTGTGGGGCAATGTCAGCTCATGAGCGGGCACACAGGGATGCCAGCCGCAACGATGGAGGATTTCGGCGGCGTAAATGTTTCCCAGGCCCGCCAGCAATTTTTGATCCATCAGCGCCACCTTCAGGGCCACGCGGCGTTTTTGCAGCCCTTCATACAGCTGCCGGGATTCAATATCCAGGGCGTCCGGGCCAAGCTGGCGCAGCAATTGCGCTTCTGGAAGGCCCTCCGGGCTCACAAGCTCCAGCCGGCCAAAACGTCTTAAATCCGCAAATACGAGCCGCAATTCCCTGTCCAGATAAAAAATCACGCGGGCGTAATCCGGCAGCTTGTGGCGCGGCGGCACCAGCAAAAACTTTCCCGTCATTCGAGGATGCGCGAGCAGAATATCTCCATTATCCAGCTTTAACTGCAGCACTTTGCCATGCCTGCCGAAGGCGACAAAATGCTTTCCGCGCAGCCGGCGGGCAAATTCGTCCGAGCGGCCCAGCACGATTTTGCCATCCCGCACTTCCACGCGCCTGAGCAGCGCCCCGGCAGCAGCTTTCTCCAGCGCCGCCCGCATTGTTTCCACTTCTGGCAGCTCCGGCATTTGTGTGCCTCATGAAAAAACAATTAATGTGCCTACATCTTCCCGCGAATGCGCCTCTGCTCGCGTCTTTCGCTCCTGTAGCTCTCTTCGGGCTATGTTTCGGCTGATTTGCTTCTCTGCTTTTCGTTTAAACACAGGGCAACAGGGCTTGGCTCATTAGTGCGACAAGCCTTCCCGAGAAAGCGCAGGGCCTGCTCAGTCATTATTCTTGATTAAGCCGTAAATGACGGAGTCCACGAGCGCCTGCCAGCTGGCTTCAATAATGTTTTCATGGACGCCGACAGTGCCCCAGGTGTGCACGCCGTCCGTTGTCTCAATTAACACGCGCACTTTCGTGGCTGTGCCCTCTTCGGCGCTCAGCACGCGCACCTTATAATCAATAAGCTGCAGGCGCTCCAGCTTGGGGAACAGCTCCGTAAGCGCTTTGCGCAGCGCGCGATCGAGCGCATTCACAGGGCCCGTGCCATCGGCGGCTGTATGCACTTCGCGTTCCTTTATGCTCACTTTAACAGTGGCTTCGCTATAGGGCTCTGTGTCTTCGTCGGGCTTGATGATGGTGACACGATAGCCGTGCAGATTGAAAAGATTTTGCAATTCGCCGCGCAGGCGCCGCGCCAGAAGCTCCAGGGAGCCCTCCGCAGCTTCAAATTGATAGCCCTCATTCTCCAGATCCTTGACGCGGCGCAGCACCTGCTGGAC
>CAZUOJ010000125.1:4236-5328 GCA_964622325.1 uncultured Armatimonadia bacterium
CAGCGCCGGCCTAATTTCAGCTCCAGGGAGGGGATAATGCTGCACAAATCGGCATTGCCTGCGCGTTCGCCAAAGCCGTTAATCGTGCCCTGCACTTGCGAGCAGCCCGCCTGCACTGCCATCAGGCTGCTGGCGACGGCTGTGCCGGCGTCATTATGGCAATGAATGCCGAGCGGTAAGGCAATCTGCTGGCGCACTTCCGTCACAATACGGACAATTTCATCCGGCAAAGTGCCGCCATTTGTGTCGCACAGGCAGATTAAATCCGCGCCGCCTTCCACAGCCGCCTGCAGGCATTTGAGCGTATATTTGGGATTGGCTTTATAGCCGTCAAAGAAGTGTTCCGCGTCAAAGAAGACTTCAGGCGCCTGTTTTTTCAGCCAGGCGACGGATTCTTCAATCATGCGCAAATTCTCGCTCAGCGTCGTGCGCAAAATCTTCGTGACATGAAAATCCCAGGCTTTGCCGAAGATGGTCACAACAGGCGCCTGGCTGGCAACAAGATCCCGCAGATTCTCATCCTCGTCAGGCTTTGCGCCAGGCCGGCATGTGCTGCCAAAGGCGGCGATTTTGGCGTGCTGCCATTTCATTTTGGCGGCGCGCTGAAAAAATTCGCGATCTTTTGGCGTCGTCGGATGGGGCCAGCCGCCCTCAATGTAGGACACGCCAAAATCATCCAGCCGCTCCGCAATCATCAATTTGTCCTGCACGCTCAAAGAAACGCCTTCGCCCTGGCAGCCATCGCGCAAAGTTGTGTCATAAATCCGTACTTCTAATTCCGCCATATGGATTCCCCTTTCGGGAAGATGTGAGATATTGAGATTTTCTGTTGCACATATCCGCTTATCGCTAAGCAGAGCCGTTACGGAAGAGTCATAATGCTGTAGCCAAAATCCCGACAAAATTCAGGAGATAATCGCCACTCTTCAAAATCTCTTCTCGACTTTATTTATTTCGTCGGCGTAAGCTCAGACACAGCAAGCACATCTTTTACGGGCGATATTGGCGAAGCTATTAAACAAAAAGGCCCGTCTCCAGCACAGAGACGGGCCCAGATAGGCTCGCGGTACCACTCTGTTTGACGAACGGCTT
>CAZUOJ010000125.1:5428-9520 GCA_964622325.1 uncultured Armatimonadia bacterium
GGGCAAATGCTGTTTAGCCGATACCGCCTTCCTTTTAACGGTGGAAGCTCCGTCGGAGTCTACTTGGATTCTGGAAAATGCACGCCCCGATTTCCTGGCGTTTCCAAATGGCAATTTCCGCCTTCTCCAGGGGCAATTGACAATTGCCCGGATAGAATCCCCAGAATCCGTTCGGTCCGCAGCTCAAGGGTGATTTTCACTGCCGCCTTGCCTGCCGGCTCTCACCGTCCCGGCTCGCTCCCTGCCCTGTTTGCCCTGGCGCAAAATGAAATCCATTGTAAAAAAATTAAGAGCAATTAAATTCTGAAATGCATGCCAGAATACAGGACAGTCAGGCAGACACGGCAGCTACTCGTCCCTTTCAACGCCCTTTTTACGATATTCAATTGTTGTGCCATACAGCGTAAACGATAATCTGAATTTCGTCAAGCCCCTTATGCGGCAAGAGCCAGGGCTTTATGGCCACGCCACATGAAGAGCATTCAAGATATCAATGGAGCCTCACATGCTATGAGACAAAGAATGCACACGCTTTTTTAAAATCCGTTTGTGGCGGCCAGCCCCAGGCCTTATCCTGGCAGTTTGGGCCCGGCATCAAGAATTTCCCGCTCAATTTGTCCCGCAAATTGCTCCGCGTTTTTCTGAAAAAGCGAGACAACTTTTTGGATTTGCAGATCATAGGCCTGGGGATCGGGCCATGCGTCGCGGGGCCGCAGAACTTCCGGCGGCACTTCCGGACATTCTATCGGCACGGCGAAGCCAAAATAGGGATCCGTTCGCGTCGGCACATCATCCAGGGCGCCCGATAAGGCGGCGCGCAACAACGCCCGTGTATGCTGAATGGAAATGCGCTTAGCCCCGGAAGTAGCCGGCCCGCCTTGCCAGCCTGTATTAAGCAGCCAGCATTTCACATTGTGCTTGCGTATGCGTTCGCCGAACATCCGCGTATAGGTCGTAGGCGGCAAGGCCATAAAGGGAGCCCCGAAACAGGCGCTGAAGGTCGCCACAGGCTCACGGCCCAAATCTCGCTCTGTTCCCGCCACGCGCGCAGTGTAGCCAGAGAGGAATTGATACATCGCCTGCTCCGGCGTCAGACGGGCGATGGCAGGGAGCACGCCAAAGGCATCACAGGTGAGCAACACGATGTTTTTGGGGTGGGGCCCACGGCCTTCGCGTATCGCATTGGGCAAATGCGTTATGGGATAACAGGCGCGCGTATTTTCCGTCAAAGTGGCGTCATTCAAATCCACGCGGCGCGTCTCGTTATCCACCATGACATTCTCTAAAATTGTTCCAAAACGACGCGTGCATTCGTAAATTTGCGGTTCTGCCTCCCGCGAAAGATTAATAACTTTCGCATAACAGCCGCCTTCAAAATTGAAGATGCCGTTATCGCTCCAGCCATGCTCATCATCGCCAATCAAGCGGCGTTCTGGATCCGCCGAAAGGCTTGTCTTGCCCGTTCCCGACAGGCCAAAGAAAAGCGCCACATCGCCATTGGGGCCCATATTGGCGGAGCAATGCATTGAGAGCACTTCTTGACGCGGCAAATAATAATTCAAAATCGTGAACACGGATTTTTTGATTTCGCCGCCATAAGAAGTGCCGCCAATCAAAATAGTCCTTTGGCTAAAATCTACAATTATAAAGGCTTCAGAGTTTGTCCCATCCAGTTCCGGAATGGCATGAAAGTGGGGGAAAGCAAGGACACGGAATTCAGGCCGATGTTCGTCCAGCAGACTGCGATCTTTAATCTGAATAAACATATTGCGCGCAAACAGGCTCTGCCACGCATTTTCCGTGATCACGCGGATGGGAATGCGATATTGGGGATCCGCGCCCACATAGCAATCCTGCACAAACAAATCGCGCCCCTGGACATACGCGAGCAGCCGTTGATACAGGGCATTGAAGCGTTCTTGTTCAAAGGGCCTGTTAACAGGCCCCCACCAAATATGTTCTGCACTGGACGGTTCATGGACAATAAATTTGTCGTTGGGCGAGCGGCCTGTATGATGGCCGGTGCGCACGGCGATGGGCCCCAGATGGCAAAGAATGCCTTCGCGGCGGCGTACAACCTGTTCGTAAAGGGCAGGCGTTGTGGGCGTCCAATAAACTGTGCCCACATTCCTAAAGCCATGATGCTCTAATCCATGCCGTTTGGGATGATCAAAATCAGAATATTCGTTGCCCATCGTAGACTCCTTGGAAGGAAGAATATTTTTTATTTTGTTATAGGGCAAGCAATAAAGACTTTAATATATTTATTTAGTATATCAATATATTCTTTCCTGTAAAGCCCTTATTTCAATTTTACCCGCAAATTTTTTTATAAAAAAATGATTGCAGCACATCTTGGCAAATTTTTTTCGTAAATTGTATCAACACACACAGGAAACACCCTCTTTGATTAGAAAAATCAAATAGTACCTTGATTTATTTAAAAAAGATGTGAGGAAATGCTTATGCACTACAGCAATATGATACATTTTTTGATTATTTTTCTTTTTGCTTCCCTAACAGGCCTCCTTTTTGCGGCGCCTTTTTATTCGGATAAAGTTAATCTCATGATGTTTCAGGACGAAGCCGGACAAATGCGGCCCGTCCGCACAATCTCCGATTGGCTAAAGCGCCGCGCCCATATTTTAGCCAATATGCAGCTCGTGATGGGCGAAATGCCTTCGGAAAGCAAACGCGTGCCGCTGGAGATGCAGATATTAGAAGAAGCCGATTTGCCGCAATGCCGTCGCCTCAAAATCAGTTACGCGGCGGAGCCAGGCGATCGCGTGCCAGCCTATCTTTTTGTGCCGAAAACAGCCGGGCGCCATCCCGCCATGCTTTGCTTGCATCAGACAATCGCCATAGGCAAAGCCGAGCCGGCGGGCCTCGGAGGAAGCGAAAATCTGCATTATGCTCTGGAATTGGCCCAGCGCGGCTATGTGACCTTAGCGCCTGATTATCCCGGCTTTGGCGAATATTCTTGCGATCCCTACGCGATGGGCTACGCCAGCGCGACAATGAAAGGCATCTGGAATCATCGCCGCGCGCTGGATTTGCTCCAGAGCTTGCCAGATGTCGATCCGGAGCGGCTGGGCTGCATTGGCCATTCGCTCGGGGGACATAACACCTTGTTTTTGGCCGCTTTTGATGAGCGTGTGCGTGTGGCTGTGACAAGCTGTGGCTTTAATGCCTTCACGCATTATATGGGCGGCAATTTGAATGGCTGGAGCCACAAAGGCTATATGCCCCGGATTAAAGAAATTTACGAATGCCATCCGGCGAAAATGCCTTTTGATTTTACAGAGATTTTGGGCGCTTTGGCGCCGCGTGCCGTATTTATCAATGCGCCCTTAAAAGATGACAATTTTGTTGTAGAAGGCGTCTATGTGTGCTTACAGGCGGCGGCGCCTGTTTTTGCTTTATACGGCGTGTCTGAATATCTGCAGGCGGCGCATCCCGATTGCGGACATGATTTCCCCCCGGAGGTGCGCCGGCAAGCCTATCAATTCATTGATAATGTCCTAAAGCCCTAATTAGCACGCTTCCTCTAGCTTGAAGAAGATAGCCGCTTTATGAGCGGCGAATTGTGCGAATGCAGGAGCAGACTATGATTATTGATTTTCATGCTCATGCCTGGGCACGGGAAGATGCGGAAGAAGCGATGGCGCGAGAAGCCGAACGCCACGGCATTGATCGGATCTGCATAAGCGCTCTGGCCTCCTGGGAGCCGGATCTGGAGGAAGTCCGCCAGCTCAACAATCGTGTGTACAGGGCGGCGAAAAATTATCCGGAGTTGTACATTCCCTTTGTATATCTCAATCCGCTGCACGGAAAAGCCGCGTTAGAGGAATTAGAACGCGGCGTGGAAGCAGGCGCACGGGGGATAAAGCTATGGATTAGCTGCTATATGGATCATCCGGCCGTGGCGCCAATTCTGGAGCGAGCGATTGAGCTGGATCTCGTCGTGTTACAACATTCCTGGCACAAAGTTACAGGGAATTATCCGGGAGAAAGCGATCCTGTTTGTGTGGCCAAAATCGGAAGGCAATATCCCGAGCTGAAAATCGTGATGGCGCATGTGGGCGGAGATTG
>CAZUOJ010000126.1:0-9439 GCA_964622325.1 uncultured Armatimonadia bacterium
GCTATACACAGGCTCGGGGCGCAGCATTCCGGGCTTTCATTTGGCGCACGCCTTCATTGCCTGCCGGGATTTGCTGGAGCGGGCGGGCGGACACGAGCTTGCCGGCGGCCTGACTTTTCGGCGGGAAAACTTTCCTGCTGTAAAGCAGCGACTGTACGAATTAGCGGCGGAGGCGCTTTCGTGGGCAGATCTCGTTCCACGTCTGGAGCTGGATGCCCAGGCCGAGCCGGAGGAAATCACGCCCGAATTGGCCCAGGCCCTGCAGGCGCTGGAGCCGTGTGGCCAGGCCAATCCTGCGCCGCTATTCTATACGCCCCAGATGGAAGTTGTGAGCTTTCGCCCTGTGGGGCGAGACAACAATCATCTGAAGCTTATCGTGGCGGCCGGCGCCAGGGCTTTTGAGGCAATCGGCTTTGGGCTGGGCCAGGAGGCGCGCTGGCTCCGGCAGGGGATGCGGATAGATCTGGCGCACACGCCGGAATTGAACGCCTTCAATGGCGGCGTCGGGCTGCAATTGCGGATTACAGCGATCCGGCCGGCACGGACGCCTTAATTTTGTCCTTCCCCAATGCGTTTGTGCATTTTCCCCATTTGTTGGCTTTAAGCGCAGAAATGCTCTCTTTGGGGAAGCGCTTTAAGCGCACAAAGAATATTTGCAACTTAAAATAATTGTCTGTAAAATATAAGGCGTCTTGGCGCTGACATTTTCGGGATTACAAGCAAAGGAGCACAAAAGATGTTCGCCCTCTCTGTAAAAACAGAGCAGCGTCGGCAGATTGTAGACATCACGGACCTTGTGGCGGATGTCCTTGAGCCCAATACAAACGGCCTGGCGTGCATATCTGTGCCCCATTGCACCTGCGCTGTGTACATCAACGAAAATGAAACGGGGCTTGTGCAGGATATGCTCACATTCATCGATCGGCTCTGTCAGGGCGCGTGGCGGCACAATCGGATTGATGACAATGCCGAGGCGCATCTGGCGGCCTCTTTGCTGGGCAATGCCGTCTGTGTGCCCGTCCAAGCGGGAAAATTAGTGCTGGGGACATGGCAGCGGATTATGCTCGTGGAGCTGGATGGGCCGCGGCGCCGGACTGTGCATGTTACGCTGTCGGCCTAAATGTGGCCGCGGCTTGAGGAGCAGCCCAATGGCTTCACAGGACGATTCTCTTCTGCCTTCAGCAGCTCAGTTCGGCTCTCATGGCGCCTCTTCGCCCCGTTTTTCAGCTGCGGACAACACAGCTGGGGGGGAATGTGCTTTCGTGCGTGAGGCGGGCAGCGAAGCCCAGCCTGCAGCCGTCTCGGCGGCTGGCATGAACACAGAAGAGCCCGCGCGGGGACGCGTGGATTTGACACAGGGGGGCCTGCGCCGCGGGATCCTGCAGCTCTCGTGGCCAATTTTGAGCGGCGCCGTGCTGAATTGGATTATGGGCGTGGCAGATATCAAGATGGTCGGGGCGCTCGGGCCCGCGGCGATTGCCGCTGTAGGGCAATCGATGAGCATTATCTTTATTGTCCAATTTGTCGTATTAGCGGTGGCGACGGGGACGCAAGTGCTGGCGGCACAATATACAGGGGCTCGCCAAAAAGAACGCGTCGCGGAAGTGACACGGCAGGCGATACTTATTTCTTTCCTCATTGGCGTGCCTTTGATTCCGATTGGCTTGGCGACAGCGCGTCCTCTTCTCGTATGTCTGGGCGCTACAGGCGAAACATTGCGGCTGGGCGTTATTTTCACGCATGTGATGTTCTGGGCGTCTGTGGCAATGATGCTGAACTTTCTTTTGACTTCCAGCTTGCAAGGCGCCGGCGACACCTTAACCCCATTATACATTTTGCTGGGCATTAATGTGTCCCACATCGCCTGTGCGTATCTTTTGATTTTTGGCGTGGGGCCTTTTCCGAAGCTCGGCGTAGCAGGCGCGGCCTGGGCTGTTGTCATCACGCGCAGCCTTGGCGCCCTGTGGATGTTAAAGATTATTATGAGTGGACGCTATGCTGTACATGTGCCCTGGCGCGGCGCCTGGCGCCCTAACTGGCCAATTTGGGGCAAAATGTTTTATATTGGCGCGCCCTCCTCTATTCAGGGCTTTGTGCGCAGCTTGGGCTATGCCGCCTTAATCGCCATTTTGAATCGGACGGCGGCTAAAGATTTCGCCGTGGCAGGACACATAACGGCGGGGCAATGGAATGCCCTGGGCACTTTTATCGGCCTGGCGATGATGACGGCGGCGATGACAGCTGTAGGGCAAAATATGGGCGCCCGAAATGTCCGGCGGGCGGAACGCAGTTGCTGGGCCATCGCCAGCTTTTCCACGCTTTCCTCTGTGATATTAGGCCTTTTGTGTGTGGCGTTCGCACAGCCTCTGATACGCTTTTTCACTAAAGATCCCCAGGCGCTTTATTGGGGCTACTGGGCCTTAATTTATATCGCCGCTTCTTTGCCTTTTGCCACCCTGTCCATGGCCTTTTCGGGCGCGTTGCGGGGCGCGGGGGACACGCTCAGCCCGCTTTGGGCGACAATCATTGGCACTTTATTTGTAGGGCCCGGGCTGAGCTGGCTTTGGGCCTTACATGCGGGGCAAGGCCCTATCGGCGTGTGGCGGGGAATGATTGCGGCGATGCTTGCTCAGGCGCTTTATACGGGGCTTGTTTTCAAAGCCGGCCGCTGGAAGAAAATCAATGTCATCGGGAAAGACGAAGCCAGCTTCGCCACGACCAGCGACTAGCTCCCCGGGCGCACAACGCTATTTTTCTTTCGTCTTTTATGGGGCCATGAACTAAACAGGAGACGAAAGCCTTTTCTTTATTAATCTCTAAAGGCCAATACGTCTCAAATCGCTCATTTTTCTGAACAAAATCCTTCTGAGACAAATCTATATCCCGAAGCGCTTTTAAGCCCAAAAGAAAAGGGGCGGCCCGGAGCCGCCCCTGAATAAGGCGCCTTCTATTTTGCGAGAGTCACAGTTTTGGCTGAGGCCATTTAATAATTCTTGAAGCTGCTGTAGGCTTGCAGCTATCCTTCATGGCCAAAAAGTTTATTTATGTTTCCGTGACAGCGCGGACCATCTGGGCGACATCGACGAGGCGATTTTCTTCGCTGGCGATAATGGCGCCGAAAAGCATGGCAGCGCTCTTGATGTTATCTTCAATGACAGTGGGGGGAGGCGCTCCGCCCTCCAGCCATGTCAGGAATTGATCAATAATAGCCAGATGCCCTTCGTAGCGGGGCTTGAGCAAGGGGACTTCCTCCATCCGCAAGCCCGACGGCAGCTTCTCCCATGTCCGCACGACGAGATCCCGATCCACAGTGACAGCCCCGCCTTCACATTCGGCGCGATAATATTCCCGATGCCAGGAATTCTCCACAGCAGCCTCATTGCAATTGCCCTCATAATTGACAATCACGCCATTTGTCATTTTGCCCAGAAAATGCCCGCTGGATTCGCCGTCAAAGCTGCTCCATTCGGGATTCCAGTCCCAGCCGACAATGAATTCGCAATCCGCGCCGGAGAGATTGCGCAGCATGTCAAAATGATGGACGCTGCCTTCCACAAGCAGCCCGTGCGGAATTTCATGGCGAAACATTCCCCAGGCGCCGCGTACGCGATAATCGGCGGCAAAACGGCCCATAATATAATTAATGCGCCCCAGCCGGCCGCTTACGAGAATTTCCTTAAATGTCAGCATAGTGGCATCATAGCGATAATTCTGCACGACCTGCATCTTGACGCCGGCGGCCTTTACAGCCTGATAGATTTCCGCACAATCCGCCCATGTGTCCGCAATTGGCTTTTCGCTCAAAATGTCCATCCGTCGCTGCGTCGCCAATAGCACGGCTTCTTTGTGGCTGGCAGGGGGGATGACAATGCAGCAAAAATCTGCCTCCACAGCCGCAAAGGCGTCCTGCATATTCAGGAAGCGCCGATTTTCCGGCAAGCCGAGAAAATCCCCGGATTGCTTCAGAGGCTCGGGATTGATGTCCACAAGGCCCACGATTTCCATCCGATCCGAAAATGAAGGAAAAAAGTGGCGAATGTAAGCGCCCGCCATTCCCCCGGCGCCAATCATTAAACAACGCTTCTTGTCAGCCATAGGGATTCTCCTTTATGATAGAATATTGGTAAGCGGCTACTTAATTATTCCTTGTGGGGGCAGAATCCTTCTATGACGAATTCATCTTCTGAATGGCCTTTATTTGTGTTGCGGACGGAAAACGGGGAGCGCTCCATTTATACGAGCCGGCAATGGCCGGCTAAAAGGCGAGATATTGTGAAGCGTGTGGAGCAAGCCCTCGGGCCGCAGCCCTGGGATGTTCCCCCGCTGGAGCCGCAGTTGCTGGCGCAAGTGGAGCGGGACAGATACATTGAGGAGCGCGTCAGCTATCCTGTCGAAGCCGGCCATATTCGGGAGGCGACCTTATTTTTGCCGCAGCCGCTGGCCTATCGGCGGCCGGCCGTGCTGTGTTGTCCGGGCGAGGACAATATGGCGTATGTGCTCGCCCGCGAACTTGTGGCGCAGGGCTTTGTGGCGCTTGTTCCGGATGAGCCTAAAGAAATCGGACGCGCCCGCCGGCTGTGGGAGCATCAGCGGGGGCTGGATTTCCTGTGCCATTTAGATGCTGTGGATTCGGATCAATTGGCGACAATCGGCTTGGGGACAGGCGGGCTCAGCGCCATTTTGCTCGCTGCTTTTGAACATCGCATTAAGGCCTGTGCCGCGGCGTGCGCCTATGAGCCCTTCTATGTGGCGGAAAATCCAGCCCAAAACAGCGAACGATATGGCGTGGCGGCAGGCCAATTTGAATGGCTGGAAGTGCTGGCGCTGATTGCTCCGCGCGCCTTTCATTATACTTTTGCCCAAAAAGATGAGCTTTTTCCGCATGCGGAGGCTGTCCGCGAGGATATGATTGAGCTGGGGCGGCTCTATGATTTGCTGGGCTGTCGAGAAAAATTCAGCTTCTACGAAAGCCCCAATGGCCATGGCTATCCTCCGGCTGCGCGCCGCGAAGCTGTGGCGTTATTCAAAAGCGTGTTTCAGCCTTCTGAATCGTAAGAGGCTGCGCTTTTGGCATTCTTTGCCCTTTTTTGAAGAGGCTTGAGCCAGAGGAGACGGGCATTTATCCATCTTCTGGACGGCTATTCGCCAGGAGCGCCTCCACATCTCCACGGGAGGGCAAGGCGCCGCGGCCGCCCAGGCCGCGACAAGACAAGGCGGCCGCCGCCGCGGCAAAACGCAATGTTTCGGGCAAATCCAGCCCCAGCGCCAAGCCATAAGCAAAAGCGCCATGAAACACATCGCCCGCGCCTGTCGTATCCACAATCGGCTCTACAGCAAAGGCAGGCTGAGGCAGGCAATCTGCGCCCACAAACGCTGTGGCTCCCTCTTCGCCCTGTGTGACAACGACAATCTGCGGGCCGAGGGCCTGGATGTGACGGACGGCCGCCCCTAAATCCTCTTCCCCTGTGAATTCATATACAAAACGCTGCGGCACAACGGGATGCGTTAGCGCGCGTAAAAAATCTTCCGCGCCGGGCTGGACGCGCTCAATATCGCCGACGACAGGCACGCCTTTTCGCCGGGCGTGCTGGGCGGCTTCAATCGCCGCGCGAATGTGATGATGATCCACAAGCAAAACGCGGCAATCCGTAACTGCCTCCAAATCCAGCTCGCCTTCCTTTAGGCGAGGATAGCTGCCTGGCTTCCAGAATATCGTGCGGCGGCCGCTGCTTTTATGGGCCACACAGAAGGCAAATTGCGAAGTGGCGCCGGGAATAATCTGCAGGCCGGAGGCATCCACGCCCTCCCGGATAAAAGCCTGTACAATTTTCTGGCCACAATCATCATCGCCGATACGCCCAAAGATCTTGGCTTTGCCGCCCAGCGCCGCCACCGCCGACATCGCTGTGCCCGAAAGCCCGCCTCCCATCTGGATGAGCTCTGTCAGCAGAGCCTTTTCGTCCAGAGCAGGATATTCGTCCACAATCCCCACATAATCCCAGCATACGCAGCCTAAAGCAATCACATCAAATGTCGGCATATTTTCCCCGAACTCTATAAAAGGCTATTGCTTGCTTTGCACTGAAAAAATTAACACAAATTTTGCTTGTGGCGCGAGAATTAATTGCGCCGCCAGAGGGCCTCCAGAGCTACACAGGCGTGACGCCTTTTTTGAGAATGATGTTGCCATATTTGGCTGTCTCGCCCGTCATCACAACACAAAAGGCTTTCCGAGCACGTTCGTAAAAGGCGAAGCGATCTATCCGTGCAATAGGCGGCGTCTGGGGCGCAAAGCGATCAATCACGGCGCGATAAGAGGCTTCCACAGACGGATCCAGCGCATCTCCGGGCACAGGCGCCATCATCACGACAGGATCCTCCACATAGGAATCTAATTCAAAGAGCGGCAGGATCGCCGCCAGCAAATCGGGGATACGGAGGCCATCGGCGCGCACGACGCGCTGGCCGATTGTTTCGCCGGGAAAATGGGCATCTGCCAGCACAATTTCATCGCCGTGGCCCATGCGCGCCAGGATGGCCAGCAAATCAGGACTTAATAAGGGAGAAATGCCTTTGAGCATAGTCTTTGGGCCTCCTTAATGGACTCGTCTTTTCAATCCCAACACTCGGCTTGCTGTGCCAATGCTTTGGCATTGGGGAAAAATGGCAATGATGTAAATTTCTGCAAATAAGAAATCTCTTCCTGCGAGCTCAGGAAGAGAGCAGAAAAAAGGAAAAAAAGAGATAAAAGAGGAATTTCGGCTTCAGGAGGGATTTGGCGGATATGCAATACAAGCCAGATTGGGAAGAGACAAAGCAGCGCTTTCTTTACTGGTGGGCGGGAGAGATATGGGATCGCGTGGCGATTGCTGTGACAGCGCCCCAGCCTGAGCAACGCCCTGCCCCCATGCCGCCCGAGGATCCCATACGCTTTCACACGGATCCCGAATGGCTCGTGGAGCGATTTGAGGCGGATTTTCAAAATACATGGTTCGGCGGCGAAGCCTTCCCCTGCCCCACCTTAATGGTCGGCTATGCTTTCTTGAGCACACATCTGACCTATCAGCATGCCACCATCTGGATTCATCCCTGCATAGAGGATTATCAGACGGATTTGCCGCTATTGGATTTTTCCTCCGAGGGCTGGCAATTATTGCGGCGGGTCGTGGCGACAATGCATGAGGCGGGACGGGACAAATGGCTGACGAGCTTTCCCACAGTGATGTGCCCCACAGATCTTTTAGCCAATCTGCGGCGCAATGACAGACTCTGTATCGATATGCTGGAGCGCCCAGAGGAAGTGCAGCGGACGCTGGATTATTTTATCGGGATATGGATAAAGGCGTATGGCGAGCTGGGCGTGCTGCTGGAATGTCAACGCTATGGCTCTTCCTCCTGGCTGCCTTTATGGTCCCCGGGGATGTCCTCCACTTTGCAATGTGATTTTTCCTGTATGATCAGTGCCTCGTTATTCCGGCGTTTTGTGGCGCCGGAGTTGCAGGCGCGCGCCCGCTGGCTGACAAACGCGTTTTATCATTTAGATGGCCCGGGCGCGATCCATCATCTGGACGCGTTGTGTGAGATTCCGGAGATCAAAGGGATACAATGGGTGCCGGGCGCGGGACAGCCAGAGCCTCTGGAATGGCTGCCCTTGCTGCGGCGCATTCAGGCGGCGGGCAAAAATCTGCATATCAGCATTGCGGCCAAAGATGTGGAGCGCGCGCTGGAAGAATTGAAGCCGGAAGGGCTGTTTATCAGTACAAGCTGCAACAGCATTGAAGAGGGGCGCCAGCTTCTGCGCCTGGCCAGACGCAAAACAAGCTGCCGGCGTTAAGATATGGCCCCAATTCGCGCAGACAGTGTTTATGTATAGCCGCGAGCACGTCTGGCCGCCACGCCATTTTAAAGACAAATCCCTTTTGTCTCCTGATTTGTCGTCCTTCTATAGCTGCATTGCTGTGTCACTCTTTTTACGATTTTTGCTCCGGACGCGGCTTCTTTTGCGATTTAGATGTAATCCATATGCAGATAGGTCCAGGGGGCATACGGGAAGGCCGCGGACAGGCGGCGGGCTGTGGCTTCATCGCCATTGTGCAGGCTCACGAGATCCATCTCCACACAGCGCCACAGATCCAGCCGCCGGCAGAGGAGGCGGATGAGCAGCTCCTCTTTGGCTTCGATTGTGATATCTTTCCGCACTGGCGTGTCCTCCCAGAGGATGCCGTCCCAGGAGGGCGTCCAGGCGCGTACGCGCAGGCCGCTGAGGAGATTTAAATCGACACATGTTTTCTGGACAAGCTCCTGGGGGCGGATCCATTGCCCCATAATCATGAAATGGCGCAGGCTCTCGTGAAAGCCCAGCGCCCGGCACAGTTCCAGCCAGGGATGCTCGCGAGATAAATAAATCATCACGCGCCGGCCCTGCTGGGCAGCCATGGCGCCCAGCGTCAGCAGACATTCCCGCACTGCCGCCGGCTCCCCGGCAATGTCCTGGATAATCCAGGGCTCCTCGGCGGAGCGCAGATATTTATAGCCGGCAATGAGATAGCCCTGCAATTCTCCCCGGGGCGGGAAGCGCACATAGACAGTTTCCTGGGGCAGCACGGCATAAATCAGCGCTGTCATCGCTTTGCGCCAGTAGCCCACAAAGCGCGGCGGGAATCCCCCATAGCCTTCGTAAGTCCGCAGATGCGCGGCATAGAGGGCGTCTTCTTCTGCATATAAGTCGTCCAGGCTCAAGATCGCGGCGGAGGCGCTGGCGGCGGCGGGCTGCCAGGAGGCTTCGCGGACATAAATTAAATCCCGATGGCCTGTTTTGATGTAGAAGTGATAGCCGCGGCTGCGTTCGGCGCCGCGATAGACCATTAACATATCACAGCGATCCGCCAGAAATGCTTTGGCGGTGGCAATCATCGCGCTGCCGATGCCGCGGGAACGCATATCTTCGCGCGTGCCGACGGCGTTTTCAAAGGCTGTTTTGATAATCGCGCCCGGAGCCACTTGAAAATCGCGCTGATCCAGGGGAATGGCGCCCACGGGCTCGCCGTTCAGATACGCCAGCACGGCCGTCATCGCCGGCTCCGCCTGGCGCCATTGCTCTACCGTAAGCGGCGGAAAAATCGCGTTACGGACGGCGAGCAAGTCCTCCACATCTTCTGGCCGATATTCCCGACAGATCAAGCCCGGCAAAGTGCTCATTTTTTCCTCCTCAGATCTCTGGGCTTTTTATTGTTTGTTAGCGAACAGTCCGGAAATTTCCTTGTTTCTGCTGCAGAGCAGGAAAAATTTTCAAAAAATTTTTTATAAAAGCAGGAAAAGTATTATCTTGTGGAAAATACTATATATAGTACTTTGACAAATTAGAAAGGAGTGTTTGTCGTGCGTCGCGGGTTTACGCTGATTGAGCTTCTGGTCGTCATCGCGATTATTGCGATACTGG
>CAZUOJ010000127.1:0-2785 GCA_964622325.1 uncultured Armatimonadia bacterium
CTTATTGGCTGCGGCGGGCAAGGGAAATATCTGGGAGAAGCGTTGGCTATAACAGGCCTGGGATATGTTGTAGCTTGCGCTGATCCTGATGTGCAGAGAGCACAAGCCTTACGAGAATGGCTGGGCGCCGAAGCCGCGTTTGCGAGCAGCGAAGAAATGCTGGAAAAAATGCCGCTCGATGCCTGCATCGTGGCTACAAGACATGATCAATTGCAGCCCTGTGCTTTACAAGCAGTGCAAGCAGGCAAACATGTGCTTGTGGAAAAGCCGATGGCGCTCAATGTGCAGGACGCTGAGGCGCTTGTCCGAGCAGCTGCGGAGGCAGGCGTCAAGCTGATGATTGGCTATACGCTGCGCTTTATGCCGGAACGGATGTTGATGCGACAATTGTTGAGGCAAGGAGCAATAGGCGAGCCTGTGCATATTAATGCAGGACAAATAATAGGCAAGCTAAATGGCTGGCTGAACGAACGGGCCTATGGGGGAGGGCCCTTGTTTTATGTGGGCTGCCATATCTTGGATAATGTGCTGTGGCTGGCGCAGAGGCCCGTGCGGCGCGTCTATGCGGCCGTAGAGGGGCTTTCCGAGACGAGCGTTGAGGCGAGCGCCGATATTATTCTGGAATTTGAGGGCGGCTTCAATGCCTTTGTCAGCACATCTCAGCGAATGGGGGGACGCTATGGCTGGCTGGATATAATCGGGACAGCAGGCCGCATGCGTGTAGAATGGGAGAGTCCTGAACTTTATATTGAAAGTCAAAAGCTGCCCGAATATCGTCAGCCGACGCGCCTTGTCGTGGGGCCCGAAGGATTTTTGCCGCCATTAGATCTTCAATCTCGCGGCAGCCTGATAGCCTTCAAATATCTGCGGAATTGGGCGGCGGAGCTGCACGAATTTTGCAGCGCGATTTTGCAGAATCGTCCGCCTGCCGTACTGCCAGAAGAGGGCGTAGATGTGTTGCACGTCATTGAAGCTGTATATACATCTGGGCGTCAGGGCGAGCCTGTTTCTCTGGATTCTTCGTGCCATTCAAGGAAAGGCATGATATAACAAGCGAATGGATATTCATAGAAATTATTTTTCAATGGCCGTTTCTTGCCTCAAGAAACAATAAGATTTCCATCTGAAATGGACAGTGTGCAAGCACAGGAGGGGCCTTACGATGAATGAGCTTAAATTAATTGCAGAATTGTCTTGCGGTTCAGGCAAAATTCGGATATTGCAAGGGGATTTGACGCTGGCCGAAACAGATGCCATCGTGAACGCGGCCAATTCATATTTGAAACATGGCGGAGGCGTCGCTGCAGCTATTGTCCGACGGGGCGGACCAGAAATTCAAAAGGAATCGGATGCCATTGGCTTTGTTCCCGAGGGCCATGTGGCTGTGACGGGCGCAGGAAAATTAGCCGCCAAATATGTCATTCATGCTGTTGGCCCGCGGGGAGAAGATCCCGAGGGGGACAAAAAATTAGAAAGCGCCGCCTACAATGCTTTGCTCGCCGCCCAAGAACGAAAACTAAAAAGCATTTCTTTTCCGGCGATCTCCACAGGCATATTTGGCTTCCCCAAACATCGCGCCGCGGAAATTCTATTGGCCACAGCAAAACGATTTTTGCAGGATAATCCCACAGGGACGCTGCAACAGATTGATTTCGTCCTGTTCGATGACGAGATAACTGAAATCTTTGCCCGCACATTAGAAACGCTCAAAACAGACTAGGCTTTTTCAGTCAGGCGGAAGCGCACGGGGCGTAAATAGCTTTTTGAGCTTTCCAGGGCAGCTTGATGACTCGGAGAAGCGACAGCCCAACGCCAAACAAGCTTATAGTAAGCGATTGACTAGCAGTTTTCATGGGAGGCGGGCGAAAATGCGTCTTACAATGACGATCATAGGAAGCTTATTTCTTGGCGGGGCTTTTGCTTATAGTGTGCCCTCCTATGTCACAGAAATTCGGCCCAATGTTTATATGATTCACGATGATGTGGGGGCTTGGGGGGAGATGGCTTCAGGGATGGGCATCACACATCAATTAAATCCTAATTATCAGGCAAAGAAAATTCTTGATGTTTCCCAATTGCCTAGAGAAATATGGGAAAAAGCGCAAACTTTTCGTCTTTCTATATATTTTATGGTGCGGGATTATTCCTGGCATGATTTGCCGCAAGCCAATGGCCTGGATGAAGCCTATCAGATTGTCATTAACGGACGCATACATGAATATCCTACGAATGGCGGCGCGCCCGTATTTTTAGAAAATAAGCCGCCTCAAATTGCCTGGCATGATATTGCTGTCGCCAAAGAGGAATTAATTTATGGGCCCAATGAAATTATTGTGCGTAAAGCCCCAGGAAAGCCGGGCCAGCCGGAAGCCAAGCCGGATGATTATTTGTATCTGGGCATTGACAATACACAAAAACGAGGCAATAGCAGTGTCACATTTGATGGCGTGACATGGACACAGGAGAAATTGACAGTGCCAGGCGGCAATGGCGAATATATGATTCGCCTGTATGTGATTGCAGGGCTTCCGACGATTGAAGCGCTATGGCAGCCAGGAAAAAAGCCCGCGTTGCACGATCCAGCGAATGTCATTTTATATGCCGGCGGGCGCGGCCTTAAGCCTACAGAAGCCGGCCTGTCTTTGCAGCGGGGCCAGACGGCGCGGCTGGAATGGGCGCCGGAGGCGTTTGATGCGTTAAAGCCGCTGCAAATTGCTGTTCAAGCGCAGGGGCCTGTGAAATTAGCGTGGCTGGATGCGGAAGGCCAGATTGTGAAGGAGCCGGC
>CAZUOJ010000127.1:2885-9420 GCA_964622325.1 uncultured Armatimonadia bacterium
GCGCTGATTCGCAAAGGCTATGGCGATCATGAGGCTTTATATCAGATTATGGATTTGTTTAGCCCGACGCTGGGCTGTGGCGTATATGTGCGGGCAGATGACGCAGAGGGCTGGCATAAGCTGCTCGTGCTCCACAAGCACATTCCGGGACGGGCAACAATTCAAGAAAAAACGACGGCAGTGGACAATCTTGTGAAGGAAGAATATCGCTGGACGAATTCGCTGGAAAAGGCTGTAGAAGGGACATCTTTTGCGTATGAATATTTGCGGCGTACACGCGCGCCCCTGGCGCATGCTACGGCGCCGGATCCGGAAGATGCCGCGACTCTGCAAAAGACGGCTTCCTTTGCGCCGGCAACAGCTGTCATTGCTGCTCATCCCGGGGACTGGCATGAAGCAATGCAGCGCTATGCGGCCTGGGCGCATCGCGTGTGGAAATTCCGGCCATATCCTTCAAGGCTGAAAAGCGTCCGCAATATGATTGCGGCCGGCTGGGGACAAGGCATTTTGTTCCGGGATGGAAAATATCGCACAGATTTCATCACGCCTCAAACTGATTGTATAGAATTAATGAGCTGGTGGGAATGGAGTCCCCTGGGCCCCTTCAAAACGCCCCTGGATCAATTAGAAAAAATTATGTCGCCAGAAGAAATCAAACGCTGGCAGCCCTATTTTGTGAAGGATCCCGTGACAGGGCAGCTTATGTGGAACAATCAGCCGGGCGATTATAAGGGCTATAATGAACGATTTGGGGGCTTGCCTGCTTTTCAGCAGGCTGTGAAGACATATCAGGCAATGGGCGCGCTTGTGACGCTATATACGGATCCCTTCCGGCTGGATGATAATTGCGAAATTGGGGCTAAATATGGCGAAAAATGGAGCACAGTGCTGCGAGACGGGAAAAAATCCACAGCCTATTATGTGTGGAATCCCTGTCATCAGCTCGCGGAAGTGCGGCAATGGGTGGCGGAGACAATGGGGCGCGTGATGCGCGAGACAGGCGCCGACGGCATTCGCCTGGATGAATATGGCCATCGGGGCTGGGCCTGTCATGATGAGACGCATAAACACACTTATCAGGAGCCCGGCATTACACAATGGCAAAAAGCCGTGGCGGAAACAACAAAATTAGTTCATGCGGCAATGGATAAAGTGCGCCCTGATCTTGTACTGACAACAGAGCATCCGGGCTATGATTATCTGATGCAATATCTGGAAGGCTGTATTACGTACGATTTGACAGTGCTTGCTTCCCGCTTGCGGCCCGTGGAATGTAACATCCAGCGTTTCGTTTTTCCTGAATGTAAAGCGTACGAATTAGATCATCGGGGCGTGGATCCGCTGTGTCGGAAAAAATTCTGGAATGCAGTGGAATCATTCGGACGCTATTATCCTGTGATGATGTACAACATCTTAAGCGAAAACGAAGATGTTTATCAGGGACGCGATTTTACGCCCCTTTGCCCCACCTTACAGCCTTTCATATATGCCAATCGTTTTGCGGGAGCAGGCAAGCTTATCATTCATTTGTATAACGGGCTGGGCCATACATACGAAGGGCCTATTTTGTCTTTAGCCCAATATGGCATATCCGAACGCAATATACATGCCATGGAATTGCTGCATGGCGAAGAATTGCCGCTCCAAGAAGGCAAAATAAGCCTTTATATTGAACGCGATGACATTGCCTGTGTGGCTTTACTGACCCCGCTCCTGCATGTAGACGGCCAGGGCCGTGTGCAAATTGCAGATGGCCGGGGCGGCGAACTTGTTGTTGTGGATGAGAAGGGCGAAAATATTTATAGAGCACAAATTAAGGGCAATGCGGGACATTTGGCCCTGGACAAGCTTGTCGGGGAAGCCAGGCCTCTATATATTAAGCTTTTGCGCCAGGGCCAGCTTGTAGATGCTGTGCCCTGGCCTGTTTAATGCAAGCCTTTGAAAATACTCAAAAAATACGCAGCGACTTTTGGGCTCAACATAGCGAAAGATAAAGGCTCATTCGCCATATACTTAAAAAGAGCTTCGCCACAGGAAATGCGCTAACTAGGGGAGACAAGGATGTTACAAGTCGGCTTTGCGCGCGCCAATATCACGCCTCCGCCAGGCAGCAATATGCCGGGAGGACATTTTCCGCGGGCGGCGACCCATATTCATGATGAGCTGTACGCGACAGCAATTGTGCTGGATAATGGGCAGGAATGTTTATCCCTTGTGGGGCTGGATGCCTTGTCTGTCAAGCGCTCCATTGTACAGGCGGCCCGTATGAGGGCACACAAGCTATGCGGCATCAAAGCCGAAAACATTATGGTGGGGGCCAGCCACACGCATTGCGGCGGGCCCATTGCGGACTGTTTGGGCAGCCGGCCCGAAAATTGGTATTGCGATTTCGTAGGCAAACAAATCGCCGCGGCTATATCCGAAGCCTATCGTTTTAAACAGCCGGCGCTAATTAGCATCAGCTCGGGCTATGAGGATTCTGTGGCTTTTAATCGGCGCTTTGTGATGAAGGATGGCAAGGAAACAACACATCCCGGGAAAATGAATCCGAACATCCTGAGGCCTGCGGGGCCAATAGATCCGGAATTAGGCGTTCTGGCTGTTTTTGCCGCGCCTCCCGATGAGAATGAGAGCGCGCCCTTGCCGCTTTTGGGCTGTGTTGTGAATTATGCGTTGCATGGGACAGTCGGCGTCGGCGGCACAGGCTATTCCGCGGATTGGCCATATTATATGCGGGAGGCTATCCGCAGCGTATATGGGCCGCAGGCGCAGACTGTTTTTCTCAATGGAGCATGCGGAGATGTGACACAAGTCAATAATCAATCGCCCCGCCCGCGCGAATTTGGCGCAGCCTTTGGGCGCTATGTGGGCTATACAATTGCCGCCGAAGCCATAAAAGTAATCGAGAGGCTCGCCATCGAGGGAGAAAAAATGGCAGATCCGCCTTTAGCTGCTGTCAGCGAAATCTTAGACATTCCCATGCGCCCTGTGACTGAAAAACAAGTGGCCTGCGCCCAACAATACATCAAAGAACATAAAGGCGAGCGCTCTGTGGATTATGTGAATGCCCAGGATATTTTGCGCCTAGCCGAATGGATAAAAACAGAGCCGCTTGTGCCCGCGGAAATTCAAGCAATGCGTATTGGGCCTCTGGGAATTGTCTCAAATCCGGCGGAATTGTTTTGCTGCTTTGGGCTGGCTATCAAGAAGAAATCTCCCTTTGCCTATACAATGATTGTAGAGTTAGCCAATGGCTGTATTGGCTATGTGCCCGATGAAAAAGCCATGGGGCCTAAAGGCGGCGGCTATGAGCCGCGGCACGCCTGTTCCAGCAAGCTTGTGTCCGCTGCAGGCAAAATGATTGAAAAGAAATCTGTAGAGCTGCTCCGCAAGCTGGCGAAAAAATAAAACGCAGCTTCAAAACGGCTTTTAAAATTGACGGCCTTTTTAGCCATCTTTTGACAGCATGGCGTTGCTATCCGTATGAAGAAGCCATAACAAAAAATACATTTCAGAGGAAGAAGATGCGCCTCATTGATTTGACAGGGCCAATTTATCATGGGATGTGGACATACGGGCCGCCTTATCCAGAAGTTATCGTGGAAGAAATTCCGCAGCCGGAATTCATACAATATCCCACATATTCCTGGCGCTTTGAGCTGGGGGCTCAGACAGGCACATATCTGGAAACATCATTGCATATGTTTCGCCATGGCCCCCGGCTCATTGACATTCCCCTTGAATCGCTTTTTATGATTCCTGCCGTCGTGATACGCGTTGAAGTGCAGCCGCTGACAGCCATCACATTAGCGCAATTGCAAGCTGCGGCCCCAGAAATCCAGGAGGGGGATGTGATTATTGTTGCGACAGGCTGGGCGGACGATCACTGGTTTCTGCCCGATATGGTCAGCGCCTGTCCCCATTTTGAGGCGGCCGCCATGCATTGGATTTTAGATCATAAGCCCTTTATGGTGGCGGGCGATATGCCCCGCTTTGATAGCTGGCAGGAGCCGCAATTGTTTTTCCATCGCTTTTTCGAAATGGGCACGCTGCTTTTGGCGCCACTCTATAATACACGCTCCGTTCAAGCCGAACGAGGCAAGCTTGTGGCCTTGCCTTTAAAGATCGAAGAAACATGTGCCGCTCCCTGCCGTGTGTTGTTTATTGAAGAAGAGACAGAGATGTAAACGTTTCAGCGTCTGTCTGTCTGTTTAGCCGCACGGCGTTGTTTGCTTTTGTAAAAAATCTATTTTCAATAACAAAAATAGGAAGAGGGAAAAAGAGGGAAGATGTCTGGCTTTCGATACAGTTGCGCTATGTGTGGGCCGCCAGAAGCGCCGTGGCCGACGACATTGCGTGGCTGGCAATTGCTCAACAATCCTCGTCTCAATAAAGGAACGGCTTTTTCGCCCCGCGAACGCGATGAATTAGGCCTGGAAGGCCTGTTGCCTCCCCATGTGGCGACATTAGAAGAACAAATCCAACGCGTGCATCTCAATTTTTTGAGCTTCGAAGAGCCTCTGGAGCGCTATATCTATTTGCGGGCCCTACAGGATCGCAATGAAACGCTTTTTTATGCGGCGCTTTTAGCCCATCTGGAAGAATACATGCCCATTATCTATACGCCCACAGTGGCGGAAGCAGTACAACAATTCTCGCATATTTTCCGCAGCGCCCGCGGCGTATATCTCAGCCCGGAAAATATCGCGGAAATAGACATTGTGTTCCAAAATGTGCCCTGCCATGATGTAGCCATTATTGTGGCCACTGACAGCGAAAGCATTTTGGGCATTGGAGATCAGGGCGTGGGCGGAATGGGCATTCCTATTGGCAAATTGGCGCTGTATACAGCAGCCGGAGGCATCTGCCCAGCCCGCTGTCTTCCTGTGTGCCTGGATGTCGGGACGGATAATCAGGCGTTATTGGAGGATCCTCTTTATCTGGGCTACAAGGCGCCGCGGCTGTCTGAGGAGGCTTATTATCCGTTTCTGGATAAATTCGTGGCGGCTGTCAAACGGCATTTCCCGCACGCTATTTTACAATGGGAAGATTTGAGCCGCCAGCGGGCCTGGCGCGTTTTGCAGCGTTACGCTTCGGAGCTGCCCTCCTTCAATGACGACATTCAAGGAACGGCGGCGATGGCGCATGCGGCTACGCTGGGCGCTTTAAAGCTCACAGGCGGCACATATCGGGAGCAAATTTTTGCCATTCTGGGCGCGGGAGCGGCTGGCATGGGAATAGCATACAAAACAGCGGAAATTCTCATGCATGAGGGCTTGAACGCACAAGCCGCTTGGGAGCGTATCTTCGTCTTAGACAGCAAAGGGCTTTTGCTGAAAAATCGGCCTGGCCTGGAGGAATACAAGCGGCCCCTGGCCTGCGATCCCGCCCGCGTAGCTGGCTGGCAGCTCACAGGGGAAGGCGTGGGCTTATATGATGTGATTGTTAATGCGCAGCCCACTGTCTTGTACGGGCTTTCTGGGCAGCGCGGCACAATTAGCGAGCGTGATGTGCGCGCCATGTGCACGTATTGTCCTCGCCCGATTATTTTTCCATTATCCAATCCCACGTCAAACGCAGAAGCTACGCCGGAAGAATTGCTTGCCTGGAGCGATGGACGGGCGATTGTGGCGACAGGAAGCCCCTTTCCGCCCGTGGAGTTCCAGGGACGCCGCTATTATTTTTCGCAAGCAAATAATGTGGCTATTTTCCCGGGCGTAGGCTTGGGAGCAATCTTCGCCCAAGCACGCCAGATTACGGCAGAAATGTTTTATGTGGCTGGCGTAGCCTTGCATTCCCTGACAGAGCCGGCAGATTATGCAAAAGGCCTAGTATTGCCCCCAAATCGCAATTTGCGAGAAACAGCGGCGCATGTGGGAGCGGCTGTTGCCGAGAAAGCCTGGGAGCAGGATGTGGCGCGGACTTCAAAGCCAGCCGGAGATTTGAAAGAAATTTTAAAGGCTTTAATGTATGTCCCGCGCTATCGGCCGCTTGTGCCAGCTTGAGAACGATAAACAAAGTTTTTTGGCAACGGAAAGGCAATAATTTTGGCGGATGGAAGCCATCCTCCAAATGACAACTTTGTGACAAAAGGAGCCAGCCATGACAATAGGCCTTATCACAGGATCAGGGCTGCAGGCTTTCAGCCTGGAAGGATGCGAAGCGCTCAGCCGGGAGACAGAATTTGGGCGTGTGGAGCTGCAAAAAGCATGGCTGCAAGGACAGCAAATTTATCTGCTACGCCGGCATGGGCCCACACACAGTCTGCCTCCCCATCGCATTAATTATCGCGCGAACATCCGCGCTCTCTATGATCTGGGCTGTGAGATTGTGCTGGCCACGAATGCTGTGGGCTCTCTGCGGGCACACATCGCGCCGGGCGAATTTGTCTTGCCCGATCAATTTATTGATTGCACAAAATTGCGGCCTACGACTTTTTTTGAAGGCGTATCCGAAGAAAATGCCTTAAGCGGAACAGTCGCGCAGGAATTCGCACGTGTGCGCCATATTGATATGACAGAGCCTTATTGCCCGC
>CAZUOJ010000128.1:0-9393 GCA_964622325.1 uncultured Armatimonadia bacterium
AGGGAAGGATGGGGCGCCTCATGGAGGATATTGTGGCGGGCGGGGACGCCCGCCCTACAACAATCTAGAAATTTGCCCCACGCGTTGTTGTGTGATGTGGCGCCGGCAGGCATTAATTTAAATGTTGTAGCGCCGGCATTAATTTAAATTGTTGTGGCGCAGGCGTCCCCGCCTGCGACAATTCCTGCATGGGCCTGCGGCGGAGGATGGAAAGGATGTGGAGCCTCATGGGGAAAATGTGGCGGGCGAGGACGCCCGCCCCACAACAAGATTATAATTTGGCCTACAATATTAATTCATATGGACGTCTGCCCAACGCGCTATTGGCAGGATTGTTTCGCCGGCAGCGCCTGCCGCTGCAAGAGGCGAGCGGAGGCTGTGGGGGCTTTTTTCAGCGCCACATTTCGCCGTAAAAGACGGGCAGGCCGGGCGGGATGTCCAGGACATCGCCCTGGCCTTCTCTCAGAACATTGCCGAGGAAATCATACAGGCGCCAGCGCCACGGCTGCCCCAGCGTCAGGCGCGCTCCGGGCCGCGCCAGCGGGACGGGCCCCCAGCCCCAGCTCCGCACGAGCTTGGCAAAACGCGGCACATCTCCCGGCACAGCATCTGGATTGTCCCACAGCGTTCGCCCCGGATTTTCGCCGTATGTCGTCAATATCAAAAGCGCCCGCCGCGCTGTGTCCAGCGGCCTTCCATCTGTGGCCACAACGCCAAAACAGACGAAATCGGGCTCGTGGGGGCTCGTGAGCTGCAGGCGGAGATAAGGGCGGAAACGCTCGCCGCGGCCGATGAAGCCCACAATCGCTTTCGCCTGCGGCGTATCGATTTTGAGCCGGCCCCGCCCGCCGTCGTATGTCAGGCCCGGCACAGGGCTGTAGGGATGCGGGAGCTGGCCTATCAGCGGCCGGCTGGCGAAGCTGCGCTCCTGTGTCATATCGTACACATACTGACAGCCATACAGCATATCCGTGAGCGCCAGCGCATAGGAGCGTGGATAGGGCGGCGGCGCGTCCGGCGGATACGGAATGTCAATATCTCCAATCCACATATGCGGGCTGAGCAAATCCCGCCGCCCCACTGTAATAATGACAGGATCCGCATGCGGCGGCAGCGCAAAGCCGCGGAACAGCGCGCCCGCTAATTTCAGGCTGGCCAGCAGCGCCTCATCCGTGCAAATCACAATCCCATGCCAATAATGCCCCACAGAGGCATAGCGCAGGCCCGTGTATTGATATGTGTCATCATCAAATTGATGCAGGACAGTGCCATCGCTCCATGTGTACCAGAAAACGCCGTCCCAATCGTGTGTGGCGGCGTGCGCGGCGACCAGCAGCGGATAATCGGCGCGCCAGGCGTCCGGCTTGATTGTATTTGTTTCATACACAATCATCGGCTTGCCGCGGACTGTGGCGTAGCTGAAATTGTAAAATTCATAAAAATCCGGGCGCAGGCGGCGTTTCTGGGGATCTAAAGTCGCGGGCCCCTGCAGATATATCCCCACAATCACGACATCGCCCTGGGACGCCGGATAATACATTTTGTGTTTGTGTTCAAACAGCGTGTTGAAGCCCACGGGCGTTTGGGCGGCCAGGGGCCCCGCGGCGTGAATAATCTGGCGCAGGCGCTGGGAATAGCTGAGGATAAGATCATAGACGAAGGCGCAGAAATCTTCGCCCCGCGCCGCCGGATAATTCGCCCGCTCGCTGAGCACGGGCGCGCAGGCGATGGAGCCCGCCTGCAGGCTTTCCCCCGCCAACAATTCCCCCCACGCCCGGCGCACGCCGGCGTCATTGTGATATTTGGCGCGTAGCCATTCATTCCAGCGTCGCTTCAGCACATCCTGAAAATAGCGGGGCCACTGGCGAAAGCCGCCTGTCAGCAACAGCTGTGGCGTCGGATTTTCGTTTGTCTCTTCCCACAGCACGACATACGGATCTTCGGCGTACACGCGCCCCGTGTAGGGATTGCGCCGGGAGATGACATGCGCCACATAGCGGGCATGGGCTTCGCCCAGCCGCGGATCCACATAGACGACATGTTCATTCGTTGTGCTGCCGGGCGGCTGCAATTCCGCCACAGCCGCCTTCCAGGCTTTTTCATCTTCTGGCCCCGCCGAAGGCAACACATCATAATCGCCGGGCCCAAACACGCCCTGTGTCATCCGATCCAGGCTCATATACAGATACAGCCCTTCACGCTCGGCGCAATAGACAAAATAATCCATCCGATCCAGCTCGGAGCCATCGCCGGGCGCGGACTGGCGAAAAATCAGGCTTGTTGTTTCTCCCCGGGCTGTGCGGGCTTCTGTATCCACAATAGCGCGATCATGCCACCAGATACGTACAGCATTAAAGCCCATCTGGCGAATGCGGCGGGCGATGTGTCGTTGTTCGCGATAGCTGCGCAATGTCTCTTCATAGACATTGACGCCCCACAGGCGCACACGGCGGCCCTCGGCGCCGACAAAATGTCCGCCGGAAACGCGCAGCTTGCCGTATGGCGGCGGAGGCGGCGGCCCTGTGACAACAGGCCGATTCGGCGGCACGCGCTGCAAGCGGACATCGTCCAGCCATGCCTGCCCGGAATTATTGTCGCTGTGCAGGCCAATCCGAAGATGTGTGATCTCGCCGTTGCCAGGCACATCCGCCACGAGCACACGATATTGCCAGCCGCCGGCTGTATCGCCAAATGTCGGCTGTGTCTGGCCCAATATCTTCACAAATTGCCCCGCCCGATAGCCCTGCAGACTCAGATATGTCTCGCCCGTGGCGTCCTGCAGCCGCACAAAAGCCGACAGCTTCAATGTCTCGCCGGGACGCACAGCGATGAGCTCGCGCGCCGCGCTCAGCAGCGCCGTTTTGCCGCCTGTGTGCGCCAGCCGCAGCGAGCCGCGGCCCGCATGTGCCACAGCCGTGTCCCAGGCCACATCGCCTGTGGCTTCCCGCGCCAGCTCCCAGCCGTCGCGCCAATCGCGCTCAAAGCCGGCATTGCGCAGCGAAACGACAGGCAGCCCCGCGCGTTCCTTCTGGCTCGCGCCCAGAGCCCCTCCGCGGCCGCAAGCGAAAGCCAGCAGCAGCAACATTATTCCCGGCCAATGCCTTTTCATAAAGAGCCTCCACAAACAAGCGCTAACAGCAGGCATTCTTTTTCTGTAAAATGGCGGAAAGAGCACATTTCCGCCGCCCATTATTTCTTTTGCTTTTTGAATATTCCTGCTTAACGTATTATAGGAATTGCAATTATGACTCGCCTCCTCATTTTTTGCCTTCTTTATTATTCCTGCTTCCCACGCGGCCCAATGACATTTTGAATTGCCTTGCGAAAAGGGCCTCCAAAAGCGCAGGCCCGGGCCTGCATTTTTTCTTCCGCGGAGCGCCCCGGCAGGCATTAATTTCAAATGTTGTAGCGCAAACAAAATTTAAATGTTGGAACGCAGGCGTCCCCGCCATATATCTCCCCTCGCAGAGCGCAGGCAAAAAATACAGATGTTGTAGCGCCGGCGCTCCCGCCCAATCTCCCTCCCGCGTGGCGCAGGCGTCCTCGCTCATTTCCTTTCCGCGTGGCGCAGGCGTCCTCGCCTGCGGCAATTCCTGCATGGGCCTGCGGGGGGAGATGGAAGGCTGTGGAGCCCGGAGCCTTTTGGGAAGAGGGGAGGCCGGAGAGCCTTTTGGCAAAATGTAGCGCGATGCCTTTTGGGCAAGCTGTGGCGGGCGAGGACGCCCGCCCTACGCGGAGGAAGGGGATTACGACGGGCGGGGAAGCCCGCCCCACAACATGATTAATTCACATAAGCGCCCGCCCCACGCGTTGTTTTGGATTGTAGCGCCGACAAACATTAATTCAAATGTTGTGGCGCAGGAAACATAAATTTAAATGTTGGAGCGCAGGCGTCCCCGCCTGCGAAAGATTATGGCGGGCGAGGACGCCCGCCCTACAATCTAGTTATATTGCCCTACGCGTTGTTATGTGATTGTCGCGCCGGCAAGCATAAAGTCAAATGTTGTAGCGCAGGCAAAATAAATATAGACGTTGTGGCGCAGGCGTCCTCGCCTGCGGCAATCCTCCCATCCTGCGCGCACATCACACAATGTTGTAGCGCAGGCGTCCCCGCCTGCGACAATTCCTGCATGTCCCTGCGGCAAGAAAAAGAAGGCGAGGGCGGGCCGGCAGGATTTTCCTTTCAGGCAAAGCCTCCCGGACATATCTTTTCGGCCCGGCCATCCGGGCAAGAAGGGGGCGGGAGCCTCTTGGCAAAATGGGGCCGTGATGCCTCCTGGGGCAAGATGTGCCCAATATCTTTCCCGCGTAGCGCAGGCGTCCTCGCCTGCGACAATTCCCCGCGATAATCCCTGCATGAGGCTGCTGCAGGACAAAGGGGCTACAACAGGCCTGTAGATATTCCTTTTTGGCGCCGCCTTTCGGCAAAATGTGGCCGCGATTCCTCTTGGGGGAAGCTGTGGCGGGCGAGGACGCCCGCCCTACGCGTTGTTATAAGGCTTGTGGCGCAAGCGGGCATTAATTTCAAATGTTGGAGCGCAGGCAAACATAAATATAGATGTTGTGGCGCAGGCATCCCGCCTGCGATAATTCCTTCCATGTGCCTGTCGCGGAAGAGGGGAGGATGTGAAGCCTCCCGGGGATATGTGGCTGCTCTGCCTCTTTTAGGGCAAGATGCGGCGGGCGAGGACGCCCGCCCCACAACAATCAAGATATATTGCCCCACGCGTGGCTGTGTTATTGTAGGGCAGGCATCCCCGCCCAATATCTCCTCCCGCGTGGCGCAGGCGTCCCCGCCGGCGTCCGCCCGCTTGGGCTTCCCTCATCTCCCCTATCTGGCCGCAATTCTCATTCGACAATCCTTTTGCCCCGCGCGCAAATCACAAAAGATTGTGCAAATCATAATTCTCACGCCTGCGGAAAGATTATGGCGGGACAGGACGCCCGCCCCACGCGTGGATGTTGGATTGTAGCGCAGGCGCCGGCGCCTCCCGCCAAATCTCCTCCCGCGGAGCGCAAGCATATAATTTAAATGTTGTAGCGCAGGCGTCCTCGCCTGCGTCCGTCCCTCAGGCTCCCTCCTCCCCCCTATCTGGCCGCAAGCCCCGTGCGACAATCCTCTTGCCCGCGCACATATAACAATAGATCGTGGCGCCGGCGGAAGCATCCTCATGAGCCGATATCGTGCAGCACGAGGCGGACGGGCTGGCCCCAGATTTCGGCCAGGACGGCTTCCAGATAGGGCTGGCGGGCGGCAATGCGGCTGCGCAGATTCCCCGGCACGAGCAGCACAGCCAGGCCGTTTTCTATATTTTTCAAGAAGCACAGGGCCATCGCCGCGCTCCATTGGCCGCGCTCGCGCAGACGCGCCTGTGCCTCTTGCCACATTTCGTCCACATTTTGTTCTATGCCCAGCGACAGCAATCGTCCCGCCCGTTGCCGCCGCAATTCCTCCTCCGCCCGCTTCTGCTCCCGCTCGCTAATGGCCGCCGCTAATTGTTCCTGCGCTTTTTGCTTTTCTGCCTCTCGCCTCTGCTGCTCCTGGGCCGCCAGAAAGCTCTCGGGAAGCTGATATTTGCCTCGAATAGCCGCCACAAGCCATGCTGCCACGCTCTCATACGGCGCCCAGCCCTGTTGCAGCCGCTTTGTCACATAACAGATCATTTGCTCAATGTGTTCGGCAGGATATTCCCGTAACAATTTGCTGGCTGTGTGCTGATGGACGCCCAAATCCCTTAATTGCTCATATAAATCAGGCCTTTCGCCCCGAAAATCGGCCGGCGCAGAAACAACAACAGCAGGTGCGGGAGCTTCTGGGCTCCCAAGGAGAGTCGCTGGCGCGGAAAGCGGCTGTTGTTGTTGCTCTTGTCCTGCTGATTCTTGAGGAACTGATTCTTGTGGGGAACGCAAAGTTCCCCAGGATAGTGTATTAGGGTTACAGGGATAGTTTCCTGAAGTAACTACCCTCTTTGGCTTTGCATAGCACACGCCGGCGCCAGGGGCCATGGGCGGCATATGGGGCCGGGAGGCGCTATTGGGGCGCACAGGGGCGACAAGCGTGCTGCTGGAAGGATTTTCCGGATTATTTCCTGTTTCCGCGTGCCTTCCTGCGCCGGGATTGTTCCCTTCCGGATTGTTTCCGTTTTGGGGCGACCCGTGGGGCAAAGATCCCTCCTTGAAGCGCAGGGCATAGACATTGACGAAATTCTGGCCGCGCTCGTCCCAGCGGCGATAGACTTCGATGACGCCTTTGGCGAGCAGCCCCTTGATGCCGCCGATGACGCCTTTTCGGCTCATTCCCGTGCCATAATCCAGAATGCGGCCATCGCGGGCTTTAATGCCGTCTGTGAGCTGTTTGAGGGAAATGGCGTCGGCGGATTTTCCGAAGCCGAAAGTGCGGCGGACGATGTATAAAAGCACGCGCAATTCCGCTTCTGTCAGCCGGGGAGCCAGCACATCAAACACATCATCAGGGACAAATGTGCCGTTGGGGGAGCTGAAGCCTTCAAAGAAGAATTGTTCGTCTTTTGGCTTGTTTTTGGCGGCCACGAAAGGCTTCTCCCGCTGCTTGAGATAAAAGCTTGGCTGCTGCAGGGCGTATTGGGCGGCGCGGGCCGTCGGATTGGACGGAAGAAGAGCTTGTCCGACAGCTGCGCCTGCCCTTGTCGCAAAAATGAGACAAGGGCATCAGATGCTAAAAAAAGCCATATTCAGACGATATACTGTCGGCTCATTGCCCCGTTCGGGGCTGCGCTGCCGTTCGGCCACAATCACGCGGCGCTTTCGCAGCCTGGAGAGCGCCCGGCAAATTGTCGCCTTGCTCATCTTTAAGCCTGGCGCCAATAGATAGCCCTCCGCGTCATACACGCCTTCCATCATCTGCGAAAGCGAGATCTCCGCGGCGTGGCGGCGTGAGCCGAATGTACAACGGATAATAAACAATAAGACTTTTAATTCGGAAGCGCTCAAAATGTTCAACAATTCGTCAAAAAGTTGGTCAGGCACCGGCGTAACTGTTCCAATCGTAAATCCTGAAAACTCCTCCAGCCCCGCCGCGCCAGCCTCGGAGCTCCTCTTTTCTGTCTGCGCTGCTATTCGTTGCTCATCAGCCATAACAACTCTGCCCCTCTCCTCCCCGCCAGACATTTCGCGTTGAAACGAGCCATCGCTTTATAATGTTTCCGTTGCTGCGCTGGCCTGCCGTGCGCTACTTTTTTCTGCCCCGCTCCGCAACGGCTCCCTCCGGCGCGGCGCCTCCACCCGCCGAAAGCGGGACATCCAGGCGATAATTTCATCCCGATCGTAACGCACCAGGCTGCCAATTTTGATATATGGCAGCCCCCAATAGCGGCGTAAATTGTATATCGTCTGATGATTGACGCCTAAAAATTCCTTCAACTCCTCCAATGTCATGTACTTTTTTTCCATAAAAATCTTCCTTCGCCGGCTGCAGGAAAAGCCAGAGAACAGGGCGAATTCTATATTGTTCTAATGTTTTCTCGGCGCACTTGTTGTAGCGTTCAATTCTGTATAATTATTTTGCCATTTTCTTATACAAGGATAGACTCAATTTCCTGTCTGTGTCAATAGCTGATTATCATTTTCCTGACTTTTTGGGCCAGCATTCGGAAATTTTTTTGCGCCATCCAGCACAATACATCAAAAAATCCCTCTTAAAAGCAGGCCGTTTTGCTTCAAAAACATGTTTGCCCCTGCCCCTGCTGGCGGCGCTTTTATAGAATGAGCGGACGCGTTTTATTTATTACGCGTTTCATTTTATTGAGCCAGTGGCGAAGGATTTTGCGAGCAATGGCTGGGGGATATGGCGGATCGGGCGCGTTCGTTTTTTATTCCCCTCTATAATTGCAAGTATAGAAAATCCCCCTTTGTTGCACGGCGCAGGGAGAAATTTATGACATTGAGCAAAAAATCCCCAAAAGTCGCCTGCCCGCCCCGCCTTTCTGTCCCCCTCTTCCCCGCCCTATATCTCTTCCGCGTTACGCCGGCAAGATTTAATTTCAAATGTTGTAGCGCCGGCGTCCTCGCCTGCGATAATTCCCGCATGGGCCTGTGGCGGAGGATGGAAAAGATGTGGAGCCTCATGGGACAATGTGGCAGCGATGCCCTTGGGGAAGGAAGGGGCGCCTCATGGGAGGAGATGTGGCGGGCGGGGCCGCCCGCCCCACGCGATGTTATATGATGTGGCTCCGGCGCCCCCGTCCCATCTCCCGCCCTACGCGTTAACAAGAGGGCGCTGCCTACGTTTCGCTGTAGGGATTGGGGCGCCGGCACGCATAAATTCAAAAGTTGTAGCGCCGGCGCCTCCGCCCAATATTCTCCTCCCGCGGAGCGCAGGCGTCCCTCGCCCATTTTCCTCCCGCGGAGCGCAGGCGTCCTCGCCTGCGATAATTCCTTGCATGTGCCTGTGGCAGAGGATGGAAAGGATGTGGAGCCTCATGGGACAATGTGGCCGGGATGCCTTTGGGAAAAATTGTGGCGGGCGGGGACGCCCGCCCCACAACAATCTATAAATTTGCCCGCGCGTTGTTGTGAGATTGTCGCGCCGGCAGGCATTAATCTCAAATGTCGTAGCGCCGGCGTTTCCGTCATTTTTCCTTCCGCGTGGCGCAGGCAATATAAATTTAAATGTTGTAGCGCAGGCGTCCCCGCCTGCGATAATTCCTTCCATGTGCCTGTGGCGGAAGATGGAAGGCTGGGAGGCCGGAGATCCTCATGGCAAAATGTGGCGCGATGCCTTTTGGGAAAAAGATGTGGCGGACAGCTGTGGCGGGCGAGGACGCCCGCCCCACGCGTTGTTATATGATGTGGCTCCGGCGCCCCCCGCCTAATCTTCCCCTCGCGGAGCGCCGGCAAACATAAAATCAATTGTTGTAGCGCAGGCGTCCTCGCCTGCGACAATCCCTCCCATGCACCTGTGGCAAAATAAAGAAGGAGAGGGCGCGCTGAGCAGGATTTTCCTTTCAGGCAAAGCCCCTCTGGATATTTCTTTTCGGCGCGGCTGTCCGGGCAAGAAGGGGGCAGGAGCCTCTTGGCAAAATGGGGCCGCGATGCCTTTCGGGCAGGATGCGGCGGGCGGGGACGCCCGCCCCACAACAAGATTAATTCGCGCCCGCCCCCACAACAAGCTAGATAATGAACGCGGAGCGCAGGCGTCCTCGCCTGCGACAATTCCGGCATGGGCCTGCGGGGGGAGATGGAAGGATGTACAGCCTTTTGGGAAAATATGGCCGTGATGCCTCTTGGGGGAAGGATGAGGCGCCTCCTGGCAAAATGGGGCCGCGATGCCTTTCGGGCAGGATATGGCGGGCGGGGACGCCCGCCCCACGCGGAGGAAGGGGATTACGAAGGGCGGGGACGCCCGCCCCACAACAA
>CAZUOJ010000129.1:0-9297 GCA_964622325.1 uncultured Armatimonadia bacterium
GCGGAAGTGCTGCTCGTGCTGGCTGATGAATTTGAAAAGAAAACGCTTCTTCTGTTAGCTAATGCAGTGGCGCAAATGTGTCAGGCGGAATTAGCGATATCTGAAATCAATGAGCCGCCCTGCGAGGAAGATTATTTTCAGCAAGTCCAGGGCAAAACAGCCGCCCTGATGGCCGCCGCTTGCAAAGGAGGCGCCTTAGTGGCCGAGAATCCGGAAGCAGCGGAATTTTTATTTGAATATGGCCGGAACATAGGCATTGCTTTTCAGATCACGGATGATTTGCTGGATTTATATGGAATGCCGTCGCAATTAGGCAAGCCTGTTTATCAAGATTTATTGCGGGGCCAATGGACATTGCCACTGATTGCCGCCTTTCATCTGGCTGGGGCAGCAGAACAGGAGCAACTAGAGGCATTACGGCAAGCCGCCCGGAAACAAGATCAAGCCGCCGCCGCCCAGGCCGCGCAGCTCATAGAGGCTTTAGGGGGCAAAGATTATGCGCTGAGCCGGGCAAAAGAATTTGTTCAGGCTGCCCAAAACGCTTTGCAGGGATTGCATCCTTCGCCCGCTCGCGCCAGCTTGCAGGAGCTGGCCACTTTTATGATAAATCGCCCTAATTGAGCGCATAAGAAGGAATTAGGGACACAACGCTCAAATCTAATTTACATGCCGCCTGGAAAGCGGGAAATACATTTTAGAAGGGATGAGCATATTATGAAAAAAGGACTCCTGTTGCTCCTTGTTCTGGGCGTATTGGCGATGATGGCGATGCTCACAAGCGGCTGTTTATTTGGCGGCAAGAAGGGCGATGAGGGGGCAGGAGCGCCTGAGAAAGGGGCGGGCGGAGGGCCCACAGACATGCCGGGAGGGCCTCCGGGAGGTCCCGCTGGGGGCCCCGGGATGCCGGGAGAAAAAATGGCCGGAGGGCCTGGGGGGCCGCCCGAAGCGGCCGGCGGGCCGGAAGCCGCCCCTGGCGGGCCGCCAACGGGAGGGCCAGGCGCTCCGGGAGAAGCGGCGCCTGGCACAGGCCCTGCTGCTGGCGCTCCCAAGATAGATGTTTCGGGCAAAACAGCTAAAGATGGCATTAATATTAAACACACAGGAGATTACGACACAGCTCTGGCCATTTTTGAAGCGAATTTACAGAAAAATCCGAAAAATGCTTTAGCGCTTTATGGGAAGGCGTGGATTTTAGCGGAACGCGGCGAAATTGGGCCTGCCTTGGCTGCTTTCCAGAAATTTATTGCCATCAGCAATGACAAGCCGAAATTAAAGGAAGCCCGCGCGGCGATCAGCCGCTTGAAAGCTAAGCAGGCATCTGGGGCGTCAGCGCCGACGCCGGCAGGGATGCCAGGAGGCCGGGGCGCAGCGCCTAAAGCTCCTGCCGGGCCTCCAATGGGCGGCCCAGGGGGGCCTCCTGCCGGAGGTCCCGGGGGGCCGCCTCCGATGGGCGGGCCGGGAGGGCCGCCAGCCGGCGGGCCAGGCGGGCCGCCTTAATTCTGGCTTTCCTGTGCGATAAATACAAAGGGCGGAGCTACAATGGCTCCGCCCTTATTCTAAAACTTTCAAAATGTCCGCAAAGCTTGCAAAGGGAATGTAAAAGCGGCCTGTGCGCTGGCAATCTTCCGCCAGTGCATTTTTGGCAAAAATAATTTCGGCATAACGCGCCGCACATAAATCCGAATGGCCATCGCCAATATAAATCACACGCGCAAAATTGCGTCGCAGGCGTAAAAGATGCTCTGTTTTGCAATTGCCGCACAGTCCGCAATCATTCGCATAAGGGAAGCTGATGTGCAGTCCCTGCGGCCCTAAGGAGGCTACATTCGCATAGCTTGTCAGGCATTCGGACGAACGCACACAAGCATCATCGGGCCGCGCTGTTATGCCATAGCGCGCCAGCAAACGATGGACATAAAAATCCAGCCCATCGCTCAAAATGGCAACGCCAGCCTGGCGCTGGCGCGCCAGCTTAAGCAGGACAAAAAAATTTTCATCTAACGCTAATTTATCTATAAAGGCCGCAATCTCTTCCGGGGATTTTTTGAGCAGGCCCCATTGCTGCCGCAGACATTCTGTGGAGCTTATTTCGCCGCGCCGCCAGGCAAATTCCGCCTCCCAGGCCCGGGCGGCCTCCGGAGGGCTTAATGTGTCAATCATCGCCAGGCCCGTGTCCTTTAAAGTGATCGTGCCATCAAAATCGGAGATAATTAAATCCGTGCGTTGCAACAATATCTTTCCCTTTTGCATGGGCAGGATTATAACATATTTAAGAAAAGCAGAGACAATATGCTTGCAAGAGACTTTTTATTGAGACATAAAAATTAATATAATCATATATAATCAGAGAATTAAGTCCAATCGAATGTTCGTAAGGGCGTCCTATGTATCAGCCACGGATTTACAGGCAACAGCAAGGCTCGCCGGATCTCGTGAGCTTTCGAGTCAGTATTGGAGAAACGGATTTATTTATTAGCGCCGAAAAAGATTTGTCTGTCCAGGCGTATGAGCATGTCCGGGCCGCCCGGGCCGAGATTGAAGCCGAAATTGCCCGGAATCCGCGTTTTTTAAGCAGCTTGCGCCCTCTGTTAATTCAGGCAGATTGCCCGCCGCTTGTGCGGGCGATGTACGAGGCGGGGCAGAGGGCGGGCGTGGGCCCTATGGCCGCTGTTGCCGGCGCAATTGGAGAATATGTGGCGCGACAATTATTACGAGAATCTTCCCAGATTATCCTTGAAAACGGCGGAGATTTATATATAATCAATAGAGATAGTAGAGTTGTGGGCATTCTAGCAGGCGCCTCGCCCTTGAGCAATAAAATTGGCCTGCGCATTCCGCCGGGAGAATGGGCAATTTGCACCAGCTCTGGCACTGTGGGGCATTCCTTGAGCTTCGGCCGTGCTGACGCGGCGACTATCATCGCCCAAAATGGCGCTCTTGCCGATGCGTTAGC
Source organism: uncultured Armatimonadia bacterium (assembly GCA_964622325.1). Lineage (GTDB taxonomy): Bacteria > Armatimonadota > Zipacnadia > Zipacnadales > UBA11051 > JAJFUB01. The sequence goes on from CAZUOJ010000129.1 coordinate 2,954, forward strand.
GACTGCATTGGGAAATCGCGTAAAATCTCCGGCAGATGTGGAGAAAGCCCTGGAATGGGCGCGTGGCTTTCCAGAAGTCCGGCAAGCGCTTGTTATTATCAATGAGACATTGGGCGTGTGGGGAGAATTTGAATTGTTGCCTTTACAATAATAGGAGGGAGCCATTCCTGCGAAGAGGAGGGATGCTGAAAATGTGGACGCTAATTAGCCCGCGCGCAGGAGGGATGTCTATGGGCATGCCTGAGCGTCCCCTCAGGGACGCGGCCCCGGCACAACATCTGCTCTGTAAGCGCGAAAGACGCGTTGACTTACAAGGGAGGAAAAGGAATGGCGAAGACATACGAAGAGATCAATGAAAAAATCAAAAAAGGGCAGGCTGTTGTTGTAACAGCGGAAGAGATGATTGACATTGTTAAGGAACAGGGGGCTAAGCAAGCGGCGAAGCTTGTGGATGTAGTTACAACAGGCACATTTGGGCCGATGTGTTCCTCCGGCGCTTTTTTGAATTTTGGCCACACAAAGCCTCGAATGAAGATGACGCGTATTTGGCTCAATGATGTCCCCGCGTATGCGGGCATCGCCGCTGTGGATTGTTATATTGGGGCTACAGAAGTCGCGGAAGGGGATCCTTTAAACAGAGAGCATCCGGGCGAATTCCGTTATGGCGGGGGGCATGTGATTGCAGATCTTGTAGCCGGAAAGGAGATTGTTTTACGGGCCGAAGGCTATGGGACGGATTGCTATCCCCGCCGGCAACTGGAAGCGCTGATTCGACTGGAGGATCTGAATCAAGCCTTCTTATGTAATCCGCGCAATGCGTATCAAAATTACAATGTAGCTGTAAATCTGGATAAACATCGCGACCTTTACACATATATGGGCGTATTGAAAAGGAATTTGGGCTCGGCCAATTATTGTTCTGCGGGACAGCTTTCTCCTCTGCTCAATGATCCCTATTATCGCACGATTGGCATAGGCACGCGTATTTTTATTGGCGGCGCGCAGGGCTATATCTTCTGGCAGGGCACACAACACGATCCCAGTGTGGCGCGAAATAAAAATGGCGTGCCTTTAGGAGGCGCCGGAACAATTGCGACTGTAGGCGATTTGAAAGCGATGAAGCCGCGCTATGTCGTCGGCGTCAGCCTTTATGGCTATGGCGTGTCGCTGGCGCTGGGCATCGGCATTCCAATTCCGATCCTGGATGCCGATATGGCGCGCTTTACGGCTGTCAGTGACGCGGATATATTGGCGCCAATTGTGGATTACAGTCGCGACTATCCTTACGGCGAACGAGGGCCGCTGGGCTATGTGAGCTATGCCGAGCTGAAAAGCGGCTTCATTGAAATAGAGGGCAAAAGCGTGCCTACGGCTCCGTTATCCTCTTATGCCCGGGCGCGGGAAATTGCGCTTGTTCTTAAAGAACAAATTCAAAAAGGCGAATTTTTATTAAGCGAGCCTGTGGAGCTGTTGCCGTCTGTAGATTCGGGCTTGAAATTTAAGCCCTTTACAGAACGGCCATTGCGTCGGCGTTCCCGGGCTGTAAAGGAGGCAAGCTAAATGGCTATTACGACAACACGTGTCGTTTTGCATTTTCCGCCCAAGCTGACGGAAGAGCCGATTATATCCGAAACGGTGCGGGCTTACGATCTGGAATTTAATATCTTGCGTGCTGAAATCTCGCCGCAACGAGAAGGCCTGATGATAATTGGATTTTCCGGGCAGGAGGAGCAGCTGGAGGCTGCTTTGAAAAACTTGAAGAAGCGGGGCGTGCTTGTGGAGCCTATTGCCCAGGGCGTTGTGCGCAATGAAGAAAAATGCACGGAATGCGGGGCCTGCATCACAATCTGCCCCACAGGCGCTTTGCGTATGGAGCAGGAAAGCCGGCACATCATTTTTGATGCCGACAAATGCATCGCCTGTGAAGCCTGCGTTCCTGTCTGTCCGCCGCGGGCCATGGAGCTGACTTTTTAGCCGTGCCTGGCAGCTTCAGGCTAATGAGCTGGCTAATCTAAATCTGCGCCCAGGGCTCCCGACATTCGGGAGCCCTGTGTGTCTTTCAAAAACACAACAAGCAGCTTTAAAATCCTGAACACAGGCTGACGATATATTTAAGCCTGTGACGGACAGCCCAGCTTGGCAATGCGCGCCGCGAGAAAGCCTGCGCCAAAGCCGTTATCTATATTGACGACAGCCATCCCTGCGGCGCAGCTATTCAGCATTGTCAATAAAGCCGCCAGGCCGTTAAAGCTGGCGCCATAGCCTATGCTTGTGGGCACGGCAATAACAGGCTTATCCACAAGCCCTCCCACGACGCTGGCCAGCGCGCCTTCCATCCCTGCCACAACAATAATCACGCCCGCTTGGCGCAACTTTTCGTAATGTTGGAGAAGGCGATGCAAGCCCGCCACGCCGACATCATACAGCTTCTCCACAGGCACGCCAGCTGCCTCCGCCGTGGCCGCCGCTTCTTCGGCGACAGGAATATCCAATGTGCCCGCTGTCACAACTAACACGGAGGGGCAGCCTGCAGGCGGCGCTGGCTTATGCCCAATAATAATGCAGCGCGCGAGCTCATTGTATTCCGCTTGCGGGCACTGCTGGGCTACGGCTTCATATATTTCCTGCGAAGCCCGCGTCGCCAGAACACAGGACGCTGTTTGGGCCAGGCGCGCCGCAATCTCAGCCACTTGCTCCGGCGTTTTGCGCTCACAATAAATGACTTCGGGAAAGCCTGTCCGCAAACTGCGATGATGATCAATCTTGGCAAAGCCCACATCCTCAAACGGCAGCACGCGCAGCTTTTCTATAGCTTGCTCCGCACTGAGCTGTCCCGCTGCCACTTCTTCTAATATTTTTTTTAATCTCTCCTCCTGCATATACATTCATCCCATCTATTTTTGCCGCCGCAAGCGAGGCTTGCGCGCTGACAGAATAATTCTAGAAGAAAATCGTAAGACAAGACAAATAGCACTGCATTTATGCGCGTTGAGATGAAATGTTATTCAATCACTGCAATTTGCGCCCAATCCTGCAGGGAAAGCGTGACAAGCCACGAGGGGCCTTTTTGCTTCAATGAAGCCTGGAGGGGCGCAGGCCTTCCATTCAAATCAAAGCCTAACACACGGGGACGACGTGTTTGTTCCCAGCGAAATTGCCCGGAAATGCATGTGATGATTCGTTCTTTGCCGCGGATAAAGCCTTCGCCCAGCTCAAGGGGCGTGACAGGAAACATATGATTAATAGGCCCGTATTCGCCACTGCCAGGCCCCTGTTCCGGGATATCTTCGATGAAATAATGATAATACAACATGGCATGTCGCAAATATGTGACAACTGCTTTCATAAGCCTCCGCGCTGTGTCCTGCAATTCCGGATGGCCCAGAATGCCCAGCCCTATCATCGATCCTAAATGGCTGCGACATAACGCCGGAAGCAAAGGCGGCTTTTGGCCATCTGGCGTGAGCATGGGATCAAACAAATTCCATGTTTCCGCAAAGCGATGGACAGGCAAAGGATTTTCTTCCATCGCGGTGGCATATGTATTGGCGACAACTGTTTTTCCCCGCTGGAGCGCATAATTCACGAGATTAAGTCGGGCTGGCAATCCTGCCAGGCTGCAATCAATCCATTTATCTTTAATCCGTCCCGTAAGCGGATCTACATCCACGCTGAAGCCATCCCAGCCCCCATAATTTTTAATAGGCCCGCCCCAGCCCTGACTGAATTCATCAATATAAAAGCCATCCAAGCCACATTCATCCAGCAAAAATTTGATCTGCCCCATTAAAAATTCATATTGATAATTTCCTATGGCAGGATAGACAGAAAGCGCCGTGTGCGGCTTGCCTCCACGCTGATACAATTCTAAAAATGTAGTCCGATCCGGCCCATATTTGATGCTGTCGACAAAGGGCAGCCCCGACTTTTCAATAATTTCTGTCTGCTCGCGATTAAGCCCCCCGCTCCCTTTTCCAAAAACAGGCAGTTTTTCTCCGCCGGGGATTTTTTCGGGATAAATTGTCACCCAGTCCGTTTCAATACAACCGAGAACTTTAATGTCCGGCTGTACGGATTTCAATTTCTGCCTGGCAGCAATGGCTTTTTCTTTGTATTCCTCTCGTGGCCACACACGATCGTGGCGGCCCGGATCATAATCCAGCCAGGGCGAAAGGAGCATTAAATGCACTTTTTTCCGCTGCAAATATGCCCGCAGCCGTTGGGGGTCGGAAAGCAAAGGATCCTCCATATCTATCCAGGAAAGAGGCCCCTCAATTTGATTATTCACGCGCCAGCGGCGGCGCAAAGCATTGACAAAATCCCAATATGAGGATTGCGGGGACATAAGCATTATTGCCCAGCGAAACACAAGCTTGCCCTGAGCCGGAATGGCCATATTGCTCAGCCGAAAAGTGGACATATTATCCCAGGCGGAAATATTGCCTTCAAAGCGCATGCGCGACAGATTGTCTTCCATGACAATTCCCAGAACGCCGCCGGCATTTCGCAAATACAAAATCGGCGCTTCAGGGCCTCCTGGACAAAGATTTTCCTCAAAGCGCCGGGAGCTTATCAATTCATGCCGACAGATTAAGCCGACAGGCTCCTCGCTTTTGTTCGCCAGCGTATCTTCAATTTCCAGCGCATTGGCGTGTAAGGAAAGCTTTCGGCGTAAGCTGTATAAAGGGCCCTCGGCTATAATTTCCAGGCCGGAATTTCCCCGCAGCTTTACATAGGGCTTCCAGCCAGGCTGACCGCCTTTCTTGAGGCCCAACGCATTCCAGCCGATCTTTTCTCCGGGATAGGAATAGAAGCTGGCCAGCACAACACTTGCATTGCCTTGCTGTATCTGGATGGCTCCTGTATCGCCCGCTTTTATAGTCGCACGATCGCCTTTTATGACGCCCACGGCTTGAACGGGACTGAATTCTCTGACAATTTCAAATTGCGGCCTTTGCGCTTGCGCTTGTTGTTTGATTTCTTCTGCTGTTAAAGGCCGATTATAAATGCGGACATCATCAATCAGGCCTTCAAAAAACACAGGCTGGCTTGTATCTGGCTTGCCTTCAGGATTATTTCCCGGAACACAGCCAATCATAAATCGCCCTCCCGCAGGCGCAGCCGGATAACGGGAAATATGACTGTCTACAAGCTGGCCATTCACATACAAGCGTTGTATTTTTCCATCAAATGTTGCAGCCACAAATGTCCAGACGCCCAAGGGCACAGGCGCTTTGGCATTGTTTCCGCCGGCGCCCACATAAAAATAAATTTGTCCGTCCTTATAATAGGTCAGAAAATAACGATCAAAGCCCTTGCCTAAAATGCCCGCCTCGCCGCGTGGAATAGCTGTCGGGAAAATCCAGGCCTGCAATGTAAAGCTGTCTGAAAGATCCAGGGCTGGCGAATTTCCACAATCTACATAGCTTGTCTGGCCATCAAATTCCAGACAGGCGTTTTGCTGCTTGCCTATCCATTTTGCATTGTAGATTTCGCCGTGATTGTTATGGCCAGAATAATCATATGCCCGATCGCCTGCGCCTTCATCAAAACGCCAATGCCCCATAAGCCCGGATTGCGGAAATCCTGGCGTTCCATCACAACACACACATAAAAGAAGGCTGAGCAAAATACAAAAAAGAAACATAAGCCTCTCCTGCACATGTTAGCTTAGATTTATTTCCTGTCGGAAATTAACGCTCCTTCCGCCCTTAACAAGGAATTGCCATACAAATAGCGAATGTTTTATTGCTTTCAGAGCTTAATTGAGAATTCATCCATGAACACGAGGGAGAAGCAATGAAAATTAGCGCTACAACAGTAATGATGCCAGAATACGATATGCGGGAAACAGCCGAATGTTTGGCCCGTTTGGGCTTTGACGGGGCGGAATGGCGCTGTCGGCACATTCCGGAAAACGCGAAGGGCCAGCCCTATTCCCCCTGGGGCAATGTCAAAAATGATTTCTCGCCGGATAATTTGGCGGAACGGGGCGCGGAGCTGATCGCCCTCAGCCGCGAATATAATCTGGAAATTGCGTGTTTGGCGACGGCAATGAGGGCTGATGAGCTGGAGGAAGTGCGCAAAGTGGCGGAGGGCTGCGCTAAATGGGGCATTTCCATGTTTCGTATTGGCGCGCCGCGTGCCTACAATCCCGCAGAAAATTATCGCGTGCTGATTGATGACACAATACGCGCCTTCGAAAAAGCCCTGGAAATTACGCGTCCCCTGGGCATACGTGTCTTATTGGAAATTCATCGCAACACAGTGTGCTGCAGCGCCTCCCAGGCCTGGAATATTGTCCGGGAATTTGATCCCAAAGATATCGGCGTCATCTTTGACAT
>CAZUOJ010000130.1:0-9210 GCA_964622325.1 uncultured Armatimonadia bacterium
GGGCTACACTTGTTCCATAATCATATCATAGAATTCTACGAAGCTGCCGCGCTCCTTGGCCTCCATGAATTTAATCGCTTCGCGCGGATGTTGATTGAGCATGCCTGTAATGAGATACGGAATGTCATAGCCCCATTCAATTTTCTGGCGCAAGGGCAGCACATGTTTTTCCAGACATTCCAGGATGGGGCGGAGTCGATAATTGGGATTTTTCAAAAAGGCAATAAGCAATTCTAAGGGGCAATTGCCTGCGCCGCGCCCCAGGCCCCCAATTGTGGCATCCAGATAATTGGCGCCATTGATGATGGCCTCTATTGTATTTGCATAGGCCAGCTGTTGATTATTATGACAGTGTATGCCCAAATGCTTGCCCGTGGCTTGCGTGATGGCAAGATATTTTTTTGTGAGGGCTTCAATCTCTTCTGTATAAAAGGCGCCGAAACTGTCCACAAGATAAATTGTGCCCACAGGTGTCTGCGCCAGCACTTCTAAGGCTTCGTTGAGATCATCCTCATGCACGGCAGAAACAGCCATCAAATTGACAGTTGTCTCATAGCCCTTATCATGGGCATCCTGAATCATATCCACAGCGCCCGGAATCTGATGGATGTATGTGGCGATACGCACCATATCAATAATGCTGTTCTCAGCCGGAATAATGTCCTCATGATAATCAGTGCGGCCGACATCTGCCATTACGGAGAGCTTTAAGGATGTAGGATTGTCGCCCACAATCCGGCGAATGTCTTCCTCATCACAATATTTCCAGGCGCCGAATTCGTCGGGCGCATATATGCGTTTGGAGGCTTTATAGCCCAGCTCCATATAATCAATTCCCGCCGCCACACATGTTTCATAAATCGCTCGCACAAAGCCATCTTCAAACAAATGATTGTTCATTAGCCCCCCATCGCGGATGCTGCAATCCAGAACTTTAATGTCCTGGCGCCATGTAACCCAGCTGCCTTTTTCATATTCCGGATTCGACTTTTCAGTTGTAACTTTTTCCTCCTGTGCGTCTTTCATTGAAATAGCGCTCCTTAAACATAAAGCCCGTACGGCATGGCGGCCCCTCCGGCAGCCTCAGCCGATTGGCCACGGGGCTTTCTAGTATAACATTTTTTCGCCTGCTTCGTATAGAGGAAAGCATTTTTTACGGATAAAAAGGCTGTCTTTGTGCTTTGTGAATAGAAACGGAAAAAAATATTAGAATGAAAATGGGAGCAGACAAACAGCCTCGCGCAGCTTAAAACTCTGTCACGCCGCTGAATGTGAATTTTTCTATTTTCATCGCTGGCGCCCACACATAATCCGTCCATTTGCCGTGGGCGGAAATCTGCGACACACAGGAGAGCGCTTCTAAAATGTTTTGTGTGAAACGCAGATTTTTCACAGCCCCGACAATTTCTCCCCCTTCAATGAAAAATGTGCCATCCCGTGTCATTCCCGTAAACACTGTCTTGAGCGGATGGATCATATTCGTGTAATGAAAGCGCGTGACTAGCAAGCCTCTTTTTGTTTGGGCAATCATTTCCTCTTCATTGCTTTCTCCTGGCGCCACAATTACATTGAGAGGCACAGGGCCCCAGGAATTGGGCGCGGGCAGGGCATGTCCTGTGGAAGCACGCCCCTCTTTTTGGGCTGTATATGAATCCCAGACAACGCCTTCGGCTACGCCATTTGAAATCAGGGAGACACGCTGTTTCGGCACGCCCTCAAAATCATAAGCCCAGCGTAAGCTCCGGGGATCCAGGCCATCATCCCAAAGAGAAATGTTTTCGCCGCAGATTCTCTCGCCCAGGCGCCCGCTTATAAACGAACGGCCTTCTTGATAGGCTAAGGCTCCCAGGCCGTAAAAAGCCAGGAGCATCATCATATCCCCCACTGCTTCGGGCTCCAAAATGACAGGATAATCTCCCGGAGGCAGCGTCTGGGGCTGGCGAGAGGCCAGGCATTTTTCTACAGCCAATTGTCCCAGGGCAGGGGCTGAAATGTCATTCAGACGCTCGCTGACAGTGCGGGCATAGCCGGAGCCTCCCTGCCCGGATACAATCACAGACATTTCGGCTTTGCTACGGCGCTGAATAGCTCGTACGCCCAGAGAATTGGCAATAACATGCAGCTCTACGCCCGTTGTAAACATGCCAGAAGCTGTTAAGCCTGAGGCTTCGGCAAGAGCAATTGCTTCTCGTACAGCAGCGGCGCGCTGCTCGGGGCTACAGGCTTCTGTGGCTGGATCCACAAAATCTGTCTCGCCCGAATAGGGAAGAGGCGGGGGCAAGGAGACAAAATCAGAATCGGGAGCCGAAAGCCGGGCGAGCTGATACGCCTTCGCTGCTAATTCGCACAGGCTTGCATACGAGACATCGCTGCCGCGTGCCACGCCTATTCGCTTTTCCACAACAGCCCGGACGCTGATTTCAATCTGCTCTTCGGCGACATTTTGATGTATCGTATTATTGGCAAAACGTGTGAGGGCGTTACGGCCTAAAGAAAGCACAATCTCTGTTTGATCGGCGCGGCTGGCCTGCAAAACAATTTCACAATAAGCCATCGCCTGTTGAGGCTCCATTGTGTAGCTCACCCTTAATCTTTAATCTCCGTGGGGCCTAAACGCTAAAGCTTTTTGTTTAAAATGGCTTATTTCGCTGAACAGAATCTTTTTCCTTTGGGGATATTAAAAGGAAGCCGAATGGCTTATGTCGTATATTCAGTGATGTGAGGCGAAATTTTGGCCGGGAGAAGCACATGAGAAACACAATTCATTTTCAATGTCTTATTTTCTTTCTCTTCTATCTGCTTTTTTCTGTATGGAGCGAAGCGGCTGTTGTTTCCGATGGCAAAGGGCTGACGGCAGATTGGCGAGCAGACGCAATCACGGGCTTCCGGATCCAGGGGAAGCCATTGGCTGGCGTCTCGGCGAAACTCGTTTTACAAGATCCGCGCACAGGCCGGCCTGCTTCGGCCGAAAAATTTGCATTGACATATACGCTGAAGAGTGCCCGCGGCGCCTTGTGGCTGGAAGGACTCATCACAGCTGCCGGGAAGGAAGATGCTGTTGCGGATCTCGTGTTACGCGTGGAAGGCGTTTCCCTGCCCACAGGAGACGGCGTGACGGATTTGTTGCTCGCCGCCAAGCTTGTCAATAAGCTGCCCATCTGTCCGCTGCGCTGCCTGGCCAATGGCCAGGATATGCTGGCGCTCGCTATGCCAGCCGAAGCTCCCTATGTATACAAGTTTCAGGCTTTGCCCGAACAAAAGGCTGTGGAAATGCGGCTGCCTTTGGGCTTTACAGCCGCAGCTGCGCCTGCGTTGCGCCTGCGGGCTCCTTTTCAAATTGTGCTGTATCAAACAAATCCGCGCTGGCATTTTCGCTCCGCATTAGCCGAATATTATCGGCTTTTTCCCCGCGCTTTTGCGCGAAAAGAGAAGCGAGATGGCGGCTGGTTTTTTGCGAACGAAATCGCGCAAATCCCCAATCCTCAGCATTATGCCTTTTTTGAAGGGCAGGGCGATCTGGAGCTGACACATCAGCGCGGGCTGGGGATGTTTCCCTATAATGAAACGGGCTCGGAGACAATCCAATTGCCCGGGCCCACGCTGCCAAAAGATTACGAAGACGCCATGCGCCAGATGGAGGAATTAGAGCGCGCTAAAACGCCCGCCGGCTGGATGACAACAGGCGTGGCTCTGGACGAGAATATCCGCCACAGCGGCTCATTTTCCCTGCGCGCCACAAGCGACTCGCCTCGTGCTTCGTGCTTTGCCCGGCAAATTATTGTCTTGAAGACGCCTATTGCTGAGCCTGTTGTTGTTTCCGGCTTCAGCAAAGCTGAGAATGTTGTCTCCCATAGCGGCGTGCCCACTGATTATTCTATCTATGTCGATTGTCTTTTAGCGGATGGCAGCTATCAGTTTGGCCAATGTGCTGTCTTTCGTCCCGGGACGCATGATTGGGAAAAAGCCGAATTTGTCATTCAGCCGCGCCAGCCTTTGGCAGATTTACGAGTTTATACAATGTTTCGCAATCATACAGGCGTCGTTTGGTTTGACGATGTCCGCATATTTCGCCAGAGCCAGCCTGAGGAAAATCTTTTGGAGAATGGCGATTTTGAGTCATTGGGCAAGCGCACAGACATACAATTTGTGCGCGATAATGCGCTGACAGATGCGGAGGGGCGCTATCGTGTATTCATCACGGACAATTGGGGCGCCGATGTGCCGCCGCCCACGCCCCTGAGCTTGCTACGCTTTATTTGCAATGTGGATCCGGATTTGCGCGCTCCCGAAAATCGTCCCACGCCCGCTGGCCGCGCCCTGCAAATGTATGATGCCTTGTTTGCCCACAATCCCGGCATAGATGGCTGCTATATTGATGGAGCGGGCGCCTGGACTTGCTGGTACATCAATCATCGCCGCGATCATTTTCCCTTCGCCTCGCAGCCCTTTACATACGATCCCCAAACATTCGTTGTGGGACAACATGGCCGCTTTACGATGTGGAAATGGCTACGCTTGCTCCAGGAGCGCTATCATCCGCAAGGCAAAACGATTATGGGGAATATGGGGCCCACAACAGAGGCGTGGGACAGCTATACAGCGCTGGATATTATCGGCATTGAAAGCAGCCATTTTCACGATCGGGCTTTGCTGGGCTATCATCGTTTCGGCGCCTATCAAAAGCCTGTGCTGACAATGAATTTTATCAATCTGCATAAATTGGATGAGCGGACGACAGCGGAGGAATTTGTGTTAGCCAGCGCCCAATGGGGCGAATTCCCCAGCACAGGGCGCTTTGTCCGCGAAGGCTATCAAAGCTATGGCGATGTGTGTCATAGCTATTATCCGGCGCTTGTGGAAATGTCGCGGGCAGGCTGGGAGCCAGAGCCCCTGTGTGAGGGCGTGCGAGCGGAGCGTTTCGGCAAAAAGGAGCCACTATATTTTACAGTGCGCGCCCCGCAGGATGCCCGCAGAGCGCATATGCTGATTTTGCCCCCAGCGCTCAAAGGCCTCAAAAATCCTGTTGTGATGGATGCCGTTCAGCTCACGCCCATTCCCGCGCGTATGACAACGCAGGGGCTGCAAATAGAAATCTGTGATGGCGCGGATGTGCTGACAATTTTGCGTGTGTCGTCGCCCGACAATGCCCGCCGCTGGCTTTTGGAGCGCGCCGCCCTGCATTGCGAGTGGGGCGCCCGCGTGCGCGCTGTGGCAGAACACACGCCGCGCTTGCGCGCTCTTGCGCAACAAATCCGTCTTATCCGCCAGCCCAGAGAAGCAGCGCCGCTTGTCAAGCGTTTGCAGCAGGAAATCTCCCTTGTGAAGGCGGAGCCAGAGACTCTGGAAAAAACAAGCCTGCTCACGGAATTGCGCGACGCAGAGCGTGCGTTAGGGGAATGGCTGCTGCAAACAGCTGGGGCTGAGCTGTTGCTGGCGGGGGAGCGTATCAAGCCTGTGGGGCAGCCTATCAGGCTTACAGCACAGTTCCGCCCGGGCCGCTCAGGGGCGGAATGTTTAGGGCTATGGGCGCGGGAAGGACGCAATATATTGCGGCGGCATGGGGACGAAAATTTGCCAGCACAAATGACGCCCGCCGGCGCGCCGATCACAATCGAGCGCCGCGGGATTGGCGCTGCCCATGTATGCGCGGCGATACGCGTCCCCATCCCCGGGGCCCAGCCGATTGTTGTCGTCCGCGCGGAGAATGTTTTCTTTGCTCCTGTCGTGCGAACGCGCGTGGAACGAATTACACAAAAAGACTCGGCCGATGTCTATACATACAAAATGCATCTGGAGCGAATAGAAAAGCCTCCTGCCACGCTTAAAGTGCAGGCTTCCGGGGAAGGCGTTTATGTTGAGCCAGCCGAAATTGTCGTTGCCGCGCAAGAAAACAGCGTGCTTTTCAATGTTCGGGCACAGCCGGGAATGACGCGCGTTGTGCCTGTGCATTTTGCAATAATAAAAAATGGACAGCTTGTGGAAACAGCCACAGCGGAATTCCGTCATGTCCCTCCTCCGCCCCCTCATGCTCAGAGCTTGCTTGCGCTGGGAGCGACAATACAGGCCGATAGCTCTTATCCAGGCGGATATAGCCCGGAAGTGGCGATAGACGGCGTATGGGAAACAACGGGCCTGCATTGGACTAAAAAAGCATGGGCCTCGCAGGATGTGGCACAGGAAGAAGGGCATTGGCTGGAGATCACATTGCCCCGGCCAATGCCTGTAGCGCAGGCATGGATTTATTGGGCGATTGATAATGAACGCGTATTTTCTTCTCGGAATTATGATATTGAGCTATGGGAAGGGCAAGCATGGCGGAGCGTGGCGCAAATACGCGACAATCCGCTCAGCACTGTTACAGTCAGCTCCTGGCCAGCGCAAACGACACAGCGCGTGCGGATTCGTCAGCTTAGGGGCGGCGGCCCCCAAAGCCGCCCACATATAATGTGGATCGCAGAAATTTTCCTGTTAGGGCCCTAAATTCGTATTTTTGCGTAAGCGGCTTTCTTATAGAGAATGATTATTCTGAGAATTTGGGATTAGAGAAAGAAAAAGCGGCTATGAGAATAGCCGCTTTGCGGAAACATTTAAGCAAAAGAAATCGGGAGCCGCTTCTTCTGCAGGCTTATTGTGGCGCCTGCTGAGCTGCGGGCTCTTGAGGCGGCGCATAGCAAACGCCCAGATTGTTGGCGACAGCACGCTCAGAATACACACGCCCGCCGCCTACGGGCACATTTAACAGCGATGATTTGTCTTCCCCTTCTTTTTGGGGATCCCAATAAGCCATTGTTGTTGAGCCGCCGCCATCTAAATTAAGGCCTGTGTACGCGCCGAAATATTTCAGCCAGGCAGCTAATTCGGGATAGGAGGCGCCCCCGCTTGCCGCCTGCCGCCCGTCTATTGTCAACAGATACACATAACGGCCATCCGCAGAAATGCCTATCGCCGTACGAGGATGCAAGGCCTCCTGCGTGCCCACGATTTCGCCCTCTTTCAAAACAATCGCAAAGCCGCTCACAGCTGTGTGTATTGAGCTGATGTCCGTGTCCTTGTTTGTGACAGCGATTTCCACGCGGCCATCTTTATAGACAATAAAGGAGGGCGTGCCTGCAGCCGGGGAGACTAGCTCTCCCTCAGATACAGCCAGCCCGCCCAGATTAGCCGGCAGCTGCTGATTCCATGTCGCCGGGATCCAATTTGTCCAATAGTCGGCATTAATGGCCACAATCATTGGCTTTCCCTGGCGGCGTGCTTCCAGCATAAATTGCCGTGTCGTCTGGCGGATTGTTTCGGAGACATTTTCCTGCCATTCAGGGGCGCGGGGCGTCGTATAAAAGAAAATCCCGGGCGTCTGGATGTCAATCTGCAGACAATTGATATTTAAAGGTCGCGGCGTGTCAGCCTTGACATGAGCGTGACGAATGCCAGGAGAAAGCTCGCGGGCATTGTTCCAATCGTAAAGGCCTTCCTGTGCACAGCCAAGCGCCGCGACAAGCCAAAACAGAATAGCCCATAATCCCCAATTACGGTCGCGCATTTTGCGTGAAAGTTGCGTCATCTTTCCTCTCCTTCATAGATCATATTTTGCTGATAAAGGGAACAATCTTTTCCGCCGCTTGTCAAAACGCTATCGGAGAATGCCGAATTCCATATTGAAACAATGTACAGTTAGTTGTAAAATAGCTTCAGAATAATATACAAAGGGCGGGACAAATTCAATAGCTTTCCTCATTCCTGTGGCGAACTTCCTCCTTGGCATCGTTCGTTTGTGGATGAATAGAACTGAATGCCTCTTTTTGCGGGCGAAGCCCGAAGATTAATCACGCCCGAGGCTAATGCAGGAAGCTTACAGTGAATTGTTCCCTCAAGGAATAGAAGGAATAAGTTATGGCGCAAGAGGATTTTGATAAATACGCGGCTCGGGATGCGCTTGTGAAGCAGCGTGTCGCGGAATTAGAGCTGAAAATGCAGCAATGGGTGGAGCAGCGGGCGCGCGAATTGCGGCTGACGCAGCCCATGAAATCGGCGATTGAGCGAACAACACGGCGTGTGTTCGCGCATCGTTTTCTGATTTTGCCCGGCTATTCTCCTGTGCGACAGCGTTTTTTGAAGATGATGCTCACTTTTAATATCGCGCTGGAGCCCCGTTTGCTGGATCAAATCGGAGAGCTGGCACGCTATCTGGCGCGGAATTATTGTTATGAATGGACTGTCAGTCCTGTCACACGTCTGAGTCGGCAGCATGCGCGGGATGTAATCCTGGCCAATGCCGATTCGGAATTCGGCGAAACGCCCATAGCGCCGCCCTTTGCCTATCTATGGCATCATCCGGAAGAAGGACATATCCAGCACATTGGCAATTATGGCGAAGTTTATACGCGCGCCCTGCGTTTATCTCAAATGGGCTTTTTTAATGATCGGGATCCGGATAGCCGCCAGCGCTTGGGATTAGCGGAAATCGCCATGAAAGAAAAAATCCTGGAAGAAAAAGAACAGGCCAAACGAGCCTCTTCCTAATAAGCCGGGCGCTCGTTTTGCTTTTTTCGCTCCTGCAGGCTTCTGCGCTTTCTGTGAAACAATGTTGCTTGTGATTGGCAAAAGCTTTGAATGAAGCTGAATGCTTTTGCGCTGCTATTTTTGCCCTGTGAAGAATGTGCCCCAAAAAAGCGGCAGAGTCTTTAGGAAAAGACTCTGCCGCAAATGTTTCGGAGGAAAAGGCTGCCTTTTTACAGCCGAGGCTTTAGCGGCTTGATTGGATTTTCACATGGCCATCTGCAAAGAGGCCCATATAGCCTTTTGTATGCCATTTAGGACTGTAATCGCCCATAATCAGCGTGCGCGAGGGCTCCCGGCCCCAGGGCGCATCTATGCTGACGGGATTTATCAAAATTTCCGGATCCATCGCGCCATAGCCATAATCATAGCTCGTGCCCTGTTCCTGCCACATTTTATCCTTATCGCTGGGGCAGCGAAAGATTTGATTATTTTTGACATAGGGATTAAGCAGAGTCACAATGCTGGGCTCGCCCTGATGATATTCATCATCTGGAGGCGGCGGCGCGGGATATTCATGCGCCATTGGCAGCAAATCATCATAATCTGTCGCATACATTTGCAAGGCCACGCCGATTTGCTTCAAATTGGACATACAAGTGCTTTCGCGCGCCTTTTCGCGCGCCCGGGAAAACACAGGAAAAAGAATGGACGCCA
>CAZUOJ010000131.1:0-9094 GCA_964622325.1 uncultured Armatimonadia bacterium
GCCAGCTGTTCCCGCGTAGGAGGCTCCAAAACAGCCCGCACAATCTCACGCACGAGCGCGCCTTTCTGCTTTTGATAATCTTCTGCAGACATAGAACGCAGGCGATCCAGCACAGGGAGCAGGCGATTAGCGAGAATAGCAAATATGGCCTGCCGCCCGAGCGAAGGGCGAGAATCTGGGGGCGAAGAGGAGCCACGAGCGGAAGCCCCCCTGCGTGCGGCCAGGGGCAGCTTGCGCTGCATTTCTTTGCTGAGCTCCTGACGCCGCTGGGCGATTGTCTGCATTTCTGTCATGGCTTTATCCACAAGCGGCTTAAGCGTCTCCGCAGAGAGGCCATTTTCGCTCTCAGAAGAAGTTTCAGGAGGCGTTACATGCGCCAAGGCTTCGCTTAAGCCAATGAGCTGCTGGCTAATCACGCGCAAATTTTTCTCTTCAGCGCCCATTACGCCTAACAGCATCCGAACGAGCGGCAAAAGAGGATTGGGACGGCGCCCGCCTAATGTGAGGCCCGGCCGCATCACTGTCACATTCTGCTCCTTCCTTCGGCCGCTGGGCGCCCGTTTAACAGCCGCCAAAGCTTGTTCAATCAAATCCCCCGCCTTCTGCAGCTGGCCCGCTTCGGCAGCTTGCTCCGCCTGCTGCACAAGCGGCATCACAGCCCGCAGATCACGGCCTTGCTGGCGCGCGCTCTCTAAAGCCTGTTTGAGTCTTTCCGCTTTGCGCCTCAATACGCTCCGTTGCTTTTCTGTATGCGTCGCCGTCTGCTCCAGCAATTGCGCCATCTCGCCCATATTCTGGCGGACATGTTCTTCTTGGCCCAGACGCGCCGCCTCGATGACGCGATCACGCGCCTGACGCAACGGATCCACATTTACGCCCTGCGCTTTCAATTCCCGCGCCTTTTGACACATTAAAAGAAAGCGCCGAAAGAGCTCTTCCCGCGCCCGGAAGAATTGAGCGGCGTCTTGCGGCAAATCGGCATAGGCAGATTCCGGAATAGGCATCTGGGCTAGCGCTTCTTTTTCCGCGCCTTGAGGAAGCCCTTGGCTCAAAGCACGCTGTATTTGGGCCAAACGCTGTGCCGCCTCGTTCGTTTGCCGAGAAGCGATTAAGGCCTGGATGGAATTGAGCTCTTGCTGAATTTGGGGCGGGGCAGCCTGCGCCATTAAAGCGACAGCCTGCTGGGCAGTGGCTCGCATCCGGGCGCCTTGACGATATTCATAAATCGCCCACACAGTGGCGGCGATAAGGCCCACAGAAAGAAGGACAAGCCACACATTGACAAATCGCCCTCCCGCCGCAGGAGGAGGCGAATAAGCCGCCTCTGACGCCGCATTTTCGGATAAATGAGCTTTTTCCGAAAGAGAATGCTCTGAAGAGTCGTTCCATTCCACGCCTGGCACTATCCCTTCTTAATTATGACATTGCTTTCGCTTTATTTGTCTTTTGCCCAACAAAAATTTACAATTAGGGCTAAATGGCAGGCAGCTGAAATCAGATAAGCTCCTTTAAAAAAGAAATGTCATTTATTGTCTGACAAAATTATTGCCGTCAATTCCGCCAGCGTAATCAAATCATAAGCGTTATGCCAAAGAATACGCTGCATAAGCTCCTCTTTCTTTTCGTAAACATAATCATGATATGCCTGGGGAATTTGTTGGCCTGGAATATCAGCAAAACGCTGTCGACAACACAAATGGCGCTCCAATGTGTCGAGCTTACAATCGCCGTAGACATGTCCAATAGTGCGCCGCGCCCATTTCAGCAGATCTAAATGCTGGCGTACACAAAAAGGCTTTAGACGATGATAGCGCAAACGCGAACGCAAAAAAGGCAAATCAAAGCTGTGGCCATTGAATGTGACAACGAGATCGGCTTCTTGCAAAAGGCGAGCAGATTCATATAGCACAGTGGGCTCCTCCGCATATTCTCTCGCCAGCAATTGACGAATGTAGCATTCTCCGGATTGCAAATTAATCTGGAGCAATCCAGCCAAAAACAGAGGGGCGTGAAAAAGCCCTGCTGTTTCTGCATCAAAATAGACGATTTGGGGCTCGATTAGGGGAGAAGACTGTTGATAGGAGCGGCGCCAAAAATTCAAGCATCGCCCTATGGCTTTGTCCATGATTTCATCCATTTCCACGGCGGGCAGACAGATCTCATAGCACATGCCGGCTGGCCCGCTTCGCGTGGATCCATAAACAAAAAGATCAAACGGCCTTGCTGTTGGGCTGAGATATTCCTCTGTCGCAGCGCATACGCCTTCTTGTCGCGGCTTATCTGGGGCGTGATACATCGCTTGTGCGCCTGAAGGCAACGCCGCGGCTGCTGGCTTTTGGCGCCGTAATTTACAGCCTAAATCCGAAAGCTTCTTTAATGTTTGTCTATCTAAGAGCATGGCTATTTTGCTTTCCCATCATGGGGCCAGGGCTGCGATCTGCTGCAAGGCGCGATCTTCGGCTTCTTTCATTTGACGCGCTAAATCAACGGCTTCAGGCCATGTGAATTCGGCTGGGGGCTCTGCGCCGCGCACCGGCTGTGTCAGGGACATTATGACACGCTGGAGCTCTTTGCCCAAACGTACGGCTTGTTCATAGGCTTGTCCCGCTTGTTCCAAATTGCTCGTGAACGCTCCAGAAGGAGCCCGATCGTGGCAAAATCTGGCTAAAGCCATTCGTTCGGCCAGCAATTCTGTTAAGCTTGTCTGGGCCCATTGGCGCAGCTGTTGCCGTTGCGCTTCGGGAGCATCGGCAATGTGGCGTGCCAGGAAATCGATAAGCCGTTCATAGCCTTGCATAATTTGTAAACGTTGATTGGCGGCTTTTTGTCCCAATTGGGCGAAAATTGTTTTCGGAGATGCTGGCTGAACATATGTTCCCAGCGAAAGCTGAAAATAAGGCCCTGTCACACAGGGCGTGTGTCCTGCTGGATGGCGCGCCCAGCGCTGGAGAAAATCTTGCCGGCCAATTGCCCTGGCCGCACGCTGTCCTGCCTCTAAAAGATACACACGTTCCTCAGCGGGCTTATAGCCCACAACAATGCCCCAGCGAAAGGATCCAGCCAACGGAATCATCACAGGCTGGCCCGCGGCGATGACGCCCGCTAAACTGGAAAATGCCGCTTCTGCCGCAGGCACGGAACTGACATTCACGCTAAAGCCGTATTGCTCCGCAGCCTCAATAAGAGCTTTGGCAGGCAAATGGCGCCAGGGAGCCGCTAAATTATCAGGCTCAAAATAGAACGCAAAAGCCGCTCCAGAAACAATCAGCAGCTCTTCTGGGGAAGCATTTATACGACGCGCTGCCAGCAGGCTGCTCAAAGCGGCAAAGGGCGCCAGGCGAGCTGTCGCCACAACGGGCGGCGCAGGCACGCCGGAAAGCACACGCGCCGCGCGCTGCTTGGCCAGAAGCTCTGCCTTCTCCTGTTGCCCCTTAAGCCCATAATACAGCCAGCCTATGGCCCGTTTGGCTTCTACAGCGGCTGCCGTATCGGGATATTTGTTAATAATTTGTTCGTAAGCTTTGACAGCTGCGTCTGTTTGCTTGCCAGCTTTTTTTTCTATAATCCGCGCTATAATCAACATCGCCGCTGCACATTGCTTTTTTTGCTGCGGATAATTGGCTACAAGCGCCCGCGCTTCTGCTTCCGCCGCCGCTAGATTTCCGGCCGCCCATAAGGCGCGTACAAATTGGAGCTGCGCAGTGGCGCATATGCGTTCGTCCTGGGCAAAACGTTCGCGAATAAGATCACGAGTACGGCGCATTTCTTTTAAATCATGTAATTTCTCGCCCTGTATCTGCAAAATCCACAGCCACGCCTCATCTGCATACGGAGAATCGGGATAGCGTTCTGCCAAAAAACGATATGTAGCGAGCGCGTCTTGAGGATTATCAAATTCTTCGCGATAAAGATACGCTAGCTTATACAGAGCATTGGGCGCAAAGCGAGAGCGCGGATATTTTACGGCCAGCCGATAATATTCCATCGCAGCAAGCCCCGCCTGCCCCTGGCTGAGCAACAATTCTGCACGCTGAAAAAGACGCTCCTGGGAGCTCATACAGCCGCCGCATAAAACAATCCCAATAGCTAACGCTAATTTGAGGACGCAAAAACTTATTTTCATTCTTATTTTTTCGTTGCCCATTTCAAGAAAAATTCTTAGCCCTCGCCTGTCAAAAGCCTGCTCTAGACGCCCCCAAATATGTTCTTTAAGCTCATCCACGATTATAAGGATAAATTATAACGCCTGTGTTTCCTCTAAAATGAGCTGCACATCCCGCAACGCGCTTCGGGCGGGCTCTTCACAGGCCTGTGCTATTTCCCCTATGTCCTCGCTTAGCTGTGAGTTTTGCAAACGGACAACAAGATAACGCAAAGACTGACGATGTGAAGCATTGATAATTTCTTCCATGGCTAAAGACGCCTGCTGCAACACGAGCGCCTGCCAGCGATCGGCGCCAGACGGATCGGGAAGCTCGGCAATCATCTGCTGTAAGGAATCTATCAGATCGCCTTTGAGAATGCGCTGCTGCAAGCATTGCAGCTGGATCTCAGGCTTTGTCCAGCGCGGCTTGAGGACGAGCCAGATTTGATACAGCGCTATCAGTACAATAGCTGCTGTAATTGTGCCCACAATGTGCCGACGCCATTGACGGCGCTCCTGATATGCTTGCGCAATAATCGGCGCGTAAAGTGCGGCCAGCTCCAGCATATTCTGCTTGGCCGGATCAGGGATCGGCAGCAGCGCATCTTCGCTTTCAGTAAAGGCTTTCGTCAGCGCTCGCCGAATATGTCCACGCGGGGCAAAGGCTTGCAGTCGTTTGGCCAGCTGTTGTTTTGCCCGCTGATGTAAATGTCCGCCAACATAGGGCCGCGCCAACAGCGACAATATATCCTCCCACGCCATAAACGCCGCCGTCGCCGCTGTCGCTTCATCAGGCGCCACATACATCGCTCCCGTGTATAAACGATCCATCAGCCGATGCGCTAAGGCCGTCAAAGCTTCCTTTTGGCCACGGCGACAACGAAAATATAAAGCCTTTTCTACACGGCCTGAATGGGCAGGAGCCTTATACAAACGCAACGCGATCATTTTTGTTCCTGAAACAGCGAGTCCGATAAGCCCGCATTGACCCTGATATTATAAAAAGCGACTGTCACAAGGCCTTCCTGCTTCGCTTTAGGCGAGGGCCTGTTTGCAGCGGACTTTTCCCGCTCAGCTCGTGGAGGCACAGGGGGCGTGGGCATGATAATGTGCGCTCGAATATGCTGGGGCAGCCAGAATCTCTTCTCTACAAGCTGATAACGCCATTCAATCGACAATTGCTTTCTCCCCCTGTGAAACAAGTCAAGCCGCTCAATTGTAAAGCGATCGCCCCGCACATTTAGGAGCACATATTCGCCCGCAGCTCCGCTTTCAGCCGGCGTAACTTTGAGCGTATATAAAAGGCTGCCGGCGCGCCTTTGCTGTTGGAGCAGCTTCACACGCGTTTCTTGGGTAATC
The DNA here is from genome assembly GCA_964622325.1 of uncultured Armatimonadia bacterium. Lineage (GTDB taxonomy): Bacteria > Armatimonadota > Zipacnadia > Zipacnadales > UBA11051 > JAJFUB01. The sequence goes on from CAZUOJ010000131.1 coordinate 5,504, forward strand.
TGGGCGCCCAAATAGCCTGGGATAAGCGCTCGCCGGGGGATTATGACGACGCCACGCGATTTTATCGCTATTTTGTCGGGCTGTTTGTAATACACAGTTGCTGTGCGCCGTGGAATTTGTAGCCCTGGAAGATCCATCGTGACAACAATTTGGGCCGAATAGTCTTGGATGGCTGCGCTCCAGGCCAGGGCGCGCTGTAAAATATCCATGCCCGCATCCGCGTTCGCGGCGTACGCGCCCGCTCCAATGAACACAACAAAACACAAATGAAAAAGAAAAATCTGTTGCTTCAATGGGACAGCCTCCAAGCCTGGGCGCCTCAAGCGCTATGCTGTAACATCTCGCCAGCGAAATAACGCCAGGCCTATTATATAAGGTACAACACAATAGCCTGCGGCGCAATACAAAACGGGGATAAAGACGGCGAAATCCAGATGAGCTGCAAAAGCTTGCTGCCAGCTGTCAAGATATGTTGTCAGCAGATATGGCTGCAAAAACGCCAGGCTTTCCAGATGCTGCACGATACTGCTGAGGGGAATGACAGCCATAGTAGCGCCAGCCGCCACTAGCGGATTATCAAATAGCAATGAAGCCAGCAACGCCATTGAGGCAAAACAGCACATCAAGATGCCCGCCAGGCCATAAGCGAACGCCAAACGCGGCCAGGCTAAGCCTTCCTCTAATATGACAAGGCCTTCAGCATTCCATGTGATTAAATCGCCTCCGCCAAAGACGATATAGCCTGAGAATAAAGAAAACAATCCTAAAAATAAGGCCAGAGAAAGGGCATAAACAGCGCCCGCTAAACATTTTGCTGTGTACAGGCTGAGCCGCGATATAGGCCGACACAGCCATGTGCGCAAAACGCCCGAACGCTGTTCGCCGGCGATTAAGCCGCCACAAATCATCGCCACAAGCATTGGAATTAAGATGACAAAAGCGGGCTCCATCAGATGCCGCGCTACGGAATAAGCCGAGACAAGCTTGCCGCCGATGGCCATTTCTTCGCCGCCCATCCGCCGCAGCCAGAATTGGGGCGTGGCGGCCAGTCGTTTGAGCCCCCATGTTGTCAGCGCTGTCACAACTGCTAACACGGCGTACGCTAGATATGTGCCGCGTTGCCAATAAATCTTTACAAGCTCTATTCGCCACAGCAAAATTAATTGCATAAGCTCTGCGCCTATTCCTGATTGCCCCAGAGGGAATATTATCGGCTCAAATCTGCCGTCTTTTGTCTATGCCCTGCCTGTTTGGGGCATCGCCGTTTCGCCATCAATTCCAAATAAAAGCGTTCTAAATCTTGTTGCGGCTTGAGCAGCGACACACGCAAGCCCGCCTCCACAAGCGCAGCATTTACATCAGCAATGTTGTCTGCAGCTGTCCTTACATACAGGCCTTCCGGCGTGTGCCGAACATGTTGAACAAAGGGAAGCTTTTCTATAATTTGGCGCCCCAGAACATAATCATCCACATGAATTTGCCATTCCATCAGCTGAGAGGACAGCAAATGCGGCACAGGGCCTGCGGCGATAAGCTCGCCCCTGCGGATAACGCCCACTTCGTCACAGAGCTGCTCTACTTCATGGAGCAAATGACTAGAAAGAAAAATTGTTATGCCGCGCTCATCACGCAGCCGTCGTAAAATGTTCCGCACTTCTACAAGGCCCTGGGGATCCAAGCCTGCGGCCGGCTCATCCAAAATGAGCAGCCGCGGCCGGCCAAGCAGCGCGCTGGCCAGGCCGAGCCGCTGTTTCATTCCGTGCGAATAATGGCGCACACGCTCATGTTGTCGCTCCTCCAGGCCCACAAGCGCCAAGGCCTCGTCTATTTCCTCCGGATTAGAATGTCCTGCCAGGCTTTGCAACATTTGCAGATTGTGGCGAGCGGATAAATAATCCACAAAAGCTGGCGCCTCGACAAGCGCGCCTATTTCTCGGCGGGCAGCGGGACAATCCAATCGCACGCGCCGTCCCAATACAAACGCTTCGCCCGCCGTAGGCCGAATCAATCCCAACAACATCCGAATTGTCGTGCTCTTTCCCGCTCCATTCGGCCCTAAAAAGCCATAGATACAGCCTGCCGGGACACGCAAATTCAGCCCGGCTACAGCCTGTATTTTTCCAAAGCGTTTGCTCAAATGATGTGTTTCAATTGCCCAAGAGACGTCCATTGTGTAAAAAATAATTAATGATTAATTTTTAACACATAATTTTTTGTCTGCATATTTCCTTATGCATACGCCTTCAAAAGCCAATAACGCAGCGGCAAAGCCTTTACAGGCATATAATTATTGCCAGCTTGTTTTGGGCCCTCCAATCTCCGCAGCTATCGCCGCGAGGAATACGATTTCGCCGGGCCTTGTTTGCAAAAAGGAAGCCGGCACGAGCGGCGTTACGGGGCCATGGGAAGCCAGACGGGCGATAAAACGCTGCCAGCTCATTCCTCGCCCCAAATCGGCGTCCAGCCAGAAGCTCCGATATTGCGCTCCTAATAAGATAGCCGGGCCAATTGTGTAAGCGCATGGCGGAATGGATGTCCAATCCCCGCCAGCTCGCAAAGAATTGTGCAAAATCGTCATTGGATGCAGCCGCACATGCGCTGTGTGGGCTTTTTTCCAGGCTTCCAACGCGGCTGCAGAAAATTCAGGCTCTTGTGCAACAGCTATCGTGGCCTTCTTTTCTAAAAAGTTCGTTCGTTGCTGTTCAGGCATAGCGTGGATAAATTCTTCCCACAAATGTGGCTCCCAGAAAGCAAAATGTCCGCTCCAGCCAATGCCTCCATAAACAACATCTGCTCCACGTCCCTCGCTGGCTTCCATAATCATCTCATCATAGCAATGAACATTGTTTGGCCCCGGGAAATGGACGCTCTGGGGCTGTAGAGATGGCTCTAGCAAATTCAGAAATTTTTCACGAGCAATCCGCTCAAAAGCCCAGGGCGAGGCTTTATCTATTGTGGCGCCATCTTCATAAGCATATTCATCCATAAAAAACAGATGCACATGGGAAAGGGGCATCTGTCGCTGATTGATTTTTTGGGCTAAAAAGGGATATTGCCCTGTGGGCCCTACAGGAAACACGCCTACGAAGTTTCTGGCTTCAGCAGCCGTTTGTTCTATGCGTTGCCACATATCATCTGCTAAGGCCTCGTATAGCGCCTGGGGCTCTTCAATGACACGGAGGCGAAAATCGGGATGATGATGCGGCTCCCGCCGTGTGATTTCTGACGCAGGAATATTGCGGACATATTCACAGACTTCCGGCGCGGGATAGGGCAGCACATGCAAAAGATTGCGGCCTAAGGGCATAAATAAGCCTCCTTTGGGGCTTATTGGGCTTCTAATGTCTTCCTCTAACAAGCCATCATTTTTTGTCGCTCTGTTTTGTGCTATTTAAAAATCCGCCGACGGAAAGAAACGAGCAAGCTTTTGGATGGGCGCGGGACGATTGAATTGGCGACATAAAGCAAATGCCTCTGCGAATGGCACGCCGCAGGCGGATCCGTGCAGACGCGCTGCCGCCTCAATTTGCGCAAAGATATTTGTCCGATGATGTTCTTGCAGATATTGATGCTGGCTTTTGTGACAGCGGA
>CAZUOJ010000132.1:0-9023 GCA_964622325.1 uncultured Armatimonadia bacterium
GCCATTCCCGCAAAATCCGGGCGCCCGGATACTGCTGCTGGATCCACTGGTGCAAGGTGTCACTGAACTGGCGGAGTTGCGCGGCGTGCAGATAATCCGCCACCTGCCACCGCTCCAGTATCTCCTGAGCCAGACTCTCGCGTTGCTCCGCCGGCCAGGCAGGATTATCGGCCGCCAGAAAGCCATGCACCGCCTCGCCCAGCGCCCGGAACGCCTGCTCATCGGGCTGCCCCAAAATCCCACTGTATTCGTGCAAATTCAATACTTCCAGAACCGTGCCGGTCTGGGCTATCTCAGAAGCATGCACTACCGCCGGCGGATACAACCGGGCCTCCCCCGGAGCCACATACCACGAAGATGCGGAGGACGGCTCCGCGGCCGCGGCTTCTGTTCCGCAAAGTTCCCGCACCAGCACTTCGGCGTCCCACTGCTCACACAGAGCCTGCACCGGCTCCCGCGCAATCAATAGCGCCCCCGTATTCGGACACTTCACCGCCTGGAAGCAATGATTTAATGTTGTTAATTTTTCTTTTTCCACGGCCACAAGGACCCGATCGCGCGCCCGCGTCCAGGCCATATAGGCGAGGCGAAGCTCCTCCGCTTGCTGGCGCCACCTGGCCTGCTCAGCGTCGTAGCTTGCGTGGACAAAAGTATGCAAATCAGCTCTTGTTCTCCGCTCATCGTACGGATAGGGCAGGAAACGAATCCAGCGCTGCGCGAGCGGATTGTGCAAGTTCACGGTGGCAGCTTCGCTAATTAATTGCACATTCCATAACTTATTCTCGACGCCCCCGGCCAGCAAAGCCAGCACCACAATGGGCCATTCCAGGCCTTTAGCGCTGTGCATGGTGCTCACGACCACTGCGTCATTCAGCGCGGGCTCGTCGGCGAGGCTGGCGGTCTGGGACAGCCCGCCCCACAGATACGCCAGCAACCGGGCGGGGCTGCACGATTCGCCCCGCTTTTCACAGGCATGCACATAAGCGGCGGCCTGGGCCCGCAAGCGTTCAATGTTATCCAGGCGCAGGCTGGCGTCGCTCCAGCGCAGGCATAGCTCCCGGATGCCCGCGGCCTCCAGCGCCAGATCCAGCGCCCGCACGGGCCCGCACAATATGCCCTGCGGATTATTCTTCCGCGCCTGCAAAACTTCGGCGACAGGAGACAGGCTATCCAGAGCAGCGCTGCCCGATTCCTGCAGCAGCTGCTGCAGCCAGCTATTCCCATCCGCCGGGAACTGGGCCAGCCGCAGCAACTGGGCTTTGGCCAGCGAGTCATACGGATTAATCCACAGGGCGAAGGCGGCCAGGGCTGCTTGCCCTTCGGGCGTGAGGATAATATCTTCGCCGGGATAGGCCACTGGCAGGCCCCGTGCCCGCAGGGCCGCCGCCACCCGGGCGCATTCATTATGCGTGCGACACAGGATGGCGATATCGCCGGGGCGAGCGGGACGCACTTCGCCGGTCAGCAGGTCGCGCACTTGCGCCGCCCCGGGCCCCTGCAGCAACTGGGAGACGCCGGTGGCAATCGCCGCGCTCATCTGTTCCTGCGTGATGCTTTGGGCGTCCTCAGGCTTGCGCAAATCCCAGTATTCCACTATGGGCCCCAGGCCTGCGGGCTCCTCCTCTTCCGCCGGGCTCAACGCCACTTCCGCTTGCTCTATTCCATACGCGGAAAACGCCGGCGCAAAAATCTCCGCAGTCAAGCGCACGAGAGCCGGACGACTGCGATACGATTTCTGGAGAATTTCCGGCGCTCCGCCGCTGCGAATAATTTCCTGGATCACGGCCTCCATCAAAACGGGATCCGTCCCGCGGAAGCCATAAATCGCCTGTTTGCGATCCCCAATCCAGTAGGATTGCTGAGCGATTTCGGCCAGCTTCAAGAATATCGCCAGTTGAATGGGGCTCGTGTCCTGGAACTCGTCCACCAGCACCAGCTTTATTTCCTCGCGCAATTGCTCCACTACCTCCGGCTGCTCCAGCAGCTGGAGCGCCAGCGCCTCCTGATCGCGAAAGTCGATGACGCCGAGCTGGCTCTTGCGCTCTTTATAGGTTTGCAACACGCGCTTGGCGAGCGCAAATACCAGCGCGATGGCGCGCTGAAGATCCTGGCGCAGCTGCGGGCAGGCAATATGGCAGCGGGCAAGGCGTTGCACTTTGGCGGCGGCCGCCTTGACTTCATCACTTATTCTTGTGCCATAATCCGCCGCCGCCAGATCAGCCCAATCATTCCAGATGAACCCTCGCCCCGCTTGCCAATTCTGCAGGAGCTTTTGCGCTTTATCCAAAAAATCCTTGGTCTTTTGGGGGGGCTTTTTCTCCTTCGCCAGAGCTTTTTCAAGATTTTGCACCGCATCCGTGAATCGCAGCAGATCGAAATCAGCCGCCTGCAGATTTGTTTGCTTAATCAGATCTTGAAGCAGAGTGTCGTATTTTTCCCCGCTCTTTTGGGCGAAAGCGTCCAGCTCTTCCGCAGTCATGGCGTTTTGCTGGACGAAGCCCACCACAGCGCTAATGAGCTCAAGCCATTTGTCCTTTTTATCCTCGCTGCCATCAGTTCGATACATGCTCAGGCGTTCCCCCAGCGCTGTGAGTTCCTGCAGCTCACTTTCCTGCATGACACAGCCCAGGGCTTCGCGCAGGATCTGGGCGGCTTCCGTTTCTTCCACCACGCGCACTTCCGGGCTGAGGCCCAGAATATGCCACCATTCCGTGATGAGGCGCCCACATACGGAATTCACTGTGCCTATCCGCGCCGCGCGCAGACGCCGCGCCGCCTCCAGATGGCCTTCGCTGACGAGCTTTTGGCGCACGCGCTCCTCCAATTCCGCCGCCGCCTTGTTGGTGAAAGTTGTCGCCAGAATTTTTTCCGGCGGGACTTCGCCAGCCGCAATCTTTTCCACGAGAATATCGGCCAGACGCTGTGTTTTGCCCGTGCCGGCGCCCGCAGAAATAATATGAATGTTCAGATTATTGTTCATTGTTTGCACCTCCGAAGTTTTTGCCGCACAGACTGCCATAATCGCAAAAACCACATGCAGGGGCCAAAGTCAAGCCCTCTTCTTCAGTGAGCCTGGATTTCGGCGGAGAGGCGCTCACACCCGGCGCCTGTATCTGCCCCGCCTGCACCGCCTCCCTGGCGGCTAAATAAGCCTGGACGGCATACTGGAATGTCTTCTGTAAAGCCGGGCCGGCGAACAGGGAAACTACCCCTCCCAAAGAGGGATAAGGCTGTGCCTGAAGCCCCAAAAAGCGTTGTTGCGACAGAATGAAAATCAAACCCCACTTCTCTGGCGGCGCTTGGGGCACGAGATGGCTATAGCACGCCAATTGTACGGCTGCCCCATTGCGCAAATTGTCTCTTTGATAGGAAGCCCCGGCCCATTTTAAATCCACAATGCCCTGACCTATTTGCGGCCCCTGCACGATTAAATCCGGGCGGCCTTTCAACTGGATTTCGCCAAACGCGGCTGTCTGCTCCGTTTCCAACGCCACAAGGGCGAGCTGATTTTGCTGCAGCCAATTGACCAGTGCCTGGGCACTGGCAGCGGCGTGCCAGCGGGCGCGGGCACGCAAAGAATCATTTCCCGGCATGAAAAGAGGCGCCGCAAGTTGGGGCGCCAGCGCATCAAAGAGCGCCAAGGCGCGCCCATAGGCTTGTTCGCCGGAAATGGCCTCCCCTTGCTGAATTTCTGCCAGCAACTGCGCGATAATATAATGGACTAATTCCCCCACTAACCTCTCACCCGCAGACAAGCGGCAGCTCGGGGCAGGCCAGATCTTGGCCGCGTTCTGGAGCACCCAGCGCAAAGGACAGCTAATCAAGCACTCCAGCCCTGAAGCCGATTCCTCTGCGCGCGGCTGAATAAGCCCGCCCGGGACTGTATATTGCGCCTGGGCCCGTGGCACAGGCAGCGCAGGCCGAGAAGAGCAGGCGGGCGCGCAGTCTTGTAAAGGCGCGGGCTTGCTGACAATCAGGCGCTGCAAAAGCTGCGGGGGCTGCGTCTTGCCCTCCAGCTCGTCCCATAGCGGATGCGGATAAGCTGGCTCGCCCTGGCTGTCATAATAGGGACAGACCAGCAAGAGCGCCTGTGTCGCCTGCTCCAGCGGACGCCGCCAGCGCTGTCCTAACGATTGCGCCGCTAAAGACACCTCCGGCAAAATTATCCCCTGCTCTGCCAGGCAGGCGCGTTCCCGGGGCGTCAGCGCTATTGTTTCGAGAGCCTCAGCCGCGGCGCGCGTAAAATTCCACCAGATGATAATATCCGCGGGCCCCGCCACCGCGCCGGGACGCTCGACGGCCCATAGGCCGGCTTCGGCAGGCCAGATCTGAGGCCGCAGCACCTCCCCTGTAGCCTGTTGCAAAAACTTTTCCAGAAGCGGCGGGGATATTGGCGATGTCTGGGCCAGCGCGACGAGCCGATCAAATGCTTCCAGTTGCGCCAGCGCCGCCTCCCAGGCCGCCTTTGTGGCCGGAGCATTCTCTGGCGTGGCCTGATTAGAGGCTTCACCCGCGTCTTCGTTCTCGAGAGATTCTGCAGACGCTGCAGCCTGCTCTGGCGCCGACAGTCGCCCATAGATCCATTGCCGGAGCGTCTGGATATACGGCAGCAAAATTTCCACGGAAATGCCCTCCTGCCGCGAGGCGCGCATGCCGGCAAATAGCCTATTTAAACGCGCAAAGACAGCTTCGGCACTGGAGGGATAATTTTCCGCAAACTCCTGTTGCCATTGCTCATACTCACTTTGCCACCGCGGGCTGCCGACCGCCGGCCATTCCTGCAGGGCCATAATGAGCTTTCGCCGCAGCCAGAGCGGAATGGGGCTTACGGGCAACATCAAGAGCTCCAGCACGCGCTGCGGATCCGGCGGCTCCCAGCAAAGCTCCAGCACCAGCGGCAGAATGTGCAGGAGCACATTGTCCGTTGTCTGCCCGGCCGCGCCAGAGGTGGGCAGGCCAAAGCGACGCAGGGCATCATCCAGCACTGGCTCCGGATTGATGATGACTACCCGGCGCCGCTCGTGCTCAGGAATGGCTTTCAGCCAGGCCGCCACATGTTCCGCCGCCAGCGCCGGACCGGCGGCGCGCAACAACTGGAGCGTCCCATCATTTTTGTCGATCCTGGACACGCTGCCCTCTGCAGATGACAACACCTGCTGATAAGCCGCCAGATTGCTGTTCGCTTGCGCCGCGGCAGGACTTCTCTCCTCTACGCTCACTTCTATATTCCGCTCCCGCAGGACGCCAAAAGTATCCTGCCAAAGGCGCGGATAGAGCGCCGGGGGCTCCAGCAAAAAAATACGGTCAACAGGGGGCTGCCAACAGTTCCATTGCTGCAGGCGCTGCAAGACTTTTTCCAGCCGTTCGGGCAGGCCGGGCAGCACACTCTGCGTGATATCGGCTAATTCTTGCAGCCGGGGCAGACCAAAATCTTCTCCCTGCCAGCCACTCAGCCGCAGTGCATCCCGCAGCTGCAGCAAGGCACGGGCTGTGCCCATCAGATCGGCTTGTGCAGAGGCGGCCCAGAAGGGGGCCGGGGCCGCAGCCCCGACCCCCTCGGCCGCTGCTGCGCCCCCCCCGAGCCGCGACGCGAGGATGGCCATGAATCCCCCCAGGCGCTCCGCTTCGGACGGCCAGGGGGCTGTCAGCCCCAGGGCCGTCTCCAGCAGGGACAGCAGCCCGATGGGATCCGTCCACACCTCCCCCCCATGCGCCGCTAGCTCCGCAGACAGCGGCCCGGGCCAGCTCCCCCCCGTGAAATCTATGCTCACATAAATGTGCATCGTTATCCTCCTGCGGAGTTAATATTGACAGATTTTTTTGCCGCCACTAGTTGCATAGAAACTCCTGCGGATTTTCCACCGTGTCCACGGTCACCTGAATGCGCAGCGTCCCGCTAGATTGCTTGCGCAGCTCGGGCAGGCGCCATAAGATATGTTCAAGCGTTCGCTTGACATGGAAGTTGAGCCGATAGGCGCCCAGCCCTTCCGCGTAGGCGCGCTCCACGATTTTGTCGATTGCTTCTTCTGTGAACAGCAGCTCGCAGTCCAGCGCCGCCACCATGGCTTGATATTGACGCAACACCGACTTTTGCGTTTCGAGCAAAATCGTTTTCAAATCCTCCCGACTGAGCGGCTCAAAGCACACAATATGAGTGATTTCGCCCACAAGTTCGGGCAGGAAACCGTAGCGGACCAGATCGTCAGCGGTGATCTCCTGAATAAGCTCATAATCGCGCTTCAGGCGGTCAATGTGACAGTATGGCCCGGCCAGCTCCTCAAAAGAAGCGTATTTGGATAGCCCTTTGCGCACCCGCACAATTTGCGCCAGCTCGGCAAATTGGCCCGTCATCACAATGAGCGCAGGACGAGGCGAGGGCTCCGTCTTCGAAAACAGCGGAAAGGTGTGCAAGGGTTTGTACTGAATCGTCTGCCTTTTCTGATATATAAAATTGAGCAAATTTTTCTGCTTTTCAGCGTTCAAATCCACTAAAATTAAATTATCAGATACAATTTTGTCGATGTTTTCAATAAGCACAACACTTCTGTCTGCCATAAACCGCTTCAACGGTTTTTTCGTTCTTTCTGGCTCGAGAGAATTGTGACGTATTCTGTGAAGAAAGCGCATATTTTCAGCTTCATACTGTTCTACTTGAATTGGCAATATTTCCGCCAGAACATCTACGGAAAAAGTCTTGCCACATCCTGTGGGTCCGATAAATAACAGCACATCACCCTTATAATCTGTATTTTTCGCCATCAAGTTAATGTCCCAGTAGCTGCTTAGCGCCAGGGCGCGTTTCGCCTCCTCTTGGCCCGCAACATACTGTGAGAGCTTCTCCTTAAATTCCGCCGGTGTGAGGTTTCCAAGTTCTCCTCGAAAATCATATACGAGCGGTTCCTTTTGTTCCTCCTGTGGCGCCACAGGGAAGAAAGGATCACTGAAAGGATTTTCCTGTATGTCGCATGAATTGTTTAAATTAAAGTCGAATAAATCTTTTAGTTCTTTTTGTGGCCTCTCTTCGAAATGTAAATCGCAGTATTCTGATAATCCTTTGGCCGGGCGTCCACAAATTTTGCATTTTCGCTCGTGATTATTCGGTTTTTCCAATTTTGCTTACCCCCTATCTGATTTTTTTCTTTAGGGTTTTGTGGTAAGTTTTTCCAGCCTCTCACACTGTCTTTTTGCGCTATGTTCTCTCTTTTTTGCGCTGCACAGCTGTCTGTCTGTTTGGAAGCGTCTGCCCTACGGTACGCCCGCGCCCTGCTCTCCAAGCTAAATTGAAACAATTTTTTCCCTGAATAGCACAAAATCGCCATTTGCCTTCAATTTTTCGGTTTTTCTTCTTTTCCCAAACACTTTAATCATCTCCTTGTATAATAATTTTATTGTATCCGGTTGTTGAGGTTTGTTTTTGCAATGTCTTTTCCCCTAATAGTATAAGTTTTTCTCGCCGTCTTTCTAAACCAGAAGAACTATCACTTTTTCAAGTTCTGACTTATGCGCGAAACTGATCTGGATGCTTTGACTAGTTTCACTGGCGAGTCACTGTTCTTGTTTTTTCCTCTGCTAGTTATTCGTTACTAGTCAGACATACTAGTCAATCCTACCTAGATTATATATAAATGTTTAACTAAACGAGTCTGGAGAAAAAAATATGCAAGGCATAATAAGAATGATCGGTACAGCCTTGCAATCGATTATTGTATATCTGTTTTCTGGATGACTATAGCTTTTCTCCTTATCTTTATCTGATAAGTGTTACTTGCTCAGTCTGCCATTCCCCTAATTTTCAGTTCAACCGCCATCGTCTTGATTTGGCCGTATTTGGTGAACGCTCTGCCTCCTGCTCTTCCTGCCCTCCTTCAATTTCAGTCGATGTGCTTCTCTTCTTCTTTTCCACTCACGCCGCTATATATTATAGCACCAATTTCTTTTTGAGTAAACCTGTTTTTTTGTTTTTTTTGAAAAAATTTTTTGGGTTGATTGGAAAGAAACGTATGAAATTTCATTCATTGTTGACAAAAAAATTTATATCTTTTTTCAGCTGCTTTTCATCCAGTATATATACATCACAATCAACCCAATGACACAGAGAAACCAGAATCCGACTGTCCATTGCCGGAAGGTCTCGTCGCGCTTTTGCAGATATTGCTTTATTTCCTCTTCCACCTGCTGCTTTTTGAGCTCCAGAGCAGCTCGGCGGGCGATTTCTTCTTCAGAGAGCGGTTGCATATTGGGATCCTCTCTCTTTCTCATTGATTTTTCCCGGACGAATTATAGGCGACAGTTATAGCCGTTTCGCCGCACTCTCCCGTGTACTGGCACGCTGGAAATATAGACAGGATTTTCCCAAACTCCGGCCTCTTCTAGGTTTGCTTGACCGAAAAGCGCTTATATTAAATCATATTCCAAACAAAAAGTCAAGACCCTTTTTGAAAAAATTTTCAAAAATTTCCGAAAAAAGCAGGAAAAATTTCGGCTCAGCGGCCGGAAAGGCTCTTTGTTTTCGCCACATTCTAATCTCACACTGTTCGCAACAAGCGGAGAAAGGGGTATTTTCATTTTTGCGACAGGGGCTGGTCGCATAGAAAAACTGCCCCAGGCGGCCGGGAAAGCGCCCCCCTCTCTCCCAGGGGAACGCATTTCTTGCCCCATATCAGGCTTACTTTTTACAGCTCACTTCAGCTCCGCATAGAAGTGGCCTGGGCTAAGAGAAAAAATTTTTTCCAAAAAATTACCGATAATGATTGAAAAAAAGGCGCGATTTAGTATAATAGCGTGATTGGATGTGTCGGCGCATTCAGCACAGGGGGAATTATCGTAATGCGCTATAAAGTTGCCCGGACCCGGGGGGAAGCTTTCCCATCCTCAGCGCCACCTCTGGGCCAATCCCGCTCGCTTCGCAAAGCCAGTTCCGTTTTCCGCCTTCCTCTGAAAGGAACTCGCCTTTTATCCATCCGGCAAATTCGGTTCGCCAGGCCGTGGCGAAATATCTCTTTGGATATATGTATTTCAAGGAG
>CAZUOJ010000133.1:0-8818 GCA_964622325.1 uncultured Armatimonadia bacterium
TCACCCATTGCGCCACTTGTTCTGCCTTTACGCCTGTTTCTGGATCTACAATGACAGGAAAAGCCCAATAATTGGGCACTGTGTCTGGATAGGGCTGCGGCAAAATCAGCCCGGGCGTTCCCTCCAATGCCTGCCGCAAATCGTCCGCAATTTGTTTGCGCCGGGCCTTGAGATATTCAATTTTCCGCAATTGGGCTAAAGCCGCCGCTCCCTGCAAATTGCTCATCCGATAATTGTGCCCAAATGCAAAATGCCCGCGCGTCAAAAGGGGCCCCACAGGCTGCGGCACATCCCGTTCCAGGCCAAAGCGATACCAGGGCATGCCGCAATTCGCGTAAAGCACCGCGCGTTTGTAGGCTTCGGCGTCATCTGTGGCGACAATGCCGCCCTCGCCGGATGTTAAATGCTTGCTTTGCTGCAGACTCCAGCACGCCACATCGCCTATTGTGCCCGTCAATTTGCCCTGCCATAATCCATCATAGCATTGCGCGCAATCCTCCACGACTTTTAAGCCATGCTTTTGCGCTACTTGCAAGATAGGCCCCATATCCGCTGGCTGTCCCCAAAGATGCACCACCACCACTGCTTTCGCGCGCGGCGTTAAAGCGGCCTCAATTGTCTCGCCTGTCAGCACATAATTCCGCGGATCCACATCGGCGAACACCGGCACGAGCCCCAGCCCCACCGGCGCCAGCGAAGAGGCGATGAACGAACACGGCGTCACAATAATTTCATCGCCTGGCTCCAGCCCTAACGCCGCCAGCGCCGTCTCGTTGGCGCTCGTGCCCGAGCAGACGGCATGGACATATTGACGGCCCAGATGGGCCGCGAATTCGTCCTCAAATTGCGCCACCGGACCCTCGTCGCCCATGCCCCGCCACAATTCCTGGCTCGCCACCACTTCCTTTAATAACGCCAGCTCTTCGTCTCCTACAAAAATGAATTTTCCCTCCATTGGGCTGTGCCTCCCCGTCATGGCTCTGTTTGCGCTGCCGCTTGTAAAAAGGCTTTTAAGACCTTTAAGGGCTTCCAGGGGAAATCAAATGCAATCTCAATTGGGCCTGCCGGCAATTATCCTTTGGCCTGGCTTATTTTTTCCCCGGGCTGGATGTCAATAGCGCCCATATTCCTGCACTGTCTCCACCATCGCCTTGAGATTCTCCCATTTGGCGTCGGCAGGCACTTCGTCCGCCGTAACCATAATATAGCCCCCGCCTTCCATTGCCTCCTCCAGACAACGCCGCGCTTCTTTTATGGCATCCTCCACTGTGCCGAAAGAAAGCACGAGACAATTGAAATTCCCCAAAATCGCCATCTTATCGCCGTACTTTTCTTTGGCTTCGCGCAGCGATATGTCCCCCTCGTTGGGCTCAAATGTAGATACAAAATGAACGCCTGCCTCCACAAACATCGGCATAAATTGGCGAATTTTGCCCAATGAGTATAAGCCCAGATATTTGCCGGGATGCTGCTTGACAATTTCCATCGCTTCGTACACATCAGGCATCGCCCAGCGTTCAAACATCTGCGGGCTCAAGCCGCTGCCTGTTGCCCAGCATATATCCAGCCAGGCTACAGGGGAGGAGGAGCGCACAAAGCCTTCCACGCAGCTCCGCATAATTATCCGCTCCAGGGCCAGCAGCTCTTCCATTAAATCGGGATAATCATATAAATCATATAACAGGTCCTGCATGCCGCGCAGGGAGCCGAGCGCCGTGTAAGCGGGCCCCAGGCCCACGCTGGGCATGCCCTCTTCGCCCATGTAGGCGACAGCTTCCTCCACTGTACTGATATCCGGCTGGCCGCCCGCCTCGATTTGTTTCTCCCGATATTCCTTGTATGCCAGCCAATCCTCCTTGCTTTTTACAGGATAAATTGTCGTTTTGCCCACAAGCGGATCATGAGGGATCATGCCGCAAACGTACTGCCCCATTAATGTCTTTCGGGGCGTGCGGATAATCCATTCATATGTTTTGCGTCCTTCAGGCGTTTTTTCAATCAGCCGCATTTCGCTCCCCAGCCCCTCCTCCGCTAATGCGCTCTGCCAGCTTATGCCAATCGGCCCCCGATGATGACACGATCCCAGCATTTGATGCACTTCAAAGACATCCTTCCAGCCATAGCGCCCTAAAATCTTATGTGCATAGCGGAAATGAATGAGCGGCGACACAGGCACAACATCCGGCACGCCGCGACTAATCGCTGTCAAAAAGGCTTGTTTTTTTGTCATTCGCATCTCCTCCCACGAAATTAGACGCAAACAAAGAACATGTCTTTAAATCGGCATGCTCATATCATTGGGATAAGCCCTCCATATAATATTTTCCAATTATGTGAGGAGGAAACATGCTTAAAATCACAGCTATTTTCTTTCTATTTAATTCTTTACTCTCTTTTTCGATTCTGGATTATCAAATCATTTGCCGCCAGTGAGACAGCCGATGAAATGTGAGCCGATTGGCGTCATGATAATTGTGGGCGCCGCGATAGGCCGTGCGCACGCAATAAATAATATCCGCGCCATCAAAATGCCAATCAGCATATTGAAAGCCTGTGAGTCGAATAGACTCCTCCCATGTTATATCCTGATCATCCTCCAGCAAAGTGCGTCGATGCCTCCAATGGCGCAAATCTTCGGATGTATGCAATGACAATACATTCCGCTGCTGCGGAAAGCGCGGATCTGTATTGTTATTGGACAGCGTCACATATAATCCTGTGAGGGGATCGCGACGGATTGTAAATTTGCTCATGCCGCCGGGAAAATCAATGATTTCCAGAAATTCCTGGCTTAACACATTCCGGGCTTCGGCACAGGGCCTTTTTATGGAGAAAGACGAATCGCCTCTTGCGCCTTCTCGCTGATGCCGCACCCGTAAGACAATGGCTTTATCCACAAGGGGAGCCGAATGAAAACGTAAGATATTCCAGATTTCGCCATTCGGCGCTTCCACGATATTGCCTTCTAAAAATCCAGGCCCTTCTAAGGGAGGCCAATGGGGAGGCAGCCAAGAGGAATCGAAAGCCAAAGGGGGGCTCATCAGCCAATTTTCTGCTTTTAACAAATCTGCTTCGGCTGGACACGCCAAAACAAGCGATTGAAATCCCGTGCCCCAGCGCGCCTCGCGGCAATCTTCGAAAGCTCGATAAAGCCAGCCCTCTTTTTCCAGCACAGGCACAGGGGCGCAATGATAATTCGGATTCTGTCGATACGATCCGCCGCGAAATAGGAGCCCGCTCTGTTCATCTACGGGATGTGTCCATGTATTGCCCCCGTCTACGCTTTTACGGATAACAATGGAGCCGTATTGCTGGGAAACGCCACAGAGATAAAGGGCGCCCCGATGAACAAACAATGTGCTCCAATATTGTCCCGCAATATGTGTGACATTCTCCCAGACGGCGCCCTCATCACGGGAGCGATAGACGCTCAGCAAATGCTCCTCATTCTCATGATTCCGCGGACATCCCGGGCCAAAATAATCGTGTGTGGCCAGCAAATCTCCATTTTCCAGCCGCACGAGGCTGGGGCTGCCAATATATGTTTTCGTGGCGGGATCCTGATATTTTATTTCCACAAATTCCATCGTCTTTTTAACGATTCAGCAAATACACATGCACAGCATACGGCCCAAAAGCATCTTGCAATTTCCCGGCTGTGAGAGCAAGCCTGCGATTCTCAAACAGAACCTCTAATTTGCTCTTCGTGGGAAGGCCAGGCACGGGCAATTCCTGTATTCCCAAATCGACGTCATTCGTATGCGCGGCCATAATGAGCCAGCGCGAGCCATTTTTTATCTTACAGCCCCGTATACAGCCGTCAGGCCCCGCCTGGAAGCGTTCCGCCGTATAGGCCGGATCCAGCAAGAATGGCTCAATTGTTTTGATTTCTTGCACAAGCCGCTTCATCATCTCCCACAGTTCCGAATGTTCCCGTACACGAAAATTTTTATCGTCATATGTGTACCATATAAGGCCATTTGCGCCTTCAATTAGCGCCTGATATGTCATGCTGCGCTCCTGCGCCGGCGTTGGCACATCCCAGGGCCCCTCCTTGTAGCCGAAGCATTGCGGCACAATCCAAAGAGGCTTTCTTTGCTGCACAGCCTCCCGCGCCCGCGCTGTTTGCCGCGCGACGGCAATTGTATTTTTATTGCCGCGGGCAACAGGATACGGATCATGGGAGAAAATGTCCACAAAAGGCGCGTATTTCATCAGCACATCAGGCTTCGCCACTGTTGTATACAGCGGATGTTCCGGATCTGTATCCCGAATTGCGTCTATAATATCTCGTACATGCTCAGGCGCCACATTATGACAATCCGGCTCATCTCCCGAATTCCACGCCAGAACAGCGGGATGATTTTTGAAGCGATGCAGCGCCGAAGAGCCCGGGCGAATGCCCTCTGGAATGACTTTTAGCCCTAAGGCGTAGGCCCGATCTAGCACTTCTTGAAATGTATCCAGATCCGTGCAGCTCGTATGTACTGTGTTAAAGCCTGCCCGGGCTAAATCTTCCACACATTGAAGCATTTCTTCTTTTGTCGCCCGCCATGCCACATGATACATTCCTAACGGAAAGAAGGGCTTTCCCTCCACAAAGCACACATTGTACTCGTTATAATACACGCGCGGACGAGGATGAACTCTAAAAGGCGTTTTGGCCTCTGCTATTTTCGTCTCTCCGTCAAAAAGCATCGCTATCAGCTCATAATTTCCAGGCAAAAGCTGCGCTAGCGAAATGCTATGTGTGAATTCAAGCGCAGCAGGGCGAATTGTACTTTCGTGGCGGCTTTGCGTGCCGACGACTTTCATTATTATCCGCAATTGTGATAGACGCGTCTGCAATTCTGGCGCTAATTTAATTGTGGCTTCCGCCTCCGGACGACGATGTTGATAATAATGGCGCCAGGCTAAACATGAAGAAATCAGCTCTGGAACGAAAAATGCCCGCCGGAAGCTGAGCCAAGATTCATTGCCTCGGAATATCGCAAATGTGCCTGTATAATTTCCCCGTTTTGGAAGATTAAAGCGCAACGTAATTTCAGTTTTTTCTGCTGGCTTCAGCGTTGTCGTCTGTTCCGCCAAAATAGGCGTTTCGCCCTCTTTTTGCGCTTCCAGGCGGCAGCTTAGGGACATTGATTCGCCTGAAACATTTATTGCTTGGATATGGATAGCGTTTTCCCCGAGCGCCATCTGTGTCGGCCAAAACACAGATTGAAGCCATAAGCCGCGCTGCTGCAATCGGCACAATGTCAGCGCGTTTTCTAAAAGATGCGCCCCTACAAGGCTACTAGAGCCCATAAAGCGGAAATAATTTGTGACGACAACAAGGCCTTTGCCATAGGCCCGATAAATGAGCAATGGCTTGCCGTCATAGCATGTGACAGCCGTTCTCCAGCCCTCGCCTACATTTTCCAAATGCGCCCAATTAGTTTTGGGGGAAAGCTCCGCAGGCAAATGATGAGGAAGATTGAGCAAGGGATCGCCGGAAGCAAATTTTACAGTTTGCGTTTCCGCGGCAGGACGGCTATGGGCGCTGCAAATGGCGGGGGCTGTCTTTAAAGCCGGATCAATGGCGCCAATCCATAAGCTGTTAATGCCGACATAAGAAGCATCTGTAGCAATGACGATGCCGCCGCGGCGTAAAAAGTTCTGCCATTGCGCGGCATAGGGCGCAAAATCCTGGGCATTGTCCAGATTGCTGACGCCGCCGCCTACAACGATGTCAAATTCGTCTAAGCGAGCTGAGAGCTCCTCTGCCTGTGTGTTTTCAAATTTTGTAACATTCCAGCCTAATGTTTTGAAAGCAGCATCAAATTCGTCCCGAAAAGAGGCCTGTCCATTGGGCCAGGAGCAATACATGTAAGCTGCTTTTACAGGATCAGGCTGAGCCCATGTCTGCCCCACAAGAACAGCAATCACGCCCATCCACACGGCGATTCGCATGGGGGCCTCCCTTTTATTTTCCGATATGAATTATCTAGTTCCCAGCATATAGTGTGAGCCATTGAAGCCATTTCATTCATATTTATAAAATCCCGCGCCGCTTTTCACGCCCCATTTGCCCTGATTATACAGCTCATCGTAAAATCGTTGAGGCAAGCGAAAGCGCTCATGCCCTGTTAGCTGAAAAAGCGTTTCATGCATGGCTTTGATCACATCTAAGCCAATAAGATCTGCTGTGCGCAGGGGGCCCATTTTGTGTCCCAGCCCCAATTCGAGAGCCTGATCAATGGCTTCAGGCGCCGCGCCCTGCGCCCATACATCCATTGCTGCCGCCACAAGCGCTGTCAGGGCGCGATTCACGATAAAGCCGGGAATATCTGGAGCGAGAAGGGGCGTTTTGCCCATCTTGACGCAAAGCATTTGTGCTGTTTCTACGACGAGCGGCAATGTTTGCGGCGTGGGAATAATTTCCACAAGCTTCATCGCTGGCGCCGGATTGAAAAAATGCATCCCGATCAGCCATTGTGGCCGGCCATAAAATTCAGCCAGAATTTGGATGGGAATTGTAGATGTATTGCTGGCGGCAGGCACATCCGGCGCCGCATATCGAGCGATTTTTTGCCATACAGTCCGTTTGATTTCCATGTCTTCAAACACAGCTTCAATAATCCATTCCGCTCCCTTCAAAATCTCATAATCGCAGCCCCAGCTGATCCGGCTTTTGGCTTCCTCGGCTTGCTGAGCTGTCAGTTTGCCGCGTTCAATGCCTTGGCGAAAAGAATCATCCAGACGCTGACGGCTCCGAGCCAGAGCAGCTTCTTCAATGTCTATAAGATGCACGCGTAAGCCCGCCTGCGCCGCAATTTGGGCAATGCCTGTGCCCATTGTCCCTGCGCCGATAAGACACAGCGTTTGAATTTCAAGGCTCATTGTGTTCCGCCTCCCCAGAAAGCAATCAATATCCACAGACACGCCTCAAGCCTGCCCGCACGCATTGCAAGAACAACGCCTGTCGAAAGCTGTTTGCGCCATTAGCCTGTCGCCACGGCAAATGTAAAAATGCGCAGCTCTTCTTCCGTATCATTGCGCAGGCCATGGCTGCAGCCGGGATGATTCACAATGACATCCCCCGGACGGACACGCTGTTCTCGTCCGTCAATTGTAGCGATGCCATGGCCGGAAAGCACAAGATAAATTTCTTCTGTATCTTCATGGGGATGAACGCCAATGCTGCAGCCCGGATGGATTGTCGTGAGGCCGATGCCTAACAGGCGTGTACGCAATTCTTCCCGGGCAAAGACAACGGCTTCATTGCATGTGCCCTCCCCCTGCCGCACTTGTTTTTCTTGCCCTGGCATTTCATAGATGTTCCGCACTGGCATTATTCCCATCTCCTATAGCTAAATTTTGTAAAATCTGCATATAGTTTTATTTGTAACAATATCTGTCTTATTTTTATTTCAAATTGAATTCTCTAAATTACGAGCAGCTGCCTGCAAAAGCGCGCCAAAACGCGCAAAGCGCGCGGGATCGTTTAATTCGGGAAATTCCAAAACAAAGGGGCCTCGAAAGCCCGATTGCAATGTTCGAGAAAGGACAGAAGGCCAATCAATCGTGCCCTCGCCGGCTGCCAGATGCTCATCGTGTTCGCCGTGATTATCGGCAATATGGACATAAGCCAGCCGGGGCGCCATCTGCGCAAGGAAAGCTTCTGTATTATGCGCCATATGAGAATGTCCAAAATCCAAACAAAATTGCACAGCCGGCGAGGCAATTTGGGAGAAAATATAGACAAAATCCTCAGGGGAGCCGCCCAGCTCATTCAGCCCTTGATAATCAAAGGGATAATGATTCTCCAGGCATAATAGGACGCCGGCTTGTTCGAAAGAAGGCGCTATCCGCGCGGCAATCTGCGCTATATGCTTCAGCCCCCACGCCCGATCAGGATGCGCCCCTAAATGCAGAATCAAATATCGGGCCTGCATCTGCTCGCAGGCTCTTTGCAGCCTTGCCAGCTGCCATAAAGCCTCTTCCAGGCTTATTGCCGCCAGATTTTCCCAGGCATGCAGGCTCAATCGCAAGCCTGTTTGTTCAGCTAGCCTGCCACAGGCTTTATAATCCTCTTGAGCCAAACATGTTGTGCTGAATTCAATGAGGGCGAAGCCCAGCTCTTTTGCCCGGAAAAAAGCTTCTTCCAGTGTTCGCCAGGAATAATGAAGACAGCTCACGCCTAAAAGAAATTCTGGATTTTGCATTTTCGGAGTCTAAGATTTTAATGATGGCTTCTTTGCTGAAACGGAAAAGAGCTTTTAAGACAAATGGCCCTATCTTACATTCGGCTGTGTTGTGAGGAGTCCTGCATTACAGGCCTGTAGCTATGGGGCGCATTCGTCCTGCAAATTATGGAACAGAGGGATAGGGGACTTTCTTGTGTTGCTGCTGCCATTGCGTTGACGCCTGTAAAAATTCTGGAATCGTGACAAAACGAAAGCCCTGTGCTGTCAATTCCTGTAAAATACGGGGCAAAGCTTGCGCTGTAGCTTTGTGGCCGGGCCCATCATGCATCAGAACAATATCGCCGGGATTGGGCGTATGAATGACATTGCGGGCGATGATGTCGGCGCCAATGGGATTGGAGTCCGCGGAACTGATTGTCCACAAGACAACGACATAGCCCTGCTTGAGCGCCATCTGGCATAAAGCGCTTTTTGTCTGGCCATACGGCGGCCGAAAAAGCACAGGCAGCCTTCCTGTCGCCGCTTCAATAGCCTGCGCTGTACGCTTTAACTCTTTTGAGGCCTCTTTAAATGTAGAACGCGCAGGATGGCTGAAGCTATGGCTGCCAATAGCATGGCCTTGCTGGAAAGCC
>CAZUOJ010000134.1:0-8764 GCA_964622325.1 uncultured Armatimonadia bacterium
ATCAGCGAAAGCGTCTGTGTCGGTTGCGGCCAATGTGTCAATGTGTGCCCCACGGCTGCCTTTTTGGAATGCAATGAGACAGAGGCTTTTTTGCGGGCAATAGAAGATCCCGACAAAATTGTCGTGGCGCAGATGGGGCCCTCTGTGCGGGCGGCCTTGGGCGAAGCCTGTGGCCTGGAGCCCGGACAATCGTGGGAGGGCGAGGCTTTTGCGGCGATGCGCCGGATGGGCGTGGATTATGTGTTTGACACGCAATTTTCGGCCGATCTGACAATTATGGAGGAGGGCGCCGAATTTGTCGAAAAGCTGAAAGAAGGGCGCCTGCCCAATCTCACTTCTTGCTGTTCGACCTGGATTAAATTTGCCGAGCAATTCCATCCAGATATCCTGCCTTTATTGTCCACGGCAAAATCGCCGATGAGCATGCAGGGGGCTGTTGTCAAGACATATTTTGCGGAAAAAATTGGCGTGGATCCGCAGCGCATATTTTCCGTAGCCTTTATGTGCTGCACTTGCAAGAAATTTGAGGCGCGGCGTCCGGAACTTTATGTGAACGGCTTGCCGGCTGTGGATGCTGTGCTCACGACGCGTGAATTCGGCTGGCTCATCAAGCATATGGGCATTGATCTTTTGCATTTGCAGCCCGAGCCGCCGGATCATCCGCTGGGCGAGTCCACGGGCGCAGGCGCCATTTTTGGCGTTACAGGGGGCGTGACGGAGGCGGCCCTGCGGACGGCGTACTGGCTCATTACAGGCGAGGATTTGCCCCAATTGCGACTGGAATTTGAGCCCGTGCGGGGGCTGCAAGGCGTTCGCGAGGCGATGATTGATATTGCGGGCCGCAAAATACATGTTGCGATTGCGCATGGCCTGGGCAATGCAAACAAACTATTGGAGAAGCTGAAGGCGGGCGAGGCGCATTATGATTGGATTGAAGTGATGGGCTGTCCGGGCGGATGCATTGGCGGCGGCGGCCAGCCCTATGCGGGCGCGAATGCCGTGCCGCTGGATGAAAGCCTTCTGCAGCAGCGGGCGGCGGCCCTGTACGAGCTGGATCAGACGCGGCCGCGGCGCTGCTCCCATCACAATCCCGACATTCAGCGTTTATATGACGAATATCTGGGCCGGCCGCTTTCGCATAAGGCGCATGAGCTTTTGCATACCTATTATTATCCGCGGCTGCCGCTGGGCATTCGGCCGCAGGAATCACAAGATCCGCGAGTCATTTTAGGAGGCTAATTTTGTCCCATGCTTTATCAGCGCGAACTGTTAGATAAGCCGGAATGGTGGCGGCGCTTAGACGAATACATCGCCGAACAGAAAAAGCTAAATCCGGAACATGTGCAAAGCGCGTTAATTCCCGTGCTGCATTATGTCCAGGATATGTTCGGCTATGTGCCCGAAAAAGCCATCAATCACATTGCGCAGCAGCTGGGCGTGCCCACTTCGTATGTAATGGGCGTGGCGAGCTTCTATTCGTATTTTTCGTTGCAGCCCCGGGGCCTGTATACGATCAGTGTGTGTCTGGGCACAGCGTGTTATGTGCGTGGCAGCCAGGCTGTTCTGGATGAATTGTGTCGGCAGCTCAAGATTGCTCCCGGCGAGACAACAGAAGATGGCTTGTTTACGGTATTGGAGGCGCGTTGTCTGGGAGCCTGCGGCCAGGCTCCTGTGATGATGATTAATGGCGTGATTTACGCCAAGACAAAGCCAGAACAAATTCCTGAGATTCTGGCGCAATTGACGGCCGAGGCGCAGCAACAAGCTGGCGTCGCCAGCAGCTAGCCTCCGCCCCAAAGCGAGCGATGCGTATGCCAAAAGTGTTGATTGTGGATGATGATATTGATTTTGTGGAGGCGAATCGCGTGGCTTTAGAGGCGCGCGGCCTGGCTGTCGTCACAGCATCTGATTCGCGTGAAGCCGTGGAACGGGCGCGCGCGGAGAAGCCGGATTTAATCATTATGGATTTGATGATGGAGAGGCTGTATGCGGGCTTTTCGGCGGTGCAGGCGCTGGCGGCGCAGGAGGAAACAGCCCATATTCCTATTATTATGGTGTCCGCTGTGACAACAGAAACGGGCTTCCGCATAGATGAAAATGAGCAGAAGCCCGAATGGCTGCGCGTTGTGGAATTCATTAACAAGCCGATTGATCCCCTTGTTCTGGCGGACAAAGTCGTAGCGTATCTGGCGGGCGCCGATGCTCCCGCGCAGGAATAGCATTTTGCCATAAAAAGGATTGTCAGGAGATGAAGGCTCAGGAGAGCTTGCAACAGATTGTGTCCCCAATTCAGGCTAAAAGCGAAGAACGCGCGCAAAAAACACAGCTTTTGCTGGGCGTGGCGACCTGTTCCATTGCGGCTGGGGCGGATGAGACGCTTCAGGCGCTGGAAAAGGCCTTAACAGAAGAAAAGCTCAACGAGCGCTATGAATTGCGGCGAGTGGGCTGTGTGGGCGGCTGCAGCCTGGAGCCGCTTTTGGAGATACGGCCGCCGCAGGGGCCGCCGCGGCTCTATGTGCATGTTACAGCCGCGCGGGCACTGGAGATTTTGAAGCGGGATTTGCTGGGCGGCGAAATCATAGCCGAATGGCTGATTGATGGCGGACAGAGGCCCGCGGGCGAGAGCGCGCGCGAGTCGGATATTGTCAATCAGTTCGTGCAGGACTGGCAGCATCTGGATTTTTTCAAGCGTCAATTCCGCATTGCGCTGCGGAATGTAGGGCTGATTAATCCCGAGAGTCTGGACGATGCGCTGGCGCAGGGCGCGTATGCGGCTTTGGCGAAAGTGCTGGACGAAATGAGCCCGGAAGAAGTCATTGCGGAGATCAAGGCTTCCGGGCTGCGGGGCCGCGGCGGGGCCGGCTTTCCCACGGGCGTCAAATGGGAATTGACGCGGCAGGCGCCTGGCGACATCAAATATGTCATTTGCAATGCGGATGAGGGCGATCCGGGCGCTTTTATGGACCGCAGCGCGCTGGAGGGCGATCCGCATGCTGTTTTGGAAGCGATGGCGATTGCCGGCTACGCGATTGGCGCCCATCAGGGCTATATATATGTGCGGGCGGAATATCCCCTGGCCGTGCGGCGGCTGCGGATTGCTTTGCGCCAGGCGGAGGAAAAGGGCCTGCTGGGAAAGAACATTTTAGGCAGCGGCTTTGATTTTTCCATTGAGCTGCGGCTGGGCGCCGGAGCGTTTGTGTGCGGCGAGGAGACAGCGCTGATTGCTTCCATCGAGGGCAAGCGGGGCGCGCCCCGCCCCCGCCCTCCCTATCCTGCCCAAAAGGGCCTGTGGGGCAAGCCCACTGTCATAAATAATGTGGAGACATTGGCCAATATCGCGCCGATTATTTTAAAAGGCGCCCAATGGTACAGCTCCATCGGCACCGCCACCTCGAAGGGCACAAAAGTCTTTGCTCTGGCAGGCAATGTGCAGCGCACAGGGCTGATCGAAGTGCCGATGGGCATCACGCTGCGGGAGATTATCTATGATATTGGCGGGGGCATATTGGGCGATAAAGAATTCAAGGCGGCGCAGATAGGGGGGCCTTCGGGCGGCTGCTTGCCCGCGGCGTATCTGGACACGCCGATTGATTATGAGTCCTTGCGGGAGGCGGGCGCGATTATGGGCTCAGGCGGGCTTATTGTGATGGATGAGACGAATTGTATGCCCGATATCGCCCGCTTTTTCCTGACTTTCACACAGGATGAAAGCTGCGGCAAATGCACGCCGTGCCGGGAAGGCACGAAGCGAATGCTGGAGATTTTGGATCGCATCACAACCGGGAAGGGCGAGGAGCGAGATTTTGAGCGCTTGGAGCGGCTGGGGCGAGTGTGCTCCCGCGGCGCGCTGTGTGGGCTGGGGCAAACGGCGCCGAATCCCGTGCTGAGCACGCTGCGCCATTTCCGCGCCGAATACGAAGCCCACATCAAGGAGAAACGCTGTCCGGCGCACAAATGTCGGGAGCTTGTACATTATGTGATTGATCCGGAAAAATGTGTGGGCTGCGGCCTGTGTCGGCGGAATTGTCCTGTGAGCTGTATTGCGGGCGAGCCGCGGCAGCCGCATGTGATTGATGACACGGCGTGCGTGCGCTGCGGAACCTGTTTTGAAGTCTGTCGCTTCGGAGCCGTGCTGCGGCATTAAATTCAGCCAATGTGAGGGAGGCCTGCGCAAGCCCGCCTGGGGGCAGCGCCGCCCATAGGGGCGTAGGGATTATGGCGTCAGACAATATGCAGTCCGCGGGCCTTCCGCCCTCTGCGGATTCTCCTGCTCAGATATTAGTTCTGGACGACGAGCCGGGCATTCGCCGGGGCTGCCAGCGTGTGCTTTCTGGGGAAGGGCATCAGGTCTGGACAGCCGCTTCCGTGGAGGAAGCCCTGCAGATTATGCGCGCCCAGCCGGAGCTCGCGGTCGCCCTTGTGGATTTGCGTATGCCCGGCGGGCCGCCCGAAATGCCTGAAATGGGCGGAATGGCATTTCTGTCGGCCGCGCAGGCCGAAGCGCCGCTGCTGGTGTGCAATGTCATCACAGCCTACGCCACGATAGAAACAGCCATCGAGGCGACGCGCCGCGGGGCCTATGACATTCTCCCCAAGCCTTTCACAGCGGATGAGCTCATTCGTGTCGTGCAAAAAGCGCTCCAGCATCATCGCCTGCTGCGCGAACATCAGCGGCTGCAGGCGGAGCGGGAGCGGCGGCTGCTGGAGCTGGCTACGGAGCAAAGCCGCCTGCGGGGCATTATCAATTGCATGGCGGATGCCGTGCTGGTCTGCAATGCGGCGGATGAGCTGGTGCTGTATAATCCGGCGGCGCTCCGTTTGTTGCGGGGCGTGCAGCCGGGACGCGAAGCCCATCCGCTGGCGGAAGTGCTGGCTTCCCGCGAGCTGCTGGAGCTGATTTATGAGGGGCGCACGACACAGGGCTGGCTGTCCCGGGAGATTCTCCTGGAGGAGGGCTCGCCGCCTGCCTGGGGGCTGGCGAATGTCACGCCAGTCACAGAAGCCAAAAGCGGCGCCTTTTTGGGCACAGTCACGGTCGTGCGGGATATCACGGAGCTCCATCAGATAGAGCAGATCAAGGCGCAATTTGTGAATATGGTGGCGCATGAGCTGCGCGCGCCCCTGGCCGCCATTGACGGCTATCTGGCCGTGCTCCACGAAGGCCTTGTGCTTTCGGAAGAAAAGCGAAAGGAAATGATAGCGCGCTCTCGTCAGCGTTTGCATGCGCTGCTGGAGCTTGTGAATGATTTGCTTGCCGTGGCGCGGATGGAAGCCAAGACGGTCCAGCGCCAAATTCAGCCCCAATCGCTGCCGCAAATTCTCGAGGAAGCCGTGGAATTGCTCCAGCCCATGGCGCAGCAAGCCGAAGTGACGCTGGAAGTAGAGGCCCCTGGCGAGCTGCCGACAGTGGAAGCCGATCATGAGGAACTCCTGCGGCTGTTCACGAATCTAATTAGTAATGGCATAAAATATAATCGGCCTGGGGGGCGGGTGCGCATTGCGGCGGCGGCAGAGGGGCCCTATGTGCGTGTGGCCGTGGCGGATACAGGCATTGGCATCAGCCCGGAAAACATTCCCCATTTGTTCTCCGAATTTTTTCGGGAAAAAAGACGCGAAACAGCCCGCGTTACAGGAACGGGACTGGGCTTAAGCATTGTTAAAAGAATAGTGGATTTCTATCATGGACGCGTGGAAGTCCAATCGAAAGTTGGCGAGGGCACGACTTTTACGGTGTGGCTGCCGTGTCAATTAGTTCCTGCGTCCGTGGAATAAGCAGGCGGGAGGCAGGCTTTTCCCATTGATGGGAAAAGCCCGCCGCAGAGGGCGCGCAGCGCCAGCTTAACGGCAAAATAAAAGGAGGCGAAGCGGCAGTGCGGCCGCAGCCCTTATGTCGGTTAAACTCCCTGTCAAAATTCCTCCGCGTGAAGCCATCATTCAGCCAGAAGCTATTTCCGAGACACTGGAAAAGGCCGTCGAGCCTGATGCAGCGCGCCTGCGCGACATATTGGCCAAGGCGCGGGCCTGTGCGGGCCTGACGCGCGACGAAGCCGCGGCGTTGATGAAAGTGCAGGCGCCGGAGGCGCTGGAAGAGCTTTTTGCCGCTGCGGCGGAAGTCAAACAGCGCATTTATGGCGATCGCGTCGTCTTATTTGCCCCTCTGTACATTTCCAATCACTGCGTGGGCAATTGTCTGTATTGTGCGTTTCGGCAGGATAATCAGGAGCTGAAGCGCAAGACATTGACGCCGGAGGAAATCCGGGCGGAAGTGGAATGGCTGATTGATCATGGCTACAAGCGGCTGCTGTTAGTCTTTGGGGATCATCCGCAGAAGAACTCCGTGGAGCATATAGTGGAGGCAGTGCAGACTGTCTATCACACGCGGCGGGGCCGGGGGGAAATACGGCGTGTCAATGTCAATGCGGCGCCGCTTTCGTATGAGGAGTTTTGTGCGCTGAAGCCCGCTGGCATCGGCACTTTTCAGGTTTTTCAGGAGACCTATCATTTGCCCACATACGAAAAAGCCCACATTTGCGGGCCCAAGGCGAATTACGATTGGCGGCTGACAGTGTGGGATCGCGCGCTGCCCGCGGGCCTGGATGATATGGGGCTGGGCGTGCTGTATGGGCTTTATGACTGGCGCTGGGACACACTGGCCTTGCTGGATCATGCGGCCTATCTGGATCGCACTTATGGCGTGGGGCCCCATACGATTTCCGTGCCGCGCATTGAGCCGGCGCTGAATGCGCCCTGGGCGCAACAGCCGCCAGCGCCGGTCAGCGATGAGGATTTCCGCAAGCTTGTAGCCATTATTCGCCTGGCCGTGCCCTACACCGGGATGATTCTGACGACGCGGGAAAGCCCGGCGATGCGGCGAGAGTGCCTGCGGCTGGGCATATCTCAGATTTCTGCGGGCTCACGGACTTCGCCGGGCGGCTATCGGGAGGAAGGCGAGCGGCCCGTGGACGAAAGCCAGTTCACGATCGGCGATAGCCGTTCGCTGGATGAAGTGATGCGCGATTTGTGCGAGCTGGGCTATCTGCCCAGCTTCTGCACGGCCTGCTATCGTTCCGGTCGTACCGGCCAGACATTTATGAGCCTGGCCAAGCCGGGGCATATCCATCATTTCTGTCTGCCCAATGGCCTGCTGACTTTTGCCGAATATCTTTTGGATTATGCTTCGCCCGCCACGCGGCAAGCAGGGGAAAAAGTGATTGAGGCGCATCTGGCGCTCATCGAATCTGAGGCGTTGCGGCGGCAGACCCGGGAGCGCCTGGAGCGCCTGAAAGCGGGCGAACGCGATCTGTATTTTTAAACGCGGCGGGCCGGGCGGAGGCAAGAGCGATGTATTTTCTGGCGAAAAATACAACAAGCTTCATCAATGACACAGAATAAACGCCGCCCTTTGTAGTGATGTTAAAAAATCAGGGCGGGCAAGAGTCTCCCAGTCCCTCCCCCAAACACAGACTATGAAGTTTCCGTCTGGCCGGGCTTTTAGCTTTCAGGGGGCGCGACTTCTTTTTGATGCACAATATCAGTAATAGGCTATACAAACATAAAATTCTTTGAGGCCCGAAGCGCGTGGCTCTTTCCCTTGTCCAGGGGCTTCCTCGGTGCTGCCCATAAAAATAAGCAACACTTGGCTTCCTGTGCTGTCCAAAATATAGAATGTCTTTAAAGTGGCGTATTTGGAAGCCAAAATAATTTTATAAGAAGTATTGAAATTTTTGCTTGATTGTGCTAATGTTTTAAGGCAAAAAGGGGAGAGCAAGCTCTGGAGGCAGCGAGTTACAGGGAAACGAGGCCACCTGTCAAAGCTGCCAAGAGGAACGCTCTCCCCTAAAAGAGGATTTGAAGATTGAGACAGCCAGTCTTCAAATCCTCAAGCGGTGGCGTGAAAAGCCACGCGAGAACTCATCTTGCAGATGGGAGGCGTACCAATGAAAAAGCACATGCTCTTGGCAGTAGTGGTGGCGATGGTCTTGGCGGGCAGCGCCTGGGCGCAGGTGGCAGGCCTGACGGCGCGCTCAGCGGCCATGGGCGGCGCGGGCATTGCCGTATGTGATGACGCGATTGCCTGGGCCCAGAATCCGGCTGGCCTGGCTGCCCTCAATGTGCCCGTTAAGGAAGGCAATGAATATGGCAATGACGCCATCCTTCTGTACGGGCAGCAGGACGATGTGGATCTGTGGGGCGTGTCCTGGTCCGGCTGGAACCCCGAGGAGGCGCTCGGCTTCGGCGCGGGATATTCCCAAACCGATAATGATGAGATGGTGAAGAATTATGGTGTGGGCTTTGGCTGCGCGCTGAAGAACACAAATCTGAGCCTGGGCCTCAACATCATCAGCCTGGACACCGAGGAAGACGACGCCACGCTGATTAACGCCGGCTTGCTGTATCGCTGGGCACTCAGCGAAGACAAGGCCGTGCGGCTCGGCCTCGTCGCGATGGACCTGGCCAATGATCTGGCGAATGAAGTCATCTGGAACGCCGGCATTGCCTTCCCCATCAGCAATCTCCTCGTGGCGGTGGACCTGATTGATATCGGCGAGACCGCGAGCGATGAGATGCTGGTGAATGGTGGCGTGGAGTGGTGCCCGAAGAATTATCCCCTCAAGCTCCGCGTGGGCGCGATGGATATGGGCGATGAGCACAAAGTGACCGCGGGCTTGGGCTGGAGCCGCGGGCCGTGGCGCATTGAAGGCGCCTGGATTGACACCGAGCCCGAAAACACCTGGATGGTGCAGGTCGGCGTCAACTTCTAATT
>CAZUOJ010000135.1:0-8744 GCA_964622325.1 uncultured Armatimonadia bacterium
TTTCACAGATTTCTACACAGGCTTTCGCATCGCCAAATGTATAGGCCATCGGCTTTTCACAATGCACAGCCGGAACGCCCGCGAGAGCACAATCCTCTATCATGCGCCGATGTAAATGAGGCCATGTGCAAATGGAGACTATATCGGGCTGGATTTGCGCCAGCATTTCCTTGTAATCTGTAAAAATCGCTTGGAGGCCATATTTCTCCGCAAAAGCCTGGACATTTTCCGGAATAATATCTGCCGCCGCCACAAGCTCCACATCCGGCAACAATTGATAGGCGTCGGCATGCCGATAGGCCATCGCGTAGCCTTTGGGGCCTGCTTTCTGCGGAACTTTTCCTGTGCCAATAAAGGCCACTCTGAGCTTAGACAAGATATTTGCGCTCCTTTCTGTCTGCTTAAATACTTCAAAATAAGCTGTAACGGCTTCACGCCAACATAAGCGTACGCCATAAATGCAGGGAGGCGGCCAGCCCCTCCCATTCTGCCTGCGGCGTGGCGCCATGCAAAGCCGGCGCGACTTCTAATGTGCATATGCCCGCAAAGCTCTTTTCACGCAAGCCCTGCGCTGCGCCCTTAAAATCACACGTGCCCTCGCCTAAATGACGATGTTCATCCCTCTCGCCGTCATTGTCGTGAATATGGATTTCGTGAATTGGCAAAGGCACGCGCCGAATGTATTCTGCGGCGTTCAAGCCCTGGAAATAGGGCTCTTTATGACAGCGGATATTCAAATGCCCCAGATCAAGCAAAATGCCGTAGCCGGGCAAAGGCAATAGCGGCTGTAGGACTTGCATATAATATCTCAGCGCCTCTTCATCCAACGGGAAATCCTCTACGCCAAAGCGCAGCCCCGGAAAAAGCGCGGCAATTTCCGTTAAAATAGATGTCATCTGTTCGACAGCATATCGTGTGCCCCACGAAGTTGTCTGCATTGCCGGATCAAATGTCACATCATACACGTGCGCTCCCAAATCATTCCAGGCCCGTTGTAAATGCTCCAGATCAAAAAGCACAAAATTCGTATGCAAGGAAACGCATAAATCATTTTGCTCCACGAAAGCGCATAATTCGCGCCATTCTTTAGGCTCGACTCGGCCCAGCATGTGCAATTGTAAAGAGAGGCTATCAAAGCCCAGCGCAATCAATTCCTTAATAGTCTGTGCTAGAGGCTTTCCGGGCTGCATAAAATTCCACACAGCAATGCCGTATCGCATAATTGTTTCCTAATTTTATCGCTATTTTGACAGGCCATAAATTAAGCTGAATAAGATGAATTGGCCTGACGCGCAGCTTCTCCCGTACATTATTAGCTGCTTTCTTCCAGCATTTGGCGCACAGAGCGCTGTCCCACGAGATCATCCTGCAAGCATGCCAGCACATAAGGCCCTTCGGGAATCACAGCAATTGTTGCCGCCGAGCCATGCCGGCGCATCGCTACTGCAACAGCTTCCTCTACGCTGGCGGCCGGCTGCACGAAAAGCCGCTGCTGAAGATCAGCAGGCAAAGAGGAAACACTATATACATTCGCTCGCTCACAAGCCTTGGCCAGTTCCTGCAATTGCCATTGATCAATGCATTTAATTTTCCCGGCAAATAAAGTTTCTGTGAAGGCGTGCAGGCTTTGTTGGCTTAAAATGAGCTCCGTAAATTCAGGCCCCCCAATTCCTTCGGCATTTTCTTGCGCTATGATGATGCTGCCGCCGGGCTTCACAATCGGCAGCGCTCCCACAATGCCTTTAATGCCCTGATAAAAAGTCAAATCCAGCGGATAGCCAGCGGCGCTTGTCACAACAATATCCACAGGCTCGAGGAGCGCGACTTTACATTGCTTTTCTGCCAGCTCCATCCCCGCTATATGGGCAAGCCGCATATCTCCGGCTAATACGCCTGTAAGCTGCCGCTCTTCATTCAACACGACATTAACAATAAAATCCGCCCCTCCCGCCATATCGGCAATGGCTAAAGCTTCCTCATGTACAGGATTGCGCCATAAATTGCCTGCACATGCCTCCTGGGGAGCTAACATGTGTGGGCTGTGCCAGGCCAGGACTGTCTCCGCGCTGCACAGGCCCGGACAGATAGCTTTGCGCCCTCCCGAATAGCCCGCCATTAAATGCGGCTCTACGAGCCCTGTCAAAATCTTTAAATCGGCCTCCACATAACGACGATCCACATACACAGGCAGGCCTCGAGGCGTTTTGCCCAAATACAGATGTTGCGAGACATCGCGCGCTTCATGATTAATGATGTGGCAGCCGCTTTCGCACACCTCTTGGCCCAGCATCTCCTGCAATTCTTCCTCTGTGTTGCCGCGATGCAGGCCTGTGGCGACAAGAATCGTCACGTGTTCAGGCGGCAAGCCTGCCTGAGCCAGCGTCGCTAAGAGGGGCGGCAGAATGACAGCATTCGGAACAGGCCTTGTGATATCCGAAACAACAATAACAGCATTTTTGCGGCCAGCGGCGATTTCGGCTAAGGGCGGCGTGCCTACAGGCTGCTTCAAGGCTGCCTCCACGGCCCCCTTCGGATCGGCCAGCACAGGCAGGGGATTCATGCGCAACACATGCCGCACATTCTGCTCAGGCAAAGAAACACGCAGGCCCTGACGGCCAAAACGCAGCGTCAATTCCATATCAAATCTTTTCCTTTGTTCCAGATGGATTCCTTTGGCTCCCCTAATTTGTAGGAATTCTGCTTAAGGAGGCCGAATTTAAACAAAGCGAGCCTATGAAAGTTTGCTTGGGCCATGACTCCCCGGGAGAGAATACGCGCCATCTTAGATTTCCAGCCCTGTGATGTCGTTGGCCTGGAATGTCATCCTTCGCCGGCAGGCTTGTATGAGCATGGCGAACGCCTGTTGGCGCTCCTGAAAAGCCTGCCTCATGATTTTGGCGATTTTTCCTCTTTAACAGTGCCCACGCCGCCTGCCGAAGCTATTCAGCCCGATGGCTGTTATTGCGAAATTCGCACGGATGAATGGGGCATAACTTGGAAACATTACATCTTTGGCGCGTGGGGCATTCCGCAAAAGCGCCCCCTGGATGATTGGGCTCACTTTCATCATTGGCGGCCGCCGGATCCGCCGCAGCCCGTGGGGCCTTCCTTTGAGGCGGCTAAAGCCGCGGCGGCTCAACATAAACAACATTTTTATCTCAAAGCCGGCTGGGGCGGCTTTTTTGAACTGATGCATTCCCTGCGCCGATTTGAGGATGTCCTGATGGACATTGCGCTCAACACGCGGGAAATAAATCGGCTGGCGGATATGCTTGTGGAATATCAATTGGAAGTGCTCCGCTATGTGCTGGCGTTGGAGCCTGATGGCGTGCAGCTCGGCGATGATTTTGGCACACAGGAAGCCTTGCTGCTGTCGCCCGAACAGTGGCGCCGTTTCTTTAAGCCGCGCTATGAAAAGCTTTTGGCGCCGGCGCATGAACAGGGCGTGGATATTTTCTTTCATTCTTGCGGCCAGATTGGGGAAATTCTGCCCGATTTGGCTGATTTGGGCATAAAGGCATTGTGGCCCCAAATTAATCTATACGATTGGCCCTCGCTGGCTAAACAGTGCCGCCAGCTCAAGCTTGCCCTCGCGTTACATCCCGAACGCTCCCATATCATGACATTTGGCTTGCCAAAAGATGTGCAGCGGCACATCGAGGAGTTGATGGCGGCCTTTCAGCCCCTCCAGGGCGGAAGCTGGCTTTACATAGAAATTGATTATGGCTTCCCCTGGCAAAATATTGAAGCTTTATTTGCGGCTGTGGCCAAATATCGAGAACGCTAAAAAGCAGGGCCTCGTTACAATTGTTTCGCAGAGAGCTTTTATTATATTTTCTTTTAGGATAATATCTTAATGGTGCCATTTTTTAAGGAGGCAATGTTTATGGAGCCTAAAGACGACGGCATTATTATCGGCCCCCATCATCACATTGAGCCCACTTGTATTATCGGCTATCGGCCCCAGCGGGCCATTGCTGATTTGACGCTGCGCATAGGGGCAAATTGTTTTTTACGTACAGGCACGATTATTTATTGTGGCACGACTATTGGCGACAATTTCCAGACAGGCCACAATGTGATAATCCGCGAAGAAAACATTATCGGCGACAATGTCAGCATCTGGAGCGGCTCTTATATTGATTATCAATGCCGTATTGGCAACAATGTGCGCATTCATTGTGACTGTCATGTGACGCAATTCACGACAATCGAAGATGATGTGTTCATTGGGCCCGGGCTTGTGACTTCCAATGATGTTTATCCGTTGCAGGAGGAAGCCGCGTCATATCGGGAAGGCCCCACGATCAAACGCGGGGCCCGTGTGGGCGTCAATGTGACCTTGTTGCCGCGCGTCGTGATTGGCGCAGGGGCGCTCGTGGGGGCGGGCGCGGTCGTTACAAAAAGCGTGGAGCCCGGCGTCGTCGTTGTCGGCAATCCCGCCCGTGTCATTAATCGCGTGGAAAATCTCCGCCCCATTGAACAGCGGATTGCTCTGGAAAAAGGCGAATTATAGGCGCTGCCGCGCCTGTTTAGCCCTTGCTGCCTCTAAATCTTTTTGGGCCTTATGGGGATATTCTCCATGGCCCTCATTCATCTCTGCCTGCTTATGCTCAGCTGTAAAAGAGCACACGTACGAGGCCGTCCGTTTATGCCGGCACGGCCGCTCCGACAGCTCGGGCCAAAGACAGAAAGATGGCAAAGCCTGGCCCCGGGCTGTTCATCGCCTGCGCATCGCCCCAGGCCTGGATTTTCTTCTCCCCCCACACGCCCCCCAATTCCGCCGGAATCTGCCGCAAAAAGCTGGCGCGCTCCGGATGGGGCATCATCCCCAGCACATTGCCCTCGGGATTGCAAAGCCCGGCGATGTTGGCTTGCGCCCCGTTAGGATTGATGTCGCGCCTGTCCTCGATATGCCCGTCTTCATCACAATATTGAAAGACAATCTGATCATTTTCCTGAAGCTGCGCCAGCACTTCCGGATCGCGCGTCACAAATCGGCCCTCGCCATGGGCGATGGGAATGGGAAAAACTTCTCCGGCGGGCAGCTCGCGAGTCAGCGCGCAGCGCCCGGGCGCACAGACATGTTTCAAATATATCCAGCGGCAGCAAAAGCCCGCGATGCGATGCTCCGGATCGTGAAAATTGGGCGCCAGGCCCATCTCTACATGGCCCGGATGCAGCCCCGGAATCAAGCCCGCCTCCACGAGCACTTGCGCCCCATTGCAAATGCCTAAAATGGGCTTGCCGTGCTCTGTCACTTCATGAAAGACAATTCTCATAATGGGCTGTTTGGTGGCAATGACGCCGGAGCGCACGCGATCCTGATACGAAAAGCCCCCGCCGATGATGTAGCCATCGTAATCCGGCAGGGCGCCCGGATCGGCGTTCCAGCGAAAGATGTCGCAAATCAGCCCGGCGGCTTCGGCCGCGCGCTTTGTCTCCCATTCACAATTAGAGCCGGGAAATTGGATTAAAGCCACACGCTTGTCGGACATAACGGCACTCCTTGTCGCCTGAATGGCGCCCTTTTATTTTCGTGGCCGCGTTGCAGCCAGAAATCAATTTTTAGGATACTGTGAATGGCAGCGCCTGGCAAGAGGCGAAGCCATCTCCGCCCACAATTCTGTCTGCCTCGCCGCCCTTAATGAAAAAAGGGAAAACAAAGGATCAATCAAGCGTGTCATATCTAAGGCACTGGGGGGAGGTGGAGGCGGCTGGACGAGCTCCGCGCAGACGAAACCGCAAATCAAGAGAACGCAATTCTAATAAATCCAGAAAATGCCCAGGTTGCGAAGACCAGATACAAAAAAGCACTCCTAAAGCAGCTAGCTTAATCACCCAGCGGGGAGGGTGCCAGAATCTCCGGTCCGTAACGAAGTTTTTGGGCCGTGATTCTAACAAATTGAAATGAGCCATAAGAAGCGCTCTTTTGGATTATGCGGTTTTATCTCACTGGCCAAAAACTCATAATTATCTAAGAAAATTCACCGTCATCCATCCTTGCTATATTTGTGCGATAGGCTCGCAAGCGTGAGACTGCAATGCCAGTACAGGCATAATTCGTTTTCCGCCAAGATAGCGCTGCCCTTATTTACTGGGCTGCAGTTCAAAATTGACGGTGACGGTTTGCTTTTCCGGCACAAACACAATTTTGCTGGCTTCTAGGTATCCAGGGGCCCACGCTTTTATCTCATGGCTTCCCGCCGGCACGTTTGTAATGGTGTAGGTGCCATTGCTGCTTGTTATTGCTGATTGTCCTGTGTCCACGACAAGGACCGTTGCTCCACGCAGCTTCCGCCCAGTCACCGCATCCTTGACTGTTCCAGTGATTGTCCCAGGGCTAGGTGGTGAGGCGCTCTTTACTTGGAAGGAAAGTTCCTCGTCTGATAAGGCATGCGCCCAAAAACCGCCCAAGGAGGGATCTGGCGCATCCCAGCCTAATTTGTTATGACAGCTCTCTTCCGTGAGCAAGAGGCGACATTGATAATTGCCTTCTGGCAACACGACCTGCCCTGGCAAAGGCCGAGTGGGTTCCCATTCGGCGTAAATACCAATGGGACCATGATTGAATCCGCTCGGCTCCTCGGTGCCTCCATAGCCATAAGAGGACCAAATGATGTTATATTGACGGACCGCTCCGTCATTAGCCGTAGGGGTGCGCTGGGAGGTCTTCCACAACACATGAAAGCTGCTGTTTAGCACAAACGAGTATGAGGCTGTGCCTGTGTTGTCTGTGACAAAGAAATCAAAAAGCAAATAGCCCAAAATCAGATGGCCCTTATGCAGGCGAAGATCTTTATCGGACACATTCCACCCGCAATCCACACACCACCAGCGCCCTAAAGATCCCAATTGCTTGTTGGCCCAATTGCGCGGATCCAGCAGGTCCGCTGTTGTCCAAGGGTAGCGGGCTGTTGGTTGTCCCTCCAGTTTAATTTGATACGCAAAATTCGGCTTGATTCCCGATACTTGCAGAGTTCCCCGCAATGTTTCGGCGCTGTCTTGATAGCTGATTTGTCCTTGCCCTACCGTATAAACAAATTGGTTACGAAATTCGCTGCAAAAAAGGTTATCAGCGATGTCGTACCAGCGGTAATCCTGAGGCGAAGGCACATAAGGCGTGAGATTGTGCGTGGTTGTTCCTTGGACAAGTACTACTCCTGAAGAATAAGGGTGTTCTAGACCATTTCCGCCCCCACATCCACTCAGTAAAAGTGGCAACAAAATTAATCCCAGTAGTATGCTTGCCCTTTGCATAATATGCATCTCTCCTTCTCAGGGAAATAAAAGTTAAACATTTAATTAAGATTTAATCAAGATATATCTGCTTTTTACCTCAAATTTTTGCTTAGAAGTTCACTTCACGATTCCTTGGTTTACATAGAACGCGCAAATAAAAGCCATCTTTGGGCTTTTTCTTCCGCAGAGGCGCCCTCTTTATCCGCCCAACGATGACAAATGCCTCCTCGAAAAGAAAGAAGCCAATTTCCAAAAGCTTGCGTGCCGCGATTAATCGCCTCGTGGGTCAACCATAAGGGACGTGACCAATCTTTCACCTGCGGATCAGCCGCGGCCAAACGCATCGTATAAGCCCGGGGCTGAGGGGCTGGCGCCATTACCGTCCCCCTTTCTTTGTATTTGGGTATAGATTTAGTCTTATTTCCTTTTCTCTCACTTACTCTCTTAAGGGGTGGAGCAAAAGACAAGGGCTCCACTTCTTTTCGGCATGAAGCTCAGTATTTTGTCCGGCGCGGCGGAACGGGTAGGGGGAATATGCGGATGTGGCGAAGACAGCAGTTGTTATGGGTGTTTGCGGAGTTATCGTAATCAGCGCTGGCATAATATTCTGCGGCGTGGTCTTATCAAAGACTTCTTGACGCGTGAAGTTTTAGGGGGTGAGGCGTGAAGGGGAATCCTTGCAAATAGCTACCGTTTTTAAGCAAAGGGGTTGACTTGGGGGGAGTATATGTGATATGATACCGAAAATAGCCTATTAACGGTAGAATCACAAAAGGAGACCTCCCCGCCCCCATGCCCGCCCAAGACGCCCTCACCGAAACCGAACTCGAGACCTTTCTGCGTGCCATTCCCACCCGCGGCCCCAGCGGTAAACGCAACCGCGCCCTGCTCACCCTCCTCGCCGACACCGGCCTGCGCCTCGGCGAAGCCCTCGCCCTGCAGACCACCGACCTCGTCCGCGAAGGCGGCCAGCTCGCCACCCATGTGCGCGTGCTGGGCAAAGGCAAAAAGCCCGCCCTCGTCCCCCTCACCGCCCGCGCCGCCGCCCGCCTGCAGGCCTGGCTGCAGGCCCGGGCTGCCCTCGGCCTGGACAACGGCCCCCTGTTTTGCACCATCACAAAAGGCCATCACGGCGGGGGCTTTTCTGACCCCAAAGAGCTTGCCCCCGGCCAGCCTCTCAACCCGCGCTATGTGCGCCAGCTCGTCCAGCGGATCGCCCGCAAAGCCGGCCTGGCGCGTCGGGTCACGCCCCATACCTTGCGGCATACTTTCGCCACGCATCTTTTGCGGCAGACGGGCAATCTGGAGCTCACCCGCAAAGCCCTCCGCCATGCCCGCATCACTACCACCGCCATGATCTACGCCCACCTGGCGGATCGGGAGGTGGAGCAGGCCGTCCGCCAGCTGCGGGAAAAGCCCTCTACAGAAGCGGCCACTCCGGACCTCGCGGAGCTTGCCCAGGCGCTCGCCCAGCTGCCCCCCAAAGCCCGCCAGGCACTCCT
>CAZUOJ010000136.1:0-8687 GCA_964622325.1 uncultured Armatimonadia bacterium
TAGCCACTGGAAAGACGGCCATGAGGACGATATTGCAGGCTTTCTTCTGTGGGATAACGAGCCGCCCACGAGGGAGGCGTGAAGGGAATGGGCCGGCCGCAATCCCGTGCTTTGAACAATAGCGAACTGCCCAATGTCCATGTTTCCGCTTGTGGCGGCGCTAAGGTCTCGCCATATTCCCAGCTCGCCTCCTGGCCAATGCGAAAGGGCACGCCGGCAGCTGCGCCGACAACGCCATCCCCCGTCGCATCGCAATATAAAGACGCCTCAATCCGCCACACACGCTCCGTGTCCAGCTGCAGCGCATATACAGCCTGCAAACAAGCGTCTTCTACATCTACAGCCCACACATGCGCATTAAGCAGCGCCTGTAAGTTCGGCTCCTGCCGCACTTTGTCGTATAAAATTATATCCCAGGC
This sequence comes from uncultured Armatimonadia bacterium, assembly GCA_964622325.1. Lineage (GTDB taxonomy): Bacteria > Armatimonadota > Zipacnadia > Zipacnadales > UBA11051 > JAJFUB01. The sequence goes on from CAZUOJ010000136.1 coordinate 420, forward strand.
GGCGTTCACACAGCCTTCCGCGGCAGGATCCGGATTTTGGGCACGTTCCTCTGTGATGAGCTCCAGAATCAGCCCCGTCTCATTGGCGGAAGGATTATGGCTGCCGGCGCCGGAAAAAGGCACGCGGATTTCTGTGCTGCCGCAGCCGCCGAAAACAGGCCGATTGTGGACAAGGATTGTGTGTGCGCCTTCGCGCGCCGCTGCAAGCGCCGCGCAATAGCCCGCCATCCCTCCCCCAATGACACAAAAATCCGCCCCTGTGAGCTCATCAGTAACTTTCATAGGCCCAATGCCCATTATTTGCGCCACACTTCTTCATACACAATCTCTTCTAAGGGAAGCCGATTTTTCGGCGGCGCCTGTGTGGCAGGATAGCCTAAGGGCATCAGCTCCACGACAACAACATTTTCAGGCGCCTCAATGATTTTTTTCACTGCCTCCTGATCAAAGGCGCCAATCCAGCATGTCCCCAGGCCCTCGGCTGTGGCTTGCAGAGCAATATGCTCCAGGGCTATGGCCACATCGATCGGATGGCAGGGCAAGCCGCAGCGCATGATGCGGCTCGTGTCATTGGCGCAGGCCACAATCACTACAGGCGCCTCGCCCACAAAAGGCTGTCCCGCTGCCTCCGCCAGCGCTTTCCGCCGCTGAGAATCGCGCACAATCACAAATCGCCATTCCTGTCGATTGTTCGCCGAAGGCGCCAGTCGCGCCGCCTCTAAAATCCTCTGCAGCTTCTCGTCCTCTACAGGCTTATCCAGATAGCTGCGCACACTAAAGCGCTGCTGAATCGCTTCCATCACTGTCATCTGCCTCACTCCTTTTCAAAAAGGGATGCTTCTGGAAAAAGACGCTTATAGACTGATTAAAAAATTCCACGCCCCTTATTATATCCCTTCCGTAATCGCAACAGCATGAGCGGCTATTCGTTCTCTTTTTCCCCAAATATTCTTGCTGTTTTCTTCCTGTTTTTGCGCGGAATTTTCCGTTTCCAATGCCGCTTACTCGTTATAATAAAAAATGAGAATTGTCTTTTAAGGAGGCGTTTATGCCTAAAAGATTTGTCCAGGGATTTACATTGATTGAATTGCTGGTTGTGATTGCCATCATCTCTATTTTGGCGGCAATGTTGTTTCCTGTTTTTGCCCGCGCCCGCGAATCAGCGAAGCGGGCTTCCTGTTTAAGCAATTTGCGTCAGCTCGCCGTAGCCACGCTCAGCTATGGGCAGGATTATGATGAGATGCTCCCTGTGGGCGCCACACAGGGCAATCCGCTGCTCAATGTTGTCCAGGGGCTTTATCCTTATGTGAAAAACAGACAGATTTTTTATTGCCCTTCGATTTCTGGGCTCGTCCCGTACAATCCCTTATTGGAGCCCACGGACGCCAACTGGGCTGCTGGCAACATCGGCTATTATTATTGGTCGATGTATGACATCCATCCCCATACGGGCCCCTTTATCAATCGTCATCCGCCGCGGCAGTTGACGCTCAATTCAGAAGCAGATTTGTGGATGTGGAGCGATGTCTTCGGAGCCTTTTATTGGCAGCAGGGCGCCCCATTCCTCCACGGCATGCCGAAATGGAGCTTCACAAATGTAGCGTTTATGGATGGCCATGTGAAAGCTATGTCAGGGCGGCCTGTAGATATTTTCAAATAATGTGCTGACATGCTGGGCTTTGCCCGGGAGGGCTCAGGCGAGGACTAATAGGGAAACGCCTCTTCAACAGCCTGGATTCGTCCCGGGAAATTTGTTCATCTCAGCCGGCGCGATTAAAAAGAAACGGCTCATTATAATGTCCCGCCCCCGAAAGCGGCTCCCAAAGCCGCTTTTTTATTCAGGGCGTTTTGGCCTCGCGTAGCAAAGCCAGCCCCCCGGGCAACAATTTCAAGCGCGCCACTTGTATCTTGCCCCGAAGAGGCTGGAGCTCCAGGCCCTGCCAGCACTTCCCGCCCACATCAAAAACTTCAAGCCTCTTGGCACTTCCTTGATCCACATGCAGGGCAATCCGGCGTTCTCGTTGGATATCACGATTCACGACAATGACATAACGCTGGCGTTTGGCGTCCCGAAACAGGCCCAATGTCAAATCATGATAGGGCGATTGCAGCCACAAATCGGGCGGGACAGCCTGTGTTTGCGGCGGCACAGGCGGCGTATGATATACAGCCTCGGAAGTGAGCGGCAGCAAAATAGGCCCTAATGCTTGCAATTCCCTGTTCAGCAACGCCACATCTTTTCCAGCAGGCTTCAAATTCCCATCTTTATCAAAGCACAGGCCGCCCGTGAACCACTGAATCCCCACAACGCCGTAGGCCAGAGCTAACGACACGCTTTGCCGCAGCTTGGGCAGATTATCCGGCAAATATGTGGCGCCCGGCTTGCCCCATTCCCAGCGCGGATCTGCATTCGCCTCTATCCAGCAAAAAAGAGGCAGCCCCGCTTTCAAAGCTGCCGCCCGATGCACTTCCAGCCGCCCACAATAATGCCGCGGATTCCACCACCACTGATAATAATCATAGCTCAAAAAACGCGGCTTGACTGTTTGTAGATATTTTTCAAGCGGCATCCATGCCATCAAATTCACATAAGCCGGATGTTTGGGATCCGCCGCATGGAATTGCGCCACGCGTTCCGCCACTTTCGCAAATTCTTCTTCTTTGGGCTCGTCCTGCACAAACCACCCCCATACGCCCGGATGCTCCTTTAGCTGCGCCGCCATCTCCGGCGTGGCGTCCATCACGATCACACGCAGGCCATAGCGGGCGCACAAATCCAGCTGCTCGGCTTTGGCCATTACTGTATTAAAGCCTGCGTCGGCGTATGCGCGCGCCGTCTTCTCATCTGTGGGGCCTCCCCAGGCGCTGATCATAAAACGATCCGGCCTCCAGCCGTTTTCCTCGGCGACTGTCGCCGGCGCGGCAGAAACGAAAACGGCCAGCATTAGCATAAGCCTGGCCGTTGCCTCGACACGGACGCCTTTATACATTTTTTCTCCTGTGGCGTAAAAGCAAACTTTCCGGACGTTGCAGCAATATCTGGAGCTTCTTTTCTTCTTCTTTGGGGCAAGAACAAATACAGGCCTTGCAGCATAAAAACGCCTATAGCTTTCGCCCTGGATTTTTTACACATTCTTGGGCGAAATCACAAGCCGTCGATCCTCGCCCTCGCCCTCACTGTATGTCTCGACATCGGGATCGTCGCGAAGTGCCAGATGGATAATGCGCCGCTCATACGGCTTCAAATCGGGGATGACAACTTCCTGTTTTGTTTCCTTGGCTTTTTGCGCATGCTCCAGCGCTAATTCCACAAGCATTTTCTTACGGCGTTCGCGATATTTTTCTGCATCCAGAATGATGCGCGCGCCTTCCTGTTCGTAGCCCTTGTTCGCCACTACAGCCGTAAGATATTGCAGGGCATCTAAAGTGGCGCCGTGACGGCCAATAAGCACTCCCAGGCCTTTGCCACGAATATCAATTGTAATTTCGCCCGGCTGTTGATCCACAATGACAACATCTGTTGTCAGGCCCATCAGGCGCGTCACTTCTGATACGAATTCCACAGCCCGCTGGCCTATGCCTATCTGCTGCGGCGAAATGTCAGGCGTTTCAATTTGAATGGGCTGCACAGCCGGCGCCGCGCGCTCCACATTCTCCTGGCCAGCAATTTCTCCTTCTGACGCAGCTTCAACAGAAGCAGATGAGCCTTTTGCTTCGTCTTCGCCACACTCTATAATCTCAATTATAGCTTCTTGGGCTGAATCCGCGGCTTCAGAAGCTGCTGTCTTCAATCTCGCGGCAACTTTATATTCGCCTGTGACAAAGCCCAGCACTCGGCGCGGCTCGCTCAGAATTTCAAATTCTACTTCTTCCGCCTGGACGCCCAACGCTTCGAGCGCCGCCTGTTGGGCTTCCTCCAATGTCTTTCCTGTGCCGATGGCTCGCTCCACAATTTCAACCCCTTTCGGAAGGGAAAATCATTTTTTACTTTATTTTAGCGCTTTATAAGCCCTGTAAAACCCTTTAACAGGCTTATTATAATCTTTTTAAACAAAAAATACTATTATGGAACTTAAAAGGTTTTTATTTGCGTTTTCGCGGGCTTTTGTCAGTGGATTTGCTTGGCGTTTTGCCCCTGGCTGTGACTTGTTTTTCGTAAGAGCTGGGCTTTGTTTCTGTCTCGGCTGTTGATTTTTCGCTTTTTTGGGCTTTCATAGAAAGCATCCGTGTCATCGCGCCTGCGAAGCCGCCAGATTTTGAAGCAGGCGCCAGGCTTTCAATCTCCGTCTCTGTTTTCTTTCGTTCTAAAGCCATTGTATAGGCATATTGTTGCACAAAATACACAATATTTGTGGCGAGCCAGTACAATAAAAAGGCTGCCGGGAAGCTTTGAAAGAAAAAGAAGAACATAACGGGCATCATATATGTCATCATTTGTTGTTGCTGCGCTTGTTGCGGCGTCATTGTTGTTGTGGGCTGCAGCCGTTGCGTCATTTTTTGAAAGATAATCATGCTAATCGTGTAAGCGACGAGCAAAGCCAGATCAGGCGCCGCTAAATCCCGTACCCATAAAAAGGATTTCCCCTGAAATTGGACGATATATTCCCGAATGCCCTTATACAGGAATATAAGAATGGGAAATTGGATTAACATCGGCAGGCAGCCGCCTAGCGGATTGACGCCATTCGCCTGACACAGCCGCCAGAATTCCTCTTGAAATTTCTGCTTATCATCCACATATCGCTCTTGCAAAGCCTTGATCTGGGGCTGCAAGCGCTTCATCGCTTCCGCCGCCGCCAATTGCTTTTTTGTCAGCGGCCAGATAAGAATGCGGCTAATCACGGCAAGCAAGAGAATGCCCAGCCAGTGGCTTCCGCCAGCCAGCGTGACAAAGAAATCCATAAACTGATACCAAAAATCGCTTTTATTAAGCGTATCCAGACAGGGGCCCAGAGCGACAGCCACGGACATTTTCGCCCAGGCAGGCCCATCTTTCGCCGCGTTATATGTCTCCGCGTACATCCGATAATTTTTGGCTAGCGGCAGCCACCAATCGCGCGGCACCCATGTATATAGCGGCGTCTTACCCACAAGCATTGTCCAGGCGCTGGAAAACATTTTCCGCACATGATTTTTATCCGTCGAATGCTCATAGGCGATACGCGCCGCATTCACATTGGCGAAGGCTCCCCAGGGCGTTAAGCCCGCCATTTTGGCGGCCGCCTCATAGGCTTTTTGGGCATTTTCAAATTGCTGCAACAATTCGTAAATACGCGCCATCCGTATTAATGTCAGGGGCAGCGAGGGCTGTATCGAGGACACGCGAATCTGCGGAAAGGAGCCTCCTGTTTCCACAATGCCCTGAACAGCCACAGGGAGCCCCTGCCAGGCTTTGCCGCCGCCTGCAGGCAAGCCCTCACTGGCTAAGCCTTGCGGCAATGACAGGCGAATCTCGCCGTTTTCCGTAGGGAATTTGGCCAGCTCCGTAGAGATATGCTGATACAGGCCGCTTACTTCTACAAGCGAGCCGCGCAGAGAATCTGCCGTCAAAATGAGCACTTCCGCCGGCACAGGACGCGGCCTCGGCGGCCCTCCCCCGAATAATGATTTGAGCCCGCTGAGAAAGCCGCTCCGGGGCGGCGGATGCGCCTCGCTCCAACTGCGCAAATTCTGCAAAATTTGCAACTGTTGCTGTAAAGGGGGCTCCTCAGCAAGGATAAATTCAGGAGGCAGGCCCTCTTGCAAAGGCAAAGGGCCAGCTGCTGCTCCTACAGAGCTGATTGCGAATAATATAATCCCAATGAGTGCAGGCCAAAACTTCATAAAATAACAAGCTCATTTCGTGATAGAATGATTGCTCAATTCTGAAGATGATAGTCGTGGCGGCACAGGATCATCGCCAGGCTGGCTCCAGGGATGACAGCGCATAATTCGCCGTAGCCCCATTGTCAGGCCCCGCCACACGCCATGAATCTGGATTGCCTGGATCATATATTCCGAACATGAGGGCCGGAAACGACATGTGGGCGGCCACAAGCGCGACAGACGCTGATACAGGCGAATGACGCCAATCAATAAGCGACTCAGCATAATGATTGCTCACATCCCCCCGGCGCATGATCGGGCGCTGCCCACAAGCCTGCCCGCTTCAGCAAGAACTCCATTTCTTTGGCTAAAGCAGCATATTCGGCCTCAGCTGCTTGGGGGGCGGCCAGGACAATCACATCTGCTGATGTGGCCAGCCGATGTTGACGCACAAGCTGTCGCAACGCCTCCCGCAATTGCCGCCGCAAGCGATTACGCGCCACTGCTTTGCGTGCCACTCTCCGGCTCACTAAAAAAGCCCCCCGACAGCTGGGCTGGCCCTCCTGTATGGGCTGCTTTAATACAATTGTTGTCAAAAGCTGCCCGCGAAAACGTTGTCCCTGCGCAAAGACACGGCCAATATCAGCTTGATGGCGCAGCCTTTGCAGCTTCCTTCGTGGCGAGGCGGCATTGGCCCCTAAGGCGCAAAGCACGCCAGGCTCCTCAACATTAAACAATTACACAGGCGTCAGACGCAGGCGGCCCTTAGCCCGGCGTCGGGCAATAATCCGACGGCCACTTTTTGTCGCCATCCGGGCACGAAATCCCATTTTGCGCAAACGAGAAAGCCGTCTGGGCTGATATGTTCGCTTCATCAGACTATCTCCTTTTCTGCTTGGGCTGACAAGGGAGCTTGCCGCCAAAGCATGATAAATTCAAATTGTTTTACAAATTGGCGCCTTATGTTAAGAAAAAATTGCGCCCTTGCCCTGCGCTTGCGGGACAGGCCGCTCTTATACTATATCAAATTTTGCAGTCCTCTGCAAGCTGGCAGAAGGATTTTCGGAAACAGACAGCGAACATTCGTCATCAAGAGCTTTTTGTGTTTTCTTTGCATTTCAGCGTTTGACAAGCCTTCACAACGTATGTATAATGCTTTGTGATAGCAGAAAGCGGGACAGAATAATCTGTGGCCGCAATGAGGGAATTTGATTTTTGATTCCTCCAGGACCTCAAAGGGAGGAGGCTTTGCCAAGAATGAGTAATAAGAAGAAGCGCATTCTCGTTGTGGATGATGAGCGCCACATTGTGCGCCTTGTACAAGTCAATCTGGAACGCGCGGGCTACGAAGTTCTGACAGCTTATGACGGCGTGGAAGCGCTGGAAAAAGTAAAGAGCGAAATGCCGGATATGGTCGTGCTGGATGTCATGATGCCGCGCATGGACGGCTTTGAGGTCCTGAAAAATATGCAAGCGGATCCGCGGCTACAGAATATTCCTGTCATTATGCTTACGGCCAAGGCGCAAGATGCAGACATCTTCCGTGGCTGGGCCTCGGGCGTCAGTTCTTATCTGACAAAGCCCTTTAATCCTCGCGAGCTGCTCGTCTTTGTAGAGCGTATTTTCCAGAGCCTGGAAGAAGTCCCGCCCGAAGACGAAAATGTGTGGGAAGTGTAAAGCCCCCTCATGACACAAAAGCTCGAGGCTTCTGGCCTCGAGCTTTTTGTTTGCTTGAGCGTGTGAGGAAAGCTTGATGCGCTTAGATGAGCTCGGCGAATTTGGCTTAATCGCGCGGCTGCAAGATTTTTTCCGTCAGGATGATAAGCGGATAGTCATAGGCCCTGGCGATGATTGTGCTGTGTTGCAAATAGGGGAGAGCTTTCTGGCTGTCACGACGGATATGATGCTGGAAGGGCGACATTTCCGCCGGGATTGGCTGACAGCGCGCGAAATTGGCGCCCGGGCCTTTGTCGCCGCTCTCAGCGATATTGCGGCAATGGGGGCTGTCCCTGCCTTTGCGCTGGCCTCGCTGGCTATTCCCGGCAATTGGACAGCCGAGGAAGCGACGGAATTGCTCCAGGGCCTCGCCCAGGAAGCCGAATCCTACGGCGTCAGTCTTGTGGGCGGAGACACAAACGCTGCGCCCGCAGCAGGCGCTATCCTCGACATCATGCTTTTGGGCCTCTGTCGAGCCCATATCTGGCGCCGCAGCGGCGCGCAAATTGGAGATGCCGTGTATGTCACGGGCTCTTTGGGCGGGGCGGCTGCCGCTGTTGCGGCTAAAAACGCTGGCCTGCGCGATGTCCCGGGCTGGGATTGCTATGCCCGGCCCACGCCGCGCGTGGAAGCCGCCGCACGTCTCAATCCTTTGGGACGCGTCCATTGCGCCATAGACATCAGCGACGGCCTCGTGCAGGACGCGCGGCATATCTGTGAATGCAGCCATGTCGGCATTGTCCTGCA
>CAZUOJ010000137.1:0-8656 GCA_964622325.1 uncultured Armatimonadia bacterium
CTCGTTATACTATAAGCTCCAAATCCTAAAAAAGAAAGAGGGAACAGCCAATCGTGGCTAGCGATATTAGCTCTCCAGCCATTGTGCGTCGTCGCAAAAAGAAAATCTGCATATTTTGTGCGGAGCCGCAAACACACATTATTGATTACAAAAATATCGCGCTGCTTGAGCAATTTATAGATGATCGCAAGCGCATCCGCAAGGCGCGCCAGACAGGGACTTGCCGCCGCCATCAAAGCCGTATTGCGCTGGCGATCAAACGGGCGCGGGAAATGGCGTTATTGCCGTACACGCCCGATCAAAAATAAATTCCTCCTTTCTTTCCGCTTCCAAAATTAGTTAAAATGACAAAGGCAGAGAAGAGATGGCTTTTCTGTCTTTGTTGTTTTCGGGGATTATTGTTTTTGGCGAAACTTTTTCGGCTTCTCTGGATAAATTCTTGTTTCGGAAATGTCTTGCAAATAGAAAGTCCGTCCCAACAAGCACGGGCTATTCTGCCACTGCGCCTGGACAATTTTAATCATGCGAGCGTCCCCATCTGGGGAGCTGGGAGAAAATGCGCTTCATTTCTGATATGTTGCGATATGCAGCAAGCCTTATGAGATTGAGCTTTTTTTGATACAATTTTGACAATAAATACATTGACAGGGTTGTCTTGGCTAATTTAAGATGTTTCACAGTTCCTCAACAGAATGGGGGGACAAGAACTGTGAAACAATCTCAGCCACTGCTTACGGGTTTGATTTGTTATCTCGTCCTCGTTGTTTTCGTGTGGATAGGGGGGGCCACGCCAGAAGAAAAAAGCCCTGAGCTAGCCGCCTCTGTTCCCCGCCTCTCTTCGCCTCTTGCAACGAAAAACGCGGGCAATCCTGCCCTTCAGCAAGCCTCGCAGCCGAGCGTGGGCGGGCCAACGGCGCAGGCCGAAAAAATCCGTCGGCGCTTTTCCATGATTGCGGTGGGGGATGTGATGCTGGATCGGAATGTAGGCCGAGCTATAGCCTTAAACGGCGCCAAAAGCATTTTAAAAGATGTAGCCGCGATGACAACGGACGCGGACATCAGCTTTGCCAATCTGGAATGTCCCCTGTCTTTCGTAGGCCCTCATCGGCCTAAGGATTGTATTTTTCGCGCTTCCCCCGAGGCTGTACAAGTGCTCAGGCACGGAGGCTTTGATATTGTTTCCTTAGCGAACAATCATACATTGGATGCAGGCAAAGCCGGGCTGCTGCAAACATTAAACATTCTGGAAAAGCACAGCATCAGCTATTGTGGCGCGTATCGGGAGGGACGGGGAGACGAGCTGACGATATTAGAAGTCGGCGAGGGGCCTGTCCGGGTGGGCTTTTTGGCCGCAACGGATTTGAGCTTTGCGCACGGCTCATATAATAAAGTCAATGCCAATCGCAGCAATTTGCGCGCGCAGATTCAGGCGGCGCGTTCGCAATGTGATATTTTATGCGTATCCTTGCATTGGGGCGACGAATATCAAAGCCTGCCCAGTCCGCGGCAGCGAAATACAGCTTATGCCGCGATTCGCGCCGGCGCGGATGTGATTTTGGGCCATCATCCTCATGTGCTGCAGGGCGTAGAAATCTATCAGGGCAGGCCGATTTTCTATTCGCTGGGCAATTTTGTGTTTGATCAGCAAGAGGGGGAGCGAATGGAGAGCGCGATTTTTCGCCTGGAATATTCCGAGGGCTGGGGCTGGCAGATAATGGCGAAGCCCATCTGGATTGCGCCGAAGCGCTGGGGGCCTGTGTATCCTGAAGCTGCGCGCCGGGATAAAATTCTCGCCCGTCTCCAACGGATCAGCGCGCCGCTGGGCACACGCTGGCAAATCAAAAATGGCAAAGCCTGGCTGCGCATCCTCACGCAAAAATCCCCATCCGCCACAGAACATTGACAGCTCCGCCGACAACACATTTAATAGTATTATTCGAAATTAGAAAGGACATTTTGCATGAAAAAAGGCTTTGGCGTCTTTATGGGCCTCCTCTTGATTTTGAGTTGCGTATCAGGGCTCTGGGGGGATCAGAACACGACGAATATCGTGGCTACAGTCAATGGCGAGCCTATCTCCCGGGAGCATTTTCTTAATGTCCTCCAATCTCGCTATGGGGAGCGCGTGCTGCGGGATCTTATCGCGAACGCTGCCATTCGGCAAGCCGCAAAGGCTGCGGGCGTTGTTGTGACGAAAGAAGAATTGGAGCGCCGTTTTCAATCGTTGCAGGCGACGCACGATGCCAGGGCCGTGTATACAGGCGAGACATTTGCGATGTGGCTGGCCAAGCAGGGCATCACGCCGGAGGCTTTCGTCGCCAATTTGTATGATCAGATGTTATTAGAGAAAATGGTGGAGGACAAAGTCAAAATTACAGATGAAGAAGTTGCGCGCTGGTACGAGACGAACAAAAATGTGCTCACGGAGCCCGCGCAAGTGCGCATTGCTCATATTCTGGTGAAGACAGCGGAAGAGGCACAAGCTTTACGGGCGCAAATTGTCAGCGGCAAAATCAGCTGGAATGAGGCGGCCAGCAAATCCAGCTTGGATGCCCGGACGCGCGAAAATGGCGGCGATATCGGCTTTGTGCCGCCTGGCGACAGCGAATTTCAAAAAGCTGCTTTTGCGCTCAAGGCGCAAAACGAAATCAGCCAGCCTGTGGCTTCTCCTTTGGGGTGGCATCTTTTAAAACGGATTGGCTATAAGGCGGCTCGCACGCCGCCTTTTGAGGAAGTGGAAGCCTCGATCCGGGATATGCTGCGCCGCAGTCAGCTCGCCAGTCTTACTTTACAGAAGCGGAATGAGATTTTGAAGGCGGCGAAAGTGGAAGTCAAAGTGCAATTTACGCCCGAGGGCCCGCCTTTTCCTGTCGCCGAGCCTGCTGCCGCCCCAGCGCCTGCGCCCCAATAACGGCAATCTTCCCGTGAGATAGGGGCGGGACGAAAAGTTTCGGCATTAGAAAGTTTGGGGCATGGGGCCCCAAGGGAAAAGCGCGCAAACATAGCCCTTGGCGAAGCGCGTTATTGCTCCTTTTTGACGATATGAGGGGCGAGGCTTCATTCCTTTTTCCTTCCCGAGTATTTCTTTATTTAAAAGAAGGAATTAACGGAGAGCTAAAGAAGACATAAGCGTATATTTCATATATGGAGGAGGTCTGAGACGAATGGATGCGGCAACTGCGGACAAAATTCTGGCCAGCGGCGGCTTAGAAGTGGCCTGGCCGAATGAGCCCTTGCTGGGCGGCTATTACGATGAGGAAGAAATTGAAGTGGTGGTGCGGACAATCCGCGAATCTATGGATCCGACGCGCGGCTTTGGCTTTATTTGCAAGGAGATTGAGGACTTTGAGGCGGCGCTGGCGGAATATTTTCAGACGAAAGACTGCGTGACAGTCAATGGCGCCGGCTCGGGGCTGGATATGACGCTGATGTGTCTGGATTTGCGCCCGGAGGATGAAGTTATTGTGCCCTCGATCAATTTCAAAGCGGCCCTGCTCGCCGTCATTGGCCAGCGCGCAAAGCTCGTCGTGTGTGAAGTGGATCCCAAAACGCTCTGCGCCGATCCGGCGGATGTGGAGAAGAAAATCACGGAGCGCACACGGGCCATTATGGTGACGCATATGAATGGCTATTCGGCGCCCATTGATGAATATCAGCGCATCGCCGAAGCTCATCCGCATCCGGAATTTGGCCCCGCCAAAGTCATTGGGGATGTCGCGCGCTGTATGGGCGGAGAATACAAGGGGAAGAAGAACACACATGGGGCGTGGATGAGCGTGCTGTCTTTCCACACGCAAAAGCTGATGACGACATTGGGCGAGGGCGGCGCCGTCACAGTTGATGATCCGGAGATGGCGAAACGGCTGCGGGGATTGCGACAATTTGGCTGGGAGCATGGCGGATGGGGCAGCAATTACAAGCTGACAAAAGTCCAGGCGGCCGTGGGCCTCGTGCAGCTACGCAAGCTGGACAAGATGATTGAGGAGCGGCGGGCGGTCGCCAAAGCGCGTCATGAGATGCTGCAAGATGTGCCCGAGCTGACGCTGCCCTATGAGCCGCCGGAAGTCAAACACACTTATTATCTGTACACATTGCTGGTGCCCGAAGAATGGGCAGGCGCCAAGCGCAATCAATTGATGCGTATGCTGTGGGAGGATTATAAAGTCTCCAGCGTTGTCGCCAATCCGCCCTGCCACAGCACCATCCCCTTTATTGCCGAACATACAAAGGGCCAGGAGCTGCCGCAGTCGGAGCTCATCGGCGCGCGGCTGTTCTGTGTTCCCATCCATCCGTGGATGAGCCAACATGATAATGAATATATCTGTGCGGCGGTCAGCAAAGCCGTGCAGCGCATTCGGGAAGGAGATACAAGCTATCTGGACGCCGCGGAAGTCGAGGCGACAAAAGCCATCACAGGCCGCGCCGGATAAAAGGCAGTGGCGCCAGCTTTAGCATCCACGAAAATTATTGTCCCCCTCAGGCCACATCGCCGGCCAGGGAGGGGGCTCTTTTTTTTAAGGGCTGGAGTAATTTGCCAGAAAATTTTAAATAAAGAGTGATTTGGAATTGTTGCTTTCAGATTGAAAATTGATTATAATTTGAGCTATAGCTGAAAAATTCTTTTGCAAGTTAAAACGAAGATCGCCACAGCAGCCGAAATCTTTGCAGCAATCCCATATTAAGGCTGATAAGGGCTTGCGCCCTCTGAGCATTTGGGCATTCAGCCGTAAAGAGGTGAGGGCAATGAAAGGCCAGCGGGGTTTGAAGCTCTATCTTTTATTCGGGCTGTGCGTAGGGCTGCTGGGGCTGTGCCTGTTGTCGAGCGTTTTTGCGCAGGGCGTGGGGCAGGAACGCAAGATCGTTGTGTTTCAGGAGCGTTATGTCAATGCAGCAGCGCAGGAGGCGCTGCTGCGTGTTTTTGGCGGAGTAGCTATCAAGCCCCTGCCGCTCATCAATGGCTGGGCAGTGTATTTGCCTGCGCCGGCCGTGGGGGCGCTGCAGCGTCGGGGCGAAATCAAGCGGATTGATCCCGATGTTGTTGTCTATGCGATAGAGGAGGAAGGGGCGGGCTGCGCCGCGGCGGCCAAAGCCAAGCCCAGCCCGCCGCCGCAGCCAGCGCAAATTATTCCCTGGGGTATTGAGCGGGTATTGGCTCCTTCGGCCTGGGGCATAAGCATGGGCGCCGGCGTAAAAGTGGCGATTCTGGATACAGGAATAGATCTGGATCATCCGGATTTGCGAGCGAACATTGCGGGCGGCGTCAACACGATCAGTCCGCGGAAAACGGCTGAGGACGACAATGGCCATGGCACGCATGTGGCGGGCATTGTGGCGGCGGTGAATAACACGATTGGCGTGGTGGGCGTGGCGCCGCAAGCGAAGCTTTATGCCATTAAGGCGCTGGACAGAACAGGCAGCGGATATCTGTCGGATATTATTGAAGGCCTGCAGTGGTGCGTGGCCAACAGGATGCAAGTAGTCAATATGTCGCTGGGCACGACTTACAATGTGCCCTCTTTCGCAGACGCAGTTAAAGCCGTTAACAATGCAGGGATTGTGCAGGTGGCGGCGGCCGGGAATTCCGGCGGGGCCACTAATTATCCCGCGGCCTATCCGGAAGTAATTTCCGTCGCTGCTACAGACATCAATAATGTCCGCGCATCCTGGAGCTGCTATGGGAAGATTGATCTGGCGGCGCCGGGCGTTAACATTTATTCCACTTATAAAGGCGACAGCTACGCGACGATGAGCGGAACATCCATGGCCAGCCCTCATGTGGCGGGCGTTGTGGCATTGCGCCTGGCGCGTTATCCCGGCGATAGCCCTGCGGCGGTGCTGTTCGCTTTGCAGACCGCGGCGTTGGATTTGGGCGATGTGGGCTGGGATATATATTACGGCGCGGGGCTGGTGCAGGCGCCCGGGGCGATTCAATAGCAGCTGGGACAATTTAATAAGCAGAAATAAGTCCGATATCAGCTCCTAGCTAGCTCCGCTTGCCTTAAGGAATAAACAAAAGCAACTGATAAGGCGCGCAAATGATATAAGGGCTAAATCCCCTTTTTTAATGTGGAAAGAAAAATTATGGGCGCTGGGACAGAAATCTCCAGCGCCCTTTTTATTTTTGCGTGGGAATTTGTTTTAAGGAAGGGAACAGCCCAGCCTCCACATCCCGTCTGTCTGGCCAGCATTTCTCAGGAAGAAGGGGCAGGGCAAGCGTAGGCGGGCGTCCAGTCATTGCCCTCTGCTTTCCTCTATTTTGCAAGCCTGGGGGCAGCTGTCGGATGGATTAGACGCAGAAAAATCCCTGGCTGAAAGGCAAGCCCAATTTGCCAAAGACAATTTCCCCAAATAGCGTGCTGGCAAAGAGCCCGGGCGCTTTATGAAGCCTGCAAGAGGCTTTCAAACAATGTCTTTTGCTCCTGTAAATGGGCTAATTGGGCTTCAATATCTGCCAGTCGCTCCCGATGCTCTTCCACGACTTCTGGCGGGGCTTTGGCGATGAATTTTTCATTGTTCAGGCGGCTTTCCAGGCCCTGTTTGTCGCGCTGCAATTCCTCCCAGCGCTTGTTCAGGCGCTTTAGCTGCTCTTCCAGATCCGGAATGGCTCCCGCCAGCGGCAAAATAATTGTCACGCCGTGGATGCTGGCTGTGAGGGCTTGGGAGCCCGATGGGGCGGTGGCTGCAGCGGGCGTTTCCGTGTCTGTCGATGTGGCCGCCATCAGGGAATCGGGCGCCAGATATTCAATTTTCTCCAGCCGCGCCAGCGCCTTCACGCCTGCCTCCACTTCCTGAAGGAGGGCTTGGGCGGCCTCGTCTGCGGCGAGCTGTACCTTAAGCCATTGCTGCGGCGGCACGCCCAAAAGCGCTCGCCAGGAACGAATTTGATTTGTAATCTCCATCACGAGCGCCATCTGCTGCTCGGCGGCGGGATCGCGATGGGCCGGCGTGCTCTGGGGATACGGCGCCACAGCGATGCTGCCGGAGCCGAATTGTCCCAACTGCCAGATTTCTTCCGTGATAAAAGGCATAAAGGGATGCAAAGCGCGCAGCAAGTTAGACAGCAAATAGCGCAGGAGCTTTTGCATATGCGCCTTGCGCGCCGCATCGGCGCCATACAAATCTGTCTTGGACAGCTCCACGAACCAATCGCAAAACTCCGTCCATGTATAGGCATACAAAGCTTCTGCCGCCTCGGCTAAATCGTATCGCTGCAGATGCTCCTGCACTTCCGCCAGCACGGCGGCCTGGCGCGATAATATCCAGCGTTCAGGCAATTTTAAGGCGTCCAGGGGCGGCGCTTCCAGGGCGTGGGGCTCTGTGATGGCCTCCTGATTCATCAGCACAAAGCGGGAGGCGTTCCAGAGCTTATTGCAAAAATTGCGCGCGCCTACGAGGCGATCTTCGCTGAACTTCAAATCCTGGCCATGTGTAATCAGCTGCACGAGCGCAAAACGCAGCGCATCTGCCCCAAAGCGCTCAATCAAATCGATGGGATCCACATTGTTGCCCAGCGATTTGCTGATTTTGCGGCCCTTTTCATCGCGCACGAGGCCATGGATAAAGACTTGATGGAAGGGCTTTTGGCCCACAAGCTCCATCCCCATCATAATCATCCGGGCGACCCAAAAGAAGATAATATCATAGCCCGTCACCAGCACTGAAGTGGGATAGAAATATTCCATCTCAGGCGTTTGCTCGGGCCAGCCTAAAGTGCTGAAGGGCCAGAGAGCGGAGCTGAACCATGTATCCAGCACATCCGGATCAGCTCGCAGCTCGGCATTGCCACAGGCCGGGCATTGTGTGGGATCTTCGGCGACGCAGATTTGCTGGCCGCAGGCATCGCAGTACCATACAGGAATCGGATGCCCCCACCATAACTGCCGGCTGATGGGCCAATCCCGGATATTTTCCAGCCAGTCCGTATACACTTTTGTCCAGCGCGCGGGCACAAATGTAATCTCTCCCGAACGCACCACTGCCAGGCCTTTTTCGGCCAGGGGCGCCATTTTCACAAACCATTGTTCGCTGACCAGCGGCTCCACGACCGTATGACAGCGCTGACAATGCCCGACCGCATGTGTGTATTCTTCGATTTTTTCCAGCAAGCCGAGCTTTTGCAAATCCGCCACAACGCGTTCCCGACAGACATAGCGATCTAATCCGGCGTACTGCTTCGCTTCGGCGGTCA
This sequence comes from uncultured Armatimonadia bacterium, assembly GCA_964622325.1. Taxonomy (GTDB): domain Bacteria; phylum Armatimonadota; class Zipacnadia; order Zipacnadales; family UBA11051; genus JAJFUB01. The sequence continues at coordinate 8,189 of CAZUOJ010000137.1, forward strand.
TTTTGCCATCTTTGCCAATCACTACAATGCTGGGCAGATTGTGGCGCTGAGCCATTTCCAGATCATTGGGATCATGAGCTGGCGTGACTTTCACGGCTCCCGTGCCAAAATCGCGATCCACTGCTTCATCCGCAATCACCGGGATTTCGCGATTCATCAGCGGCAAAAGCACTGTTTTGCCGATGAGATGCTGATAGCGCTCATCTTCCGGATGCACCGCCACCGCTGTATCGCCCAGCATAGTTTCGGGGCGTGTTGTGGCCACGACTAAGCCGCGGCGGCCGTCAGGCTGGGGATAATGAATATGCCAGAGATGTCCCTGATGCTCTTCATGCTCTACTTCCAGATCGGAAATGCCCGTTTCGCAGCGCGGGCACCAATTAATCATATATTCGCCGCGATAAATAAGGCCGCGTTCATACAGCCGCACAAAAGCCGTGCGCACGGCGCGGGCGCAGACTTCGTCCA
>CAZUOJ010000138.1:0-8416 GCA_964622325.1 uncultured Armatimonadia bacterium
GAGGCGAATTTATATTTGCGCCTAGGAGATTTGTATGCCAGTCGCCAGGCCTGGGCAGAAGCAGAAAATGCCTATGATCGGGCGGCGCGGCTGACAGAAGGCCCCCAGCGGGCAGAGGCGCTGGATCGGCTCGGCGATTTGTACATCGCGGCGGGCCGCGAGCGGGAAGGCTTCATCTGCTTTGCGGAGGCGGCTAAGTTGCGCGTCGCCAGCGGAGCCAGCTTGAGCGAAAAGCGCTATCGACAGATTATGCAGGCGGCGGATGAGGCGTTGCTGAAGACAGCGCAACGCGCCAATGACGCTTTGTCGGCATATATAAAGGCACAGAATGTGTTTCGGCCGGAAGTGTGGCAGGCGTTTAAGGAATTTTCCAGCCAGGCGCAGGAGGCTTTGGAGTTTCTCAATAATGTGCCGCCCCCCAACACCTTAAAAAAAGAACATCTGGAACGGAAATTAGCCTACGCCCTGGCTGCCGAAGCGGCTTTGGCGGGGCTGGAATATGTGGATTTGGGCAAGACAGAGCGCCTGGAAGATTATAAACGGCTCTATGCCGAGGCTGAGGAAACAATTCAAAAATTGCAGCAGGCCCTGTTAGTCCCTTAGAGGCTTTAAGAGGCGGGGGATAATAGGATGGAGACATTAGGCCGCGGGCTTCTCATTTTTGGGCTGAGCATAGCTTTTTTGGGGCTGATTATATTGGCTCTGGGGCGCTTAGGCTGGACATGGCGCCCTTTGCCAGGAGACATTGTCATTCATAAGCCGGGGCTTGTGATCGCTTTTCCCTTCATGACAATGTTGATTTTGAGCCTTATCTTGACTCTTATTTTGAATTTTATCGCCTTATGGCGGCGCTGAGGATACTTTGTGCACAGGCGAGGAGGATGAGCCATGTTGAGGCAGGAATGGCGGAAATATCGTCAACGACAAATTCATAAAGCCATTCAGGAGGCACGCGAGGCGGCCGGCTTGGATCAGGAGACAGCGGCAGAATCATCTGCCCCCTCCCCAAGCGCCGCGCCCCAGCCTGCTCATTCTGAGGACAATGCAGCGGCCCGAAACGCTTCGCCAAACAAAAAAACAAATCATTCCCATTCTGCCCTCAAGTCTTCGCCTGCCAAGCCGAAGCAAATATTGGAGCGGCTGACAGAGGGCGCCGAGGAAATACGAGAGAAGCTGGAGATGCTGGATGCCCGTCAGCAGGTGCTGCCGCTGGAAGATATTGAGGCGGCGGCCCCGCCCCCGAAGAAGCGTTCCGCTGGCGCCACAGAGACTCGTGCGGAACTAGTCCAGAGGCTGCTGGATCCTGTATTGACATTGGAAGAGGCAGCCATTCTGTTAGATGTGTGTCCCACGACGGTCCGGCGCTACACAAATCGGGGCGTGCTCAAATGCTATCGCACGCCGGGCAATCAGCGACGCTTCCGCCTGTCAGAGATATTGAACTTTATGGAACGGCGGCAGCGCGGGCAAGAATAGCCGCTTAAGTCCCTGCCCGGCGGCAATAGAGGCCATGGGCAGGCATATTTTATTGATTGGATGTGCGTCGCACATAAAAGAAGAATTGGCCTCATTAGGGGGGCACGGCGCCTGGCTTTGGCAAGCTGTCGCCGGGCTTAGCGATCCAGCGCTGCAGGAAGCCCTCACAGCTGCTGATTTAATTGTCCTTCATGAAAATGCCGTGTTGCGTGATTTTTCGCTAGCGTGTCAGCATTTGCGCAAACTGACTTCCCGTCCCATTATTGCCATTATTCAGGCGCCCAGCGATGTGCGCATTGCGGAAATTTTAGAGGCGGGCGCAGATGATGTTGTCGGGACGCAAACGAGCATACGAGAATTGTGGGCGCGGATTCGGGCCCAGCTGCGGCGCGATCAGGAATACGCGGCCTCTCCGCAATCCGCCCTGAATCTGGGCATAATTCAGATTGATAATGCCCGGCATGAAGTGTATTTGCGCGGCCAGCCTGTGATGCTCACGCCCCGCGAATTTGAACTGCTGGAATATCTGGCCCGTTATGCCGGGCGCCCTGTGCGACGGGATGTGTTGCTCCAAAGGATTTGGGGCTACACAGAGGAAATGCCCACACGCACCTTAGATGTCCATGTGGGACGGCTTCGTCAGAAAATTGAACGCGATCCCAGCCATCCAGAACTGATAGTCACAGTTCCCGGCTTTGGCTACAAGCTCTGTTGCCCTCCAGAGTGATTTTTCTCCTCTTCAGCCTCGTTCGTTTCCCCTGAACAGCAAAATATTTTCTTGGATTTTCCAAAAGACGTAATTATTATTATGTCAGTTTTTTGTTTTAGTAAAAATTTCCTGCCAAAAGGGATTAGACAAAAGTGCAAGGCTTATGGCATACTAATAGTGGCTAGCAAAATAAAAATATAAAAATAAAAAGTGAAAGGAATTAAGAACAAAACAGAATTGTTTTCCTTATTATGGATTGATGGAGCAGCCTAACAATTTTATTTATTAAGGAGTTGCTTTTTATGCCCAAAGATGTGGATGTGTATCCGGAATTTGCGCCAGGACAAATTATTCTGCCCCCGATTCCTCTTTTCCAATATCAACGGACGCTCCAGGAGGAGCTGGCCTCTGGGCTGACAAAAGAAGAAGCGCTTAATCTGCTGGACATTATGCTGTACATCCGCTTCTTCGAGGAAATGATTGTCAAGCTCAAGAACAAAAAATTCAAGCCGCTGGCGGATTACAAGTTCATTGGCGCCACGCATTTGTCCATTGGCCAGGAGGCGGTGGCTGTAGGGGCTATCTCCGCCATCCGGGCTGATGATTACATCACATCCACACATCGCGGCCATGGCCACGCGATTGCCAAGGGCGCTTTTGCCCTGCAGCAGCGGACGCCAGAAGAATTAGCCGCTTTTATTGGCGAAGATAAAGGGCCTTTTGATTTGTCGGATCCCGCGGGCTTGCTGGACTGTGCGTTGCAAGAACATCTGAATAGGACGATGGCGGAATTGTTCGGCAAAGAGGAAGGCTATTGTCGGGGGCGCGGCGGCGGGATGCATATTGCGGACTTTTATGCAGGACATTTAGGCGCCAACGCCATTGTGGGCGGCTCGTATGCGATTGCCGTGGGCGCAGCGATGGCCGCCGCCAAGCTTAAAGATGGCAAAATTTGTGTGTGTTTTGTGGGCGATGGCGCCACGAACAATGGCATCGCTCATGAAGCCTGCAATTGGGCCTGCCAGGATCAATTCAAAGAAGGCATTCCTGTCATTTTCCTGATTGAAAACAATCAATATGGGATGACAGGCCAACAAAAAGGCGAAGTGACAGGCGTGGATTGGCTGGCTCAACGCGGCGCCGCGTATAATCGCGTGAATATGCATGCGGAAGTCGTGAATGGGATGAGCGTGCTGGCGGTGCGGGATGCTGTTTTGCGGGCGGCCAAGCTCTGCCGGGAAGGCCAGGGGCCTGTGCTGCTCGAATGCATCACATATCGCTATATGGGCCATTCGCTTTCTGATGATCGCACCACATATCGCAGCAAAAACGAGGAAAAAGCCTGGCAGGATATCGATCCCATAGAGACATATCAGAACGCGCTTATTGAGGCCGGCGTGGCCACGCGGGATTTAATTGAGGGGCATCGTCAGCTCGCTCAGGAACGAATTGAGCGAGCAACGCTTTTTGCCGCCAACGCTACTGATCCAGATCCGGCGACAATTTATGAAGGGTTATTTGCCGATACAACATCAGACAATCTGGATCCGCAATGGGCGACGCCGAAAGAGGCTTTGCTGTCGGAATATGTGCCGCAGCGGCGCGACTCCAACGGCTGCATTCTGGCGCGGCACGCTGTGATTGAAGCGCTTGTGGAGGAAATGCTGCGGGATCGACGCGTCATATTATACGGCGAGGATGTGGCGGATTATGGGGGCGCTTTTCAAGCCACGCGGGGGATTTTAGAAATTTTTGGGCGTGATCGCTGTTTCAATGCGCCTATTTCCGAAGCCGCTATTGTGGGCACTGCCGTCGGCGCTTCTATGGCGGGCCTCCGTCCTGTCTGCGAGCTAATGTACATCGATTTCGTTCTGCTGGCGATGGATCAAATCGGCAATCAAGCCGCCAAATGTCGCTATATGTTCGGCGGCAAAGCGAAGCTGCCGCTTGTCATTCGCACGACAATTGGCGGCGGCAAGGGCTATGCCGGCCAGCATAGCCAGAGCCTGGAAGCCGTGCTGACAATGTTCCCTGGCTTAAAAGTAGTGGCGCCCTCCACGGCCTATGATCTAAAAGGCTTGCTCAAAGCGGCTATTCGGGACGATAATCCTGTGATTTTCATTGAGCATCAAAATCTGTATATGATCAAGGATCCAGTGCCAGAGGAGGATTATACAATTCCGCTGGGCGTGGGCAAAATCGTCCGCGAGGGCTCCGACATCACAGTCGTGGCTTATTCGTGGATGATGCAGCGGGCTCTGGAAGCCGCGGAGCGGGCGGCAGAAGAAGGCATCAGCGTGGAAGTTGTGGATCCGCGTACGCTTGTGCCGCTGGATGAGGCTTTGCTGTGCGAATCTGTGCAGAAAACGGGCCGCTTGCTGTGCGTGCAACAGGCTCCGGAAATCGGCTGCTTCGCCGAACACATTGCTTATAAAGTCCAGGCGGCCTGTTTTTCGGCTTTACAGGCGCCTGTGAAAATTATCGCCGCGCACAATGTGCCGCCCCCAATGGCCGCGTCGCTGGAAAATGAATTTTTGCCCAGCGTAGAGAAAATTTTGCAAGGCATTCGCGAAACTGTAAATTATCAAGGATAAAAAAATTTCCAAATTTCAAGCACAAAGTCAGGGCTTTCTTTTTGCCCAAGAATAAATTTCATACACACAGTTGGAACGAATGTGCGGATTGACAAAACAGCCTGCAGCAAATGTTATAATGCTGCAGGCTGTTATTTTTTAAAAATTAGGCAGAAGGATTATTGCTTTCAGGCGCCAAATACAGATTAAGAAATCTCAAGGCAGTATTTCTGATCGGCGAGCCATTGTCTGCGCGAGCCTGCATATTCTTTCTTAAGCAAAAGGAGAAATTACGATGAGAACAATTTACAGCATTATATTGGCGTGGGGTGGAGCGCTTTCTGTGGGAGCTCAGCCCTCCGAATGGACGCTGTGCTTCGAAATGCAGGAGGAGTTGCCTCTCGACAGCTGGCGAAGCCCCCTGACGCGTCACGAAATCAAAGATGGCCTCTTGCGGATTGTGGACGACAGCTCCGAGCCCGGCTCATGCCATTGTTTTGTAGTGAATTGGCAAGCCGATCCCCAGCAGGAAGCCATCGTGGAGGCGCGCCTGAAAGTTGTGCGCGCAGAAGGCGATGCAGGCGTGGCGCTATGGATTTCCAACGGAAAAAACGAGGAAGGCATTCAATTTCATCCAGACGGCGTGGAGCTGGCTTTTGCGAAATTGAAATATGCGCTGAACACAACGGATGATTTCCATGTATATCGCGTCACAATTCAAGGCGAAGATCTGAAGCTTTTCGTGGATGGCCAATTAGTCCTTGATGCCCGCGGCAAATTTACAGCTCCTGCCTATGAAGGCCGCAATCAGCTGATCTTTGGCAGCGTCTCCAGCAAGGCGCAGGGCGAATCCCTATGGGATTATGTACGAATAAAATCGCCCATGCAGTTCCAGGCCGCAACGCCGCCGCCCAATATGGAACATGTGGTCATTTTCCGCGATCCGAATGTTTATGCAGTGTTTCCCGATGTGCGCTACGATCCCCACACAGGCCGTTTGTCTGTCAGCTTTAGCGCCAGAGTCCGGCGTTCGCATATTGACACAAAGGGCGCCACATCTATCACGATGATTAGCGACGATGGGGGCAAAACATGGCAAAAAGGCGATCCGTTGCCTGACAAGCCTTTTTGGGGTCCTGACGGACGCCAGATTCGTGTATGGGGTAAGTGGTGGCAGGAACATCCAGCCGAAAAGCGCGCGGAGCTGGAGCAACAAGGCTATTTAGTGCGAGATGTACGCCCGGGCGTTGTTGCCATCTGCACTGGCATTATGTGCTCCATATCCCGCGATCAAGGCAAAACATGGCAGTCGCGTGAGATTGAATATCCTTTTATGGCCTGTCTTGCTCCTGGGATGAATTCCCTGCAGCTTGCGGATGGGACAATCCTCTTCCCCGTATATGGCTGCCAAAAGCCACAAGACAAGGATTCTTCCTGGTTGCTGCGCTCCACAGATTTTGGGGAAAGCTGGCAATTTATTCCTGTAGGCGTCAAGCCGGATTTAGATCTCAATGAGCCGGCCATTATCGAGACTAACGACGGCCGTTTGCTTATCGTGATGCGCACGGAAAAAAGCCGCGATCATATGTGGCAGGCTTTGTCTGATGATAAAGGTGCGACATGGCACAGCCTGAAGGATACAGGCGTGCAGGGCCATCCGCCCGATTTGCTGCGCCTTCAGGATGGCCGCCTTTTGCTCAGCTATGGCTATCGGCATCCTCCCTACGGCATCCGCGCCGTTGTCAGCCACGACGGAGGACAGACATGGGATCTGCAGCACATCTGGGCATTGCGTTCTGATGGCGGCGGCATAGATTTGGGCTATCCCCATTCTGTACAATTAGCCGACGGAACTGTCGTTACAGTGTATTATTTTGTGGAGCCCGGCGGAATGCAATATATCGCCTGCACACGCTGGCGCGTGCCATAAGCCGCGAGTGCGAAAACATTCAGGAGGCTGTTTTCGCTGAAACAATCCGGAGAGCCGCAGGGCTTATTTTTATAAAAAATGTGTAAAACAGATTTGTTGGCATAGCCGAGGAAATGCAAATGACGCCCAAAGAACGCGTGGAAACAGCTTTACAGCATCGCGAGCCGGATCGCGTGCCGCTGATGGAATTTGCTATTGATTATACAATCATCGAAGATATTTTGGGCCATGAAACATTCTGGCGGGCGCATTTTAAGGAAATTCAAGCGTATTGGGAGGGCCGACGGGACGAAGTCGTAGAAAGCCAAAAGCGTGATATCGTCCAATTTGTCCGGGAAACGGGGCAGGACGGCGTGGCTGTGAATCTCGTGCCTCCCAAAGGCTTTCAGCCGGAGCGGCTGCAGCAGCTTGATGAAGAAACATGGCGGGATTGGCAGGGCAATGTGTATCGCTACAGCGCGCTCACACACGATTTGATGCTGATGCAAGAAAAAGCTTTAGAGCCCCAGCCGGCGCCGGATTTGTGGGAGCCGCCGGCCGAAATTGATGAATCGGAATGGGAATTGATTGATTATGTTCTGGCCGAATTAGGCGAGACACATTACATCATGATCCGGCCAGGGCGGCGCGTGGCTATAGGCTATCCCTCCGCTTTAAGCTGGGAGCCGATGATGCTGCGCTTGGCCGAGGATCCCGAAGGCGTGCGCGAAAGCCGCTTGCGGCACGCTTACGCTACAGATTTCAGCATGTATATTGAACGCGGCGCGGACAATGTTGTCATTGGGGAGGATTTTGGCCACAATCACGGGCCCTTTATGTCCCCCGCCACATTTCGCGCCGTCTATGTCCCCTCTATACGCGTCCTCTGCGATCATATCCATAGTCTGGGCAAGCCCGTGCTGTGGCATGCTTGCGGCGACAATCGCTTGATTTTGGATCAAATGATTGAGGCAGGCATTGATTTTTATCAGGCAATCCAGCCTGAAGAAGATATCGTGGGGCTGCGCCGCACATGGGGCCACAAAATTGGGCTGTGGGGCGGCATTTCCACACATACGCTCGTGATGGGCACGCCAGAAGAAATTCGTCAACAAGTCCGTGAAGCCATTACAGGCTGTGGGCCCGGCGGCGGCTTTATTTTAGGCGCCTCTCATTCTGTGTGCGTCTCCAGCAAGGCCGAAAATTATTTAGCTGCAATTGATGAGCTCAATAAAAGGGGCTATTATCCGCTGTAAATTGTTTCAGAGAAGCATAAGCGTGTTTTCGTTCGCGTGTGTGAATGATGGATAATAGCGAGCTTTCTAGTGTTTTACAACAAGGGAATTGCATTTTCATATGCTTCAGCTTAAGGCGTGGCTGGCCGTGCGCGCAAATTGATTTCCGTATCATTTCCAAGCGGCATATCTGCTGAAGAAAGCCCCTCATCAGGCGGGCGGGCTGATTCATCGCTTAAGCCCAAAAGAACGCGTGCCTCATCCACAAGCTTTTCCGCCTCTACAAGCTCTCCCCCATACAAAGCCTGCCGTGCTTGCGCAAAGAGCTTTTCTATCTGGCTTGTATCCTGGCCTTGAATTTGCCATTGCAGGAGCGTTTTGCTCGCGGCGAGCATTTTGGCGCGAATGCGCTGGGCGGGATCGGCAGGCCATCGTTGTGCTTGGCCAGCTGAGGCCGCCGCCAGCTGTTCCCGCGTAGGAGGCTCCAAAACAGCCCGCACAATCTCACGCACGA
>CAZUOJ010000139.1:0-8220 GCA_964622325.1 uncultured Armatimonadia bacterium
GGATTAACGAAGAAAAAGCCTAAAGGATGCTTGCAGTTTGGCGATTCATCCTCTCAACACAACGGCAGAAAGCGCCTGGGAAGGGCTTATAGGGGCAAAGGCGAAACAAAATCAAAGCAGGATTGCTTATGAACTTATCTAAGAGTTGCCCCGGAAAGAATAATGAGAGGCTATTCGAATATGCGCTATACAGTTTTTCCGCTTTTTGTTGGGCTGTTTGTGTTCGGGATGGCGCCCTATAAAATTTTTGCTGACAATGCCGCACACTTGTCCTCTGCTGCAGCCGCCTATAGCCAAAGAATTCAGGCCGGGCTGGCAGCGCTCGTGCCCCTGCTGCCAGACTATGTGCGTGCGGCCGAAGCTGCTGCTCTGCGCTTGGCCAGCGGAGGCAGGCTCTGGCTGGCGGGCGATCGCGGCTTCGTTTTGGAGGGGCTACATCGCGCCGGGGGCTTAATGAGCGCGCAAGCCCTCCCCCCATTGCCTTCCCTGCAGCCCAATGATGTGTTGCTTTATGGCTTAATTAGCCCGCCTCAAGCCGGAGACATAACACTGTGGCGTCAGGCGCGGACGAAAAACGCGCTGTGCGTCATCTTAGGCCCCCGAGCGCTTTCGCTTCCTGCAGAAGCGGGCATATTTTTGGCTGTGCCTACGCCGCCAGCTGATAATCCCGTAGCACTGCCCACGGCATCGCCACTGCTGGCGGCCGCTCTGTGGACATTTACGGGCGAATTAGTCGCGGCCTGGACGCGGCTGGGCAAAATGCCCACCCTCTATCAAAGCGTCCTTGTGCCCGGCGGGCGAGAGCGCAATGCTGTACGCCAGGGACAAATGTGGGAGCCGTTTTCTGTGCCGCCCATTTTGCCTTATCGTTTAGGACGCACTTATCTTGCTCGCGTGAGCCACATTTTACGGACTTTGCGAGCGACGCAGCTGGAAAAATTTCATCTGGCGGGGCAATTAGCCGCTCAGGCCCTCCAGGCAGGGCGAACAGCCTGGCTTGTCACCGCCGGACATTTGCCTCCGGAATTGCCCGGCCAAATAGGCGATCCCGGCATCCTGCGGCCCCTGAAGCGGCGCGAGCCGGATCGGCTGCAGGAACTTGTCCAATCAGGAGATGTGATTTTCTATGTAGGCTATTTCGAGCCTTTTGGGCCTTGGCCGCAGGAAGCCCATAAGCTGGGAGCGAAAATTGTCACAATTGTCTCAGGAACGCCGGAGCGCCCGGCCGAAGCCATGGGCGCTGATATTAACCTCAATGGCTGCTGGCCCTACGGAGATAGCCTTGTGGATGTGCCCGGCTATGATATTAAAATTTTGCCTGCCTCCGGCGTTATCCAGGCCACTGCGTTATGGATGCTAGTGGCTGAAACTGTCCAACACTTTTCCGCGCAAAAGCTGTCTGAATGAAGGGGCTTAAAAAGCCATTTGCAGGAAGGATTTTTATTTGTTTCGCCCAAGCAAAAAATCGCGTCCCATAAAACATACATTACAACAGGAAGGCCGACAGCAATGAATAATCCCTTCACAATCCCAGGAGAATGGCTGAAAGGCAATCTGCACACCCATAGCACTGAATCCGACGGCGAGCCGACGCCGCAACAGATTGTGGACATATACGCCGAACACAATTACGATTTTTTGGCCATTACGGATCACAATAAGCTGACGGATATTTCTACTCTGGACGCCAAAGGCCTCACGCTGATTCCCGGCAGCGAGCTCAACGGGGGCCGGGGCCAACTGGGACAGCATTATCATCTTGTCGTTTTGGGCTTACGAGAGCCGCCGCCTTCCGGCGCGGAAATGTCCATCCACGAGCTTATTGAGATGGCCTTGCAATTAGGCGAGCTATGCTGGATTGCCCATCCCAACTGGAGCTCGCTTACAAGCGCCGATTTGTCAGACATCGCCCGCGTCATTGGCCTGGAAGCTTACAACACGACCTGTCATCGCGGCATTGGGCGGGGCGAATCTTTCGTCCATTGGGATGAGCTTTTGGCGCGTGGCCATATGCTGTGGGGCCTCGGCGTCGATGATGCGCACTGGCATTATCCAGACGCCCTGGGGGGCTGGATTTGGCTGAAAGCAGCCAGCCGAAAGCCTGCAGATATTATGGCGGCTCTCCAAGCCGGCCAGTTCTATGGCAGCTGTGGCCCTGTCATACACAGGCTGGAATGGGAGGGACGCCAGCTGTTTATGGAATGTTCGCCTGCGCAGGAAATCCGGCTTATTAATCCGCGGCCGGGCGTGGGCTGGACAAGCTATCAATTAGGCCGCCCCGGCCCCTATCGAGAGCTGCAAATGAAAATCCCCGATTCTTGGAATGTTGTGCGCCTGGAAATTGTGGACGAATATGGCCGCAAAGCATGGACCAATCCCTTTTATTTTTTGTCTGATAATGAGGCATGAAAGCGCCGTATTTTTGCACGTCTGGCATTATCATAGGAGGCAAAAAAGATGAGGCAACAGATGCGGGCCTTGTTTTTGTTATCCCTGCTGATTGCCTGGACGGGAGCGTTTGCTCAACAGCCGTCCCAATGGCTTCGCTATAAATTTGCGGCTGGCCAAACAGATTACTATGAAATTCGCGCCTCAGGCAAATTGCCACTGACTCTCAATTTTGGCCCCGAAGCAAACTTTCCCAATATCATAGTGGAGCCGACTATAAATATATCTATGACAATGCGTCAATATTGTCGAGCTGTTTCGGAAGACGGCGTCGGCTTTGTGGAAATGACAATTCCAGCGATGCAATCGCACTTTTCTGTGCGCTTTGAGGGACAGCCGATGGATATATTTACAAGCTGGGAAAACAATCGGCTCAAGATATTTTTGAATGGCCAGGAGCAGCCGCTGGATGAAAACGCCCAGAAATTAGCGCAAGCCTTAGCCGCCACATATCCCTATCGGCTAACATCCACGGGGCAGCAAATTCCCGCAGAAGAGACGCTCAAGCTTCTGGCCCAGCTCACTCAAAGCGCTGCCTTTAGCGGCCTGGATTTCAGCCGCCTCAATGCGCTGACATCACGCCTTCCCGACAAGCCTGTCGCCATCGGCGAGACATGGACAGTGGAAGACACGCTCACAGGCCCCCAGGGCCATCTTGCGGGCTGCAGCCAGATGAAATTAGTCGGCTATGAAGAACAAAATGGCGTACAAGCCGCTCGTATCGAAGGCGAAGGGAAATTCACAATGAGCGGACAGGCCTCAGGCGCACAGAGCCCTATGGGCGTGATGTTTAATATCAGCCGTTTGGAGATGGATATTCGTTTTGTCAATTTCTTTGATCCCGAAGCGGGAAAAATTATTCTTTCACAAGCAGACATAGCTCAAGATATGCTCCTTATGCTTACAGTGCCAGGGATGAGGCAAGGACAGGATGTGCATTTGCCCGCCACAATTGAGAAGGGGCAGATTCATCTGGAAATGCGCCTTCAGCCTGCAGAATGACAAGAGCATTTCATTTGTGGCGGACATTTTTCGGAGCATTGGGCTGGCTTTTTTCGCTCCTTATCCCCAGCCCATGCGTTTGCGAAGACATTTTTTATTATCTTCTCCCTCAATCTGCAAGAATTTCTTTTGCTCAGCCATGATCCCCTCGCAGACAAAGGGCTGTTTTTCTAAGAGACGGAATTATTTGGCGCACGAAGAAAAGCCCAGATTTTTAATTCAATTTTTTCCAGAAGGACTAAAATCTAATGTCGACACAGCTGTCAGAGCTTGCCTACGCCTTGTTTGAACAAATTGCAGCTTTGCCGACAGTGGATGCCCATGAACATTTGCATCCTGAAGCCAGGCGCGTAGCGCGCCGTGTCGATATTTTTCTGCTTTTTCATCAATATCTGGCGGCTCAATTGATTAGTGCGGGGATGCCAGCCGCCGCTGTGCAAGCACTGGAAAGCGAAAATACGCCCTTAGAGGAAAAATGGGCCAAATTGGCGCCATATTTGCCTTTTGTGCGGGATAATGCCGTCGCCCAGCCTGCTTTTGAGGCCCTGCGATTTTATTTTGGCGAAGAAGATCTTACGGCCGACAATTACGAGCGCCTGACAGAACGCATGCGCGCCCATAATCAGCCCGGCCTGTATGAAAAATGCCTGCGACGAGATTGTGGCCTCATCGCTGTGCTGAATCAAAATCGCACAATGTGGCAAACAGATTTGTTCAAGCCGATTCTATTTGAGAATCGCTTTATCGGCGGGCTAAGACGGAAGGATTTTCAGGCTGTAGTGGCAGAAGCGATTAATCCAGATCGCTGGGCATTGGAGGAAAACGCTTTAGCGGGCGCTGAGGAAGCATCGCTGCCGGATACGCTTTCTAGCTTTATTGAAATGATGGAAGCGCTTTTACAACGCCGCGCTCGGGAGGGCATGCGCGGCGTCAAAAGCGTTGGCTTTGTCCAGCCCGCTGTGGACAAAAAGGAGGCTCAGACGGCGTATCAATATATGCGGGCGGGACGCGCTTCTGAGAAGGAAATACAGCTATTGCTGGCTTATCTGCGGGATCAAATGTGGCAGATATGCGGACGCTTGGGGCTTGTGGCTGTTATCCATACAGGCGTCTGGGCCGGCAATTATGCTGAGGCTACGACAATTCGTCCCACAAATGTGCTGCCGATGGCTCTGGCCCATCCGCAGACGCGCTTTGATTTGTTCCATGCCGGGACGCCCTGGCCGGCCGACGCTGGCCTTGTCGCACGCGCCACGCATAATGTATGGCTCAATTTATGCTGGAGTCATCAGATTTCGCCGACTTTGTATGAGCAGGCGCTCGAAATGTGGCTGGATTATGTTCCTGTGAATCGCATTATTGGATTTGGCGGAGATTATTGGTGGAATGTGGAGAATGTATATGGGGCTTTGAAACAAGCTCGCCAATCCCTGGCACATGTGCTGGCTGGCCGTGTGAAAGCAAATGCCTTTAATGAGCAGCGCGCTTTGTGGCTGGCACAGCGCTTTTTGCATGACAATCCAGCGGAGCTTTATAGCCTTTAAGGAGCGGCTTCATTTGCGGCGAAGAAATTTTATCTTTTAATGCATATGCATTGCTCCAGCCACGATTGGCAAAATACGACATAAGAGGGCTGGGCTATGAAAATATATGTCGTTACGGATTTGGAAGGCGTGGCGGGCGTATATCAATGGGAAAAACGCGAGGATACGAGTCGCGAAAATATGGAGCGGCGGCTGCGGCAAAGGCGCTGGCTGGCGGAAGAAGTCAATGCGATGGCGGCAGGATTTCGTGCTGGCGGCGCCACTGAAATCTGGATTAACGATGGCCATGGCGCCGGCTATACAATTGATTTAGAGCCTGTGGCGCCCGGCGTTCGCATTCATCACGGCACGGAGCGTCCGCAATATTGTTGTGGCCTGGACAGCAGCTTTTCCGGGATGGGGAGCTTGGGGACGCATGCCATGGCAGGAACGCCTGACGCTAATTTAGCTCATACAATGGGTGCAGGCATCAAAGCTTATTATATTAATGGCATCCGGGTCGGCGAAACGGGCTATCAGGCTTTTTTGGCGGGCTATTTTGGCGTGCCTTTTATTTTTTGTGCCGGGGATCTGGCTGCTTGTCGCGAGATGGAGGAATTATGTCCGGGCTGTGTCACAGTTCCTGTAAAAATCGGCTTAAGCACGCTGTCCACGCTCACAGTGACGCCCAAGCGGGCGCGACAAATGATCCGCGAAGGGGCTGAAGAAGCCATGCGCCGCGTTGGCTCCGTGAAACCTCTCTCCTTAGAGGGCCCTATTGTGTTTCGGGAAGAATGGCATCAGCCGATGTTTGATCCTGAGCGTCCTCCCCGCTATGGACGGATTATCGATAGCCACACGCGGGAAATTGAAGCTGAAAATATGAAGGACTTTATGGACAAAATGTATGGCTTTGATCCTAATTATCAGCCTTTATGGTCCCAACATCCGCATATTTGGGAGAATATGTAAGCTGGATGGATGCTTTGCTTATCAGCCTTAATAAGGCTTTTCATAGCCTTTTGCAGGCAAAAATGAGGCAGCAAAATAAAAAGTCGTATCGCCTGCAAAACAATTCTAGATGATTTTCAGGGCAAAAAGGAGGAGCGCAATGAAAATCTATTTGATGACAGATTATGAGGGCGTGGCGGGCGTGTATACATGGGAAAATCGCGAGGATGATTCGGCGGAGAATATGGAACGGCGGCTGCGGGGGCGGCGCTGGCTGGCGCGGGAAGTGCAGGCTGCCGTCGACGGCTTTTATGCGGGCGGGGCGCAGGAAGTCATTGTGAACGACGGGCATGGCGCCGGCTATACAATCGATCTGGACGAGCTGGATGAGCGGCCGCTCATTATCCATGGCCAGCAACGCCCCTTTTGGCTGCCCTATCTGGATGAGACATGTGATGCCACAGGCCTCGTGGGCGGGCATGCGAAAGCCGGCACACTGCAAGGCAATTTAGCCCATACAATGAGCAGCGAAGTGCGCAACTTTAGCTTTAATGGATTGTCTTTAGGAGAGGCAGGATTGCAAGCCGCCATCGCCGGGCATTTCGGCGTGCCCTTTATTTTTGTGAGCGGCGATGCGCATCTGTGTCAAGAAATGGAGGAGCTGATTCCGGGCATTGTCACAGCGCCTGTTAAAATTGGGCTCAGCAAATTTTCCACGATCACATTAACGCCCAGGGAAGCGCAGGAGCTAATCCGCCGCCGGGCGGAAGAAGCGATGAAGCGTGTGGGCCAAATTGAGCCTTTCAAGCTGCAATATCCGATTGTGTTTCGTGAAGAGTGGGAAAAGCCTGTCTTTGATGAATGGAATCCGCCTCCCCATAGTCGTGTCATTGATGCGCATACGCGGGAGATTGAGGCGGAAGATATTATAGATTTGATGTGCAAGATTTATGGCTATGATCCCCAATATAAGCCGCCTTCTTACGAAATATTGCTCCGGAATAATAAGCAATAAAGCCGCAAGGCTCATGCCGTTGGCGACAAATGTGTCATTTCAGGAAAAAAAGCAATGAGGCAGCTCCATATTGCAGCGATTACGGGAATAATGAGTTTATTGAGCAGCCTGGGCCATCCGGGAATGGCAAGCTTTCCCTTTAATGGCAGTTTTGAATTCTTGAGTGGCGGCAAGCCGCTGGGCTGGGAAATAACAGGCTCCTGGTTCGTGCGCCCCGATGCCGCCAGCCAGGGGCGAAATGGCATTAGCGTTTTTGGCTCATTCGGCAAAAAAGGGGCGCAAATGATTACAAACGGCTATTTATTAGCTTACAACGAGCCTCTTTGGCTGAGCTTCACATATTCTAGCCCTACAGGCAATGTGGCGGCAGGCCTTTTGTTCTGCGACAGCCTCGGGCATCCGCTAGCCAGCGGGGCCTGGGAGAGCCTGCCGCCTACAGAAATGCCCCGGAAATATGAGCGCGAAATTGCGCTTCCCCCATATGTGGAGGGGCTTTCATCAATGAATGCGGCAGAAGCTAATGGCTCTTGCAGCCAATTGCCTTTTAGGGGGCTGATCAGCTATAGCAGCGTTCGTCTCGTCTTTCGTATTGAACAAGATGGCGCGCAAATAAAAATTGATGATGTGCTCTTGCGGCATCAAGACAAAGTCCCTGCCCTGCCTAAGCCGCCTGCCATAAAAGCCGAGATACGGCCAGATTTGCTGCGCAATGGACGTCTGGCTGTCAATGAGGAGGGCTTCATAAGAAATTGGCTTCCCCTGATGGATGCAAGCCATTCGCCAGAATTAACGAGATTAGCTGAGTCAGCAGAGCCTGTGCGGCGGCAATTAGTGCTAAAAGGCGAACAGAGCCGCGGCGCCGCCTGGCTTTCGGATGCTGTGATGCTGGATGGCGCGCTGCCCTATCAGCTCGAAGCAGATGTGCGCGTTCCCGATGGCCAAAATGGGGCTGCCCGCCTGCTTGTCAATTTTCTCCATCCGACTGATGACAGGGCTATATGGCTGCAAGAAAGCTGTAAGCTTGTTCCCGGGCAAGAAGGGCCTGTGACATTATCCCTGTCGCGTCTGAGCGCAATGCCGCTTGCTGTACGCGCATGTGTAGCCATAGAAATGCCGCCTGGCGAGGAGGGCGAGGCCTATGTGGAAGCAGTGGCATTGCGCCCCGAGCCTCTGTCTGTAAGCATACGCACAGCCGCCAAAGCGGGAGGATTTCGTCGCCCCACAGAGGCTGTTTTGTTTGTTTCTGTGATAAACAATACATCAGCTGTTCTGAAGCCCAGG
>CAZUOJ010000140.1:0-8012 GCA_964622325.1 uncultured Armatimonadia bacterium
CGATCGTCCCCACATTCACATGCGGCTTCGTCCGCACAAACTTCTCCTTGCCCATTTTATGCCTCCCGAAGGTTAAGATAAGAATATCTGTGCGCCGGAGCTACGCGGCTTCTACGGGCTCATAGCCATCCGGCTGCATAGTGTATGTTCCCCGTCCTTGTGTGAGCGACCGCAAGGTCGTGGCATAGCCAAACATTTTGGACAGCGGCGCCCGGGCGATGATAGTTTGCGTGTCGCCCGGCGTAGGATACATATCGACAATATCGTGACTGCGCGCCGATAAATCGTTCATGACCTCGCCCATATACGCTTCCGGCGTTACTACCTCGACCAGCATAACCGGCTCCAGCAATATCGGCGCGCCCTGCATATAGGCTTCGCGAAAAGCCATCGTCGCCGCTATCTTGAAGGCGATGTCGTTAGAGTCCACCTCATGATAGGAGCCGTCCACAACGATCGCCCGCACATCAGTAACGGGATATCCGCGATAGGGCCCCGCCCCCAATGCCTCGCGGATGCCCTCCTCGATGGCCGGAATAAACTCTTTGGGAATGCACCCGCCTCGTGTCTCATCCGCAAATTCAAAGCCCCGGCCTCGCTCTACGGGCTCCAGGCGCAGCTCCACATCCCCATACATCCCCCGCCCGCCTGTCTGGCGGATAAAGCGCCCCCGACCCTGGCAAACCTGCGTGATGGTCTCCTTGTACGCCACCTGCGGCTTGCCCACTTTCGTCTCCACATTGAATTCACGCTTCAGCCGATCCTTGATGATTTCCAAATGCAGCTCGCCCATCCCGGAAATAATCTGCTGGCCCGTCTCCGGATCCGTGCGCACGGCAAAAGTCGGATCTTCCGCCTCAATTTTCTCCAGCGCCTCGGCCAGCTTCTGCTCGTCGGCCTTTGTCTTGGGCTCGATGGCCATCGCAATCACGGGATCAGGAAAGCTGATTTTCTCTAAAAGCAACGGCTTGTCCACATGGCACAGCGTTTCGCCCGTGATGGCTCTCCCGATGCCCACTACCGCCACGATATCTCCGGCTGACGCGGAATCCACTTCCTCCCGATGATTGGCGTGCATGCGCAAGAGCCGCCCGATCCGCACCTTTTTGCCCGTGTTGGCGTTATAGACCGTCTGCCCGGGCGTCAGCTTCCCTGAATAAATCCGCACATAGGAAAGCTGCCCCACAAAAGGATCTGTGACGACTTTGAACACGAGGGCAGCCAGCGGCCCCTGGGGCGAAGGCTCCAGCCGAATCGTCTCCTCTTTGCCCACTCGCATGGCCTCAATGGGCGGCACATCCAGCGGCGAGGGCAGATAATACACGACCGCATCCAGAAGCGGCTGAATGCCCTTGTTCCGCAGCGCACTGCCGCACAAAACGGGCGTCAGCCCTCGCTTCAGGCAGCCTTCCCGCAGGGCGGCGCGCAACTCCTCGGCCGTGGGCTCCTCGCCCGCCAGATATTTGGCTTCCAGTGCCGGGGATTTCTCCGCCAGCGACACAATCAAATGCTCCCGAAAAGCCTCCACCCGGCTCCACAAATGCTCCGGAATGTCGCCCTCCACCGGATGCTCGCCCAACTCATCCTCTTCCGTCCAGAAGATAGCGCGCTTTTCAATCAAATCCACTACGCCGCAAAACTCATCTTCCGCGCCAATAGGAATCTGAACGGCCAGGGCGTCGGCGCCAAGCCGCTTGCGCACCTGATGCAGCACATCGTGAAAATCGGCCCCCATCCGATCCATCTTATTGACGAAGATCAGACGGGGAATGTGATATTTGTCGGCCTGACGCCATACCGTCTCCGACTGCGGCTGCACCCCGCCCACGGCGCACATCACGACAATCAGCCCATCTAAAACTCTCAAGGAACGCTCCACCTCGGCCGTAAAATCGACATGGCCGGGCGTATCGATTAAATTAATCCGATGTTCTTTCCAAAAATAAGTTGTGGCGGCGGCTGTGATCGTGATGCCCCGTTCCATCTCCTGGGGCAAATAATCCATCGTCGCATTCCCGTCATCCACTTCCCCAATGCGCCGCACCCGCCCCGAATAATACAGCATACGCTCAGTCGTGGTCGTCTTGCCCGCATCGATATGGGCGGCCAAGCCGATGTTGCGCGTCCTGTCAAGCGAAAACTCATCGGCCACTGTCTCCTGCACCCCACAACTGGCTGCGCGTCTCGTTGAAGTCTTTCTAGCTCTTCAGGCGCTGCCCTGTCACTTGGCTGATCCGGGCGTCCTTGCCGTCCAGCCCGGCCCCTTTCCTCTATGGCCGCGCAATTTTGCCGGGGAAAAATTCGGGAGCTTTTTCCCCACTGCGCTCTCCCTGGGGCCCACCCCACCACCTCACCGCGTGTCCCACGACCGGCAGCAACTACAGGCGATAATGCGCATAGGCACGATTGGCTTCCGCCATCCGATACACTTCCTCGCGCTTGCGCACGGCGCCGCCCTCGCGATTGGCGGCCTCCATAAGTTCCCGGGCCAGCCGGGCCCGCATCGTGTGCTCATGCCGCTTGCGGGCCGCCTCCACAATCCACCGCACCGCCAGACTGATCTGGCGATGGGCCGGCACCTCCATCGGCACCTGATAAGTCGCGCCGCCCACCCGCCGCGGCCGTACCTCCACCTGCGGCATCACATTTTGCACCGCCGCCCGCAAAACTTCCAGCGGATTGCCGCCCGTCCGCTCCGCAATATCGCACAAAGCACCATAAAAAATCTTCTCTGCCACGCTCTTCTTGCCCCGTTGCAATATCTTATTGATAAAGCGCGTGGCGACTTCGCTGCCAAAGACTGGATCCGGAATGATTTCCCGTTTCTTTGCTGGGCCTCTTCGCGGCATACTATACTCTCCCAGTTTTCCGCTTAAGATAAAATATGGTCCTGCGGCGGCCGAAATCAGGCTTTCCTTTTATGCCCTCGGCCTGCGCGCGGGCTCCCAGAATGCTCCCCGTCGTTATTAGGCCTTCTTAGTGCCGTATTTGCTGCGCGATTGCTTTCGGCCCTGGACGCCCTCCGTATCCAGAGTGCCGCGCACGACATGATATTTGACGGAGTTCAGGTCCTTCACGCGTCCGCCGCGCACTAACACCACTGAGTGTTCCGCCAGATTATGTCCCTCGCCCGGAATGTACGCCGTGACCTCATAGCGATTAAATAGCCGCACACGGGCGCACTTGCGCAGGGCGGAGTTCGGCTTTTTCGGCGTCTGCGCCCACACGCGAATGCAGACTCCGCGTTTTTGCGGCGCTCCCTCCACCCACCGCCCCTTGCGCTTCAATGCATTCCACACATATTTCAGCGCGGGCGTCTTGGGCTTGCGCACTTTCTTTTGGCGACCTTTTCGCACGAGCTGACTGATGGTTGGCACAGGACACTCCTTTTATTCGCGGGCAGCTTCCGCCGCTTCAACAAAGCAATATCTGCTCTTCCGTTGCGCGGCGCTGCCGAATTTTGCCTTTGTAAAGACAACAAGCCGCCGTCCCTAAAGGAAGGCAAATAGCTGGGGGCGGCGGACACAAAAAACCCCTTCCAAAAAGCTCCTGTCGGGAAGGGGTCTGCGAAAAAGGGTTAAACTGGCTGCATAGCGTCAGGGGCTCTTATGGCTTTCGCGCCTGAAGCCCCTCCAAAGCGCCCTCACCCCTTGTTGGTGCTGACTGCTGCTCCTTGCTTTCTATTACATATACACGCCTGATGAGCAGTCAGCTATTTCCGCAGCCCCACACATTCCACCGTTAAACGGCACCGGGCAGTTCGCCTGATGGGTGGCTAAACCCAAGCTGCCGCCTTCTAAGCTCTCGTGGGCAGCCGCGCTTACCCGATGGACGATTTATTTTATCCCTTGCTGTGGCTAAAGTCAAGACTTTGCTGGCGATTTTTGGCTAATTTTTTTATTTTTTTCGCATACTCTTTATTTATGTTCTCTGGCCCTTGTTGGAGCGCAATAAAGGGTTTTGTTTTTAGCCCTCTGGCAGAGCCGTCTAACTGCTTGCGCGCCAGCCATTAATCCTCGTCCGGCTCGTCCATATCCTCCTCAGTCATTATGGACATATCCGCCTGCAGGTCTTCTTCACCGGCCATTCGCTCCGGCAAGCGACTGAATTCGCTGATGAGCTTTTGTACGGCCTCTTCCGGTGTCTCTTCCCGTACGCGTGGCTCCACGACCGGCACAGCGCCCGCCACGGGCTGCACTTCCCGATCCCGATGCAGAGGCATGCCGCTGCCCGCGGGAATGAGGCGCCCGATAATCACATTTTCCTTTAAGCCCAAAAGCGGATCCCGCTTGTTGCTGCAGGCGGCTTCCGTGAGCACGCGCGTGGTGCGCTGGAAGCTCGCCGCGGACAGGAAGCTCTCCGTGGCGAGCGAAGCCGCTGTAATCCCCAGCAATATCGGCTCCGCCGTCGCCTCGCGGCCTCCAAATTCGCGCACGCGCCGATTCTCCTCCTCAAAGTCAAAGCGATCCACGACTTCGCCCGGCAAAAAGCGCGTGTCGCCATGATCCTTGATTTTGCGCTTCTTCAGCATCTGGCGAATAATCACTTCAATGTGCTTATCATTGATGCTCACGCCCTGGGCTTTATAGACGGCCTGCACCTCGCGCAGCAGATATTCCTGCACTCCCTCCAGGCCCTTCTTATCCAGAATGCTTTGCGGATCCACTGGCCCCGCTGTGAGCCGATCGCCGGCCCGCACCTCTGTGCCTACGCTCACAAACAGCTCGCCGCGATAGGGCACGAGGTGCGCCGTGGCGATTTTCACATGCGTGACGCCTGCCTTCTTGAGCCGCAGGCGGACCTTTTTGAGCAGTTTTTCGCCGGCGCGCGCCAGGCGCGTCTTGCCATCCGGACTGTACACATCCTCCGCCAAACGCTCCCCCCGTATCACCCGCAAATCGTCAATGCTGTGCTCCGAATGGATAATCACACTGCGCAAGCCAGTGCTTTCAATGCCGGCGACAACGCCATCCACCTGCGCCGTGATGGCCTGGCCTTTGGGCGTGCGCGCCTCAAACAGCTCCACGACCCGCAGCAGCCCATGCACGGATGATTCCAGCACTTTCAGCATTTCCTTGATGGCTTTGCGGCGCATGCGGCCCGGGCTTGTCACCTCTAAGGACACGACGCCCTTATCAATATCCGCCTGCAATGAGCGCAATGCCTGTTGCTTGCGCTTCTTGACATCGGCGACGCCCGTGATGTACTGGCCCGCCACGCCGCCAGTGTGGAAGGTGCGCATGGTGAGCTGAGTGCCGGGCTCGCCAATGGATTGGGCAGCGATAATTCCCACGGCCGTGCCCGGCTCCACCAGGCGCTGAGTCGCCAGATCGCGGCCATAACATTTGGCGCAGATGCCGTGGCGCAGCTCGCAAGTCAAGGGCGAACGCACCTTGACGCGCTTCACGCCCGCCTCGACAATCCGCCGGGCGGCGCGCTCATCTATCTCCTCATTGGCCGCGACTAAAATCTCTCCCGTTTCCGGATGGACAATCGCTTCCGCGGCCATGCGGCCGATGATGCGTTCCTCCAGCTTCTGCAGCACCTCCAGATGCTCGTCCTTGATGAGCAGTTCGGCGCCGCAGTATTCGCATGTGCCCTCCCGCAGCACATCCTCCTGGCCGCACACCGGACAATGCAGCTCCTGCGTGTACATTGTCGTCACCCAGATGCCTTCCGTCGTGCCGCAGTCATAATCCCGAATGAGCACATCCTGGGCGACATCCACGAGGCGCCGCGTCAGATAGCCCGCGTCCGCCGTGCGCAAGGCCGTATCCGCCAGCCCTTTGCGGGCGCCATGCGTGGAGACGAAGTATTCCAGTACATTCAAGCCCTCGTGGAAATTGCTTTTGACGGGCAAATCTTCAATGAGCCGGCCGAAGGGATCGCTCATCAGGCCCCGCATTCCGCAGATCTGAGAAATATGGCTGCGATTGGCCCGGGCGCCCGAATTGGCCATCATCCACAACGGATTGAACGTATCGATGTTTTGCAAAATCTCATCCGCCACCGCCTCCCGGGCGTTCTGCCACAATTCCAGCACGCGCTGCTCCCGCTCATCCTCCAGAATCAGGCCGCGGCGTGCCGCCTCGTTCAGCCGCTGCACTTCCTTTTCCGTGCGGGCAATGATGTCATCCCGCCGCGTCGGCACATCCGTATCCTCGATGCTGATTGACAGGCCCGAACGCGTGGCGTAGCGGAAGCCCAGCTCCTTCAAATCGTCCAGCAGCTGCACAGTGCGATGCTGCCCGTAGCTTTGATAGACGCGGCGCACAATTTGCCCCAGCTCTTCCTTGGCGATGTCGTGATTCAGGAACGGAATATCCAACGGCAGGATATGATTGAAGATGACACGCCCGGGCGTCGTTTCAATGCGTTCGCGCCGGCAGCCCAAAAGGACGCGCGTGTTCACGGCGCAATAGCCCTCTGCACACGCCTCCTGCAGCCGCAGCTTCACGGCCTCAATGATAGCTTCTGTTTTATCCTTGATGGGCTGGCGTTGCCCGGGCAAATCGGAAAAGCGCCGCTTCCATTGTCCTCGCTCCGGCCGCGGCTCCTCCTCCATCATTTCCGGAGTAATCGTGAATTCAATCTTCCGCTCGCGCACCGGGTGCTCATCTCCCACCACCTCCGCCACAATCCGCCGCAAATCCAGCTCCAGTTGCGGATCCAGCGTGATGGCTTCCCCTGTCTCGTCATACGCCTCCAGATAAATCTGGGGCAGCCGCACGGTGACGGTGGCGTGCAGATCCACCATCCGCCGCTGATAGGCTGCGATGACCGACTCCGCATTCGGATAGACGCCGCCGGACCCCCAGGCCTGCGGATTGTGCTGCGTCAGATAATAAATGCCCAGAACGATGTCATATTTGGGCGCGCAAATTGGCGAGCCGTCCGCCGGCTTGAACAGATTATGCGGCGCCAGCATAAGCATGCGCGCCTCCGCCTGCGCGTGCGCGGATAGCGGCACATGCACCGCCATCTGATCCCCATCAAAGTCCGCATTGAACGCCTCGCACACCAGCGGATGCAGCTGAATGGCTTTGCCGTCAATCAACACCGGCTCAAAGGCCTGAATGCCCAGGCGATGCAGCGTCGGCGCGCGATTGAGCAGCACTGGATGATCCTGGATTACTTCCTCCAGCGCATCCCACACTTCGGGCCGCATCCGATCCACCATTCGTTTGGCCGTCTTGATATTCGTCGTGCGGCCGTGCTCCACTAGCCGCTGCATGACGAACGGCTTGAACAGCTCCAGAGCCATTTCCCGCGGCAGACCGCATTGATGGAGCTTCAGCTCCGGCCCGATGACAATCACGGAGCGCCCCGAATAATCCACCCGCTTGCCCAGCAAATTCTTGCGGAAGCGTCCCTCTTTGCCCTTCAGCATATCGGACAAAGATTTCAGGGGCCGCCGATTCGTGCCCGTGACCGGGCGGTTGCGGCGATTATTGTCAATCAGCGCATCCACCGCCTCCTGCAAAAGCCGCCGCTCATGGTTCACGATGGATTCGGGGGCGTTGATTTCCATGATGCGCCGCAGGCGATTATTGCGATTGATGACACGCCGATACAAATCGTTCAAATCCGATGTGGCAAAGCGCCCGCCATCCAGCTGCACCATCGGCCGCAGCTCTGGCGGCAGCACCGGCAGCACCTCCAGAATCATCCACTCTGGCCGATTCTTGCTGTTGTGGAACGCTTCGACGACTTGCAGGCGCTTGACGGCGCGCAGCCGCCGGGCGCCCGTGCGCTCATTAATCTCCTGGCGCAACTCATGCGCTAATTCCTCCAGATCAAGCTCGGCCAGCAAATCCCGAATCGCTTCTGCTCCGCGCCCCGCCTTAAACAGATCGTCAAAATTGCCCTCCAGGCGATCCTCGCACACCTCCACGACATCCATCAGCCGCCGATAATCCATCTCCGAGATGAGCATCTTCGGCGTGAGCTTAAACAGCAGCTCCAGGCCGGCATTCAGCTCATCAATACGATGCGTGATTTCATTGGCTTTA
>CAZUOJ010000141.1:0-7884 GCA_964622325.1 uncultured Armatimonadia bacterium
TGGATCTGGCCGTGCGCTCGGCGCTGTCCCGGCTGAATGAAGTGGAGGCCACGGCCCTATATCGCTGTTTACGGGAGGAGCGGCCGCAAACGATTGCGGCGATTCTGCCGCATTTATCCGTATCGCGCGCGGCGCAATTGCTCTCTTTTTTTGACGAACGCGAGGCGGCAGAAATTGCCTATCGGGCGGCGCATTTAGCGAGCCCGTCTCCGGGCGCCATCCAGGCACTTGTGGAAGCGCTGCATCTGGAAGTACGACGAACAGGCGGCTCTTATGCCGAAAGTGCGCCCGATGTCTCGGCGGAATTTGTGGCCAATTTAATCGGCAGTATGCCGCCGGAGCGCGCGAAGACTATTCTGGACACGTTGCGGGAAATGGATCCGGCGTTTGGCGAGGGAGTGGCGGAGCAAGTGTTTACCTTTGAGGATTTGCCACGGCTGGCGGATGCGGATTTGCAGATTTTGCTGCGCGAAGTGCCAATGGAACTGCTAGTGCTGGCGCTCAAAGGAACGCCAATGGAATGGCGCGAACGGCTTAAACAAAATCTTTCCCAGCGCGGGCGGGAGCGTTTGGAGGAAGAGATGGCGATGCTGGGGCCTGTACCCGTGACGCAAGTGCAGGAGGCCCAGCGGCAAATTTGCCAGCGGGCACGGGAACTGGCGGAAAAGGGCCTAATTAGTCTGGAGGGGGGTGCTGTGGAATATGTGGAATAAACGCGCGGAACATTTCGCGGAATGGATCAGTCAGGAAGAGCTGAATACTTTATTAGCCGCTTTGCAGGTCGCGGAGCAGCGGCGGCGGCGTTCCGAGGCGCCCACGGTGGCGCTGTATGATTTCCGTTATGCCTCCAAATTGTCCCCGGATCATATGCGCGTGTTGCAAAGGCAAATGCTGTCCTTAGCGGCTGTGCTCACCCGCACGCTGAGTCTATATCTGAATAATACGGCGCATATACAGGTGCATTCCTTAGATGTGAGCCGCACCGAGCAATACATTCGGAATTTAGAGGCGAATCCGATATTAGGGGTTGTGCGCTTTGGGCACGGCTTGCCGCCCGTGTTGTGGGATATGTCGACACCGCTGGCGTTTGCGGCCTTAGATTGTATGTTGGGCGGAACGGGATTAATGGAGGGCGAGGTGCGACGGGAAGCGACGAACCTGGAGCGGGCTGTGCTGCGCCGGCTTTTTACGGAGATTTTAAGCGCCTGGACGGAGTTATGGGAGCGTCTGCGGGCGCTTCGTCCGCAAGTGGAGGCGGTCGTAACTTCAGTGAGCACCGTAGATTTGCGGGCGGGAGACGAACGACTTTTTTGCGCCGCGCTGGATGCAACTATCGGCCGCACGCGCGGCTTAATTCGGCTGTGTTTGCCGCTGAATGTAGTGCGGCGGCTTTTGCGCGAAGAACATAAATTCGCTGCGCCTGCCGATTTAGCTTCTGCCGCCCAACAGATGCCGCTGGCCCAGGCGTTGTCCACGGCGCCGGTGCCGATTACTGTGACGCTGCAAAGTTCTCCGCTCGTGTTGCATAATCTTCTGACGTTAAAGCCCGGGGAAGTCATTGATTTGCGTGTTCCTGTGACGGAGCCGTTTGTGTTGTGCGTCAACGGCCAGCCGAAATTTCGCGTGCAGCCGGGCACGCAAAATGGCCGCCTCGCCGTAGAAGTGCTTTCCGCAGCGTAAGCGGCGCTTTAAGAACAACACGCCCCTCTTTTTCTTTTCTTTTCGTATGTGTGATTTTTTGTTTGGCTCAATGCGTGGAAAAAATTTTTGTCTTTTTACGCTAAGATGTGACTCAATTTTGCGTCCAGGTGGCCGATAAAATAATGGGCGCAAGGCTTTTAAGAATCCCTTACGAACATCATTCTTCGCCGTCCTAATCGCATTTTATATGGCCGTACAGGGTGGGAGGGGAGCGCCCTCTATATCATGTCTTTTCTTGTTATCCTATTTTGTTGAGCCTGACGACATCAGGCCTTACAAGGGAGGGAGAATTGTGTCACC
This sequence comes from uncultured Armatimonadia bacterium, assembly GCA_964622325.1. GTDB lineage: Bacteria > Armatimonadota > Zipacnadia > Zipacnadales > UBA11051 > JAJFUB01. The sequence continues at coordinate 2,002 of CAZUOJ010000141.1, forward strand.
AGTGCCCACGCGTGCCATCTTGCTGGCGACGACGGATTCCACCGTGGCGCAAAGCTGGGCGGCGGAATTAGCCCAATATCATTTGCCCACGCGCGTTGTGTGGACAGAGGAGGAACTGCAAACAGTTCTCCCGGAGGGCTGTCATCTTTTGTGGCATGAGCCGAGCTTTCCGGCGGATCCCTCCGCCCAGCTGGGCCAGCTGCGCGCGGCGGGCTTTGCGGGCCACATTGTCGTAGTTTCGGCGCAGCCGACGCTAAGCCAGGCCGTGGCTCTTTTGGGGCTGGGCTGCTATGATTATGTGCCTGCCAGCCTTCCGGTCGAACGGATTGTCCAGCGTATGGCCGAGGCGGTGGGCATAGCACCGGCACGAAGCCGGCCTTTTGATTTGCTGTGGCGGCATCTGCGGAAACGGCTGGGCCACGACTATGTGCCCAGTGTGAGCGAGGCGTGTCAGGAGATTTATCGCACGGCTGCCCGCGCGGCGGCGACGGAGGTGACGCTCCTCATTGAGGGCGAAACAGGCGTGGGCAAGGAATATCTGGCGCGGGCGATCCACTTCATGAGCCCGCGGCGGGACAAGCCTTTTGTGGCCGTGAATTGCGGCGCCATTCCCGAGACGCTTTTGGAAAGCGAGTTATTTGGCCACGAGCGCGGGGCTTTTACTTCTGCAGTGCGCTCCAAGCCCGGGCTGTGCGAGCTGGCGCATAAGGGCGTGCTTTTTTTGGACGAGATCGGCGATATGAGTTTGGCGATGCAAGTCAAGATGCTGCGCTTTTTGCAGGATCGGACGCTGACGCGAGTGGGCGGCACGGAGTCGATTAAAGTGGATGTGCGTGTGATTGCGGCCACAAATCAGGATTTGCGGGCGGCAGTGCGCGAGGGGCGATTTCGCGAGGATTTGTATTATCGTCTGGCAGTGATGCGGCTGTCTTTGCCCCCGCTGCGGGAGCGTCTGGCGGATCTGCCCCATTTTGTGCAGCATTTTTTGAAAAAGCATGCGGGGCGGGGGCCTGTCAAACAGCTTTGCCCCTATGCCCAGCAAAGGCTCAGTCGACACAGCTGGCCTGGCAATTTGCGAGAGCTGGAAAATGTCATTCAGCGGGCCATTGTCCTGGCGCCCGGAAACATCATTCATTCCCAGCATATTGAGCTGGACAGTGACCTTTTCCCGGATGAGCCTGTGCGTCTATTGCCCGTGGCGCTCGTAAAGGATATGTAAAGGATGGATATGTAAGGCCCGAAACGGCGAGGGGAGGGGGCTGAAAAACAAAAGCTTCCGGCGGGGCGCCGGAAGCTTTTAATATGGCCCTGGAAGTGCGAGGCGGAGGCGCCGCTTTTTGTTTTAGGCGGCCTCCTCCGCTGTCTGCTGCTTTCGCAACTGGCGATCAGCCTGACGCCAGGCCTCGCGGAGCTGGATGGCCACTTCCAGAACTTGCGCCACGAGCGAAGCGTCGTCTGCCAGGCTGGCCTGAACGAGATTTTTATGCATCCATAAATAAGTGGCGCGCAAATGGGCACACAGCTCCGGCGCATGACTGTCATCCAGGGCCATCAGAAGCGCGGATAAAATATCCAGGGCACGCCCGATAGCGCGGCATTGGCCCTCGTAATGGCGGGCCTGGATCTCGGCGTGCGCCTGATGAAGCAGACGCACCAGGGCATCAAACAGGAGCAGCAAGAGATGATTTCGATCGGCGGTTTCTGCCGCTATGTCTTGATAGGCGCGAGTCCAATAATTGGTGGCGGCCAAGGCTCATGCTCCTTTCAGCTGCCGGTGTGCAGAACGCTCAGCCCTCTGTGCTGGCATTGCGGCCTTTCCAGACCGTCATTTGTGTGGACAGATAATTGAGAATGGCTTTATTTTTGGCGACAACGCCCTCCAGGGCGGCAAATTTCATTTGCAGCCGCTCCACATAGCGATCCACGCTTTGCTGCAATTGTGAGGCCTGTTCATTCAGGGCGGCGATAGATGTGGAAATGGCATTCATCGCACGCGTCAACAAGCCATTGGCGGGATCCGTTATTTGCGCCACATAGCCGGCAAGGCGGCTGGCGAAACCCTGACTGATTTTGACGACCCCTTTGGAGCCGGGCGTATCGCTTGTAATCAAAAGTTGCAGGCCTTTGAGGCCGGGATCCGTTGCCGTCAGATATTGGCCCAATCCCTGCGCGGCTTTGCCATTGATAGTTCCCGCCACATCCTGTCCGATGTAAATCTCCGCCTGGCCCGCTTGCGCTGCGCCCAAATCAGTGCCGCCACTGCCATCGGCCAGGCTGGAGGCGACGGAAAAGCTGTAGCGGCTGCCATACCGGGTGCTCTGCAACTGGAGCCGATCAGCGACGACGCTGGCGTGCACAGGCACATTGTTGCTGCTTAAAATCCAGTTGATTTTGTCCGCTGCTTCTTGCAGCGTCATTCCCGCAAAGAGCTGGATGGCATAACGGCCATTTATCGTTAAAAGTTCATCCTGCTCCAGCCCTGCGGGCAGGGCGGCGCTAGTAGCGATGGCTTTAGTCGCGGGCTGTGTGATATGTACGGCGTAGCCCGCCGGGCCGGAGTCGGCCACATTATTGTCCGCCGAAACAACTGTAACTTCCGGATGTGTTGTTTCGGCGACAGAGCCAAGCAGCTGCTGCACGCCGGCGGGATTGCTTTTCAGGGCGGCAAGAAATTGGGCCGCATCTAAAGTCAAATAGCCGCTGCTGTCGGTGTTGAGGCCAATTTGGGAGGGCAGGGTCAGGGCGCCTCCCAAGGTCGCCACAGGCGCCAGGAGGCGGCTTTGCAGGCCTTCTTGCAGCATCAGGATCTGGCTGTCGCCAAAAAAGACGCCGCCGCTATTTGTCTCGACCTCAAATTTCAGCCCTTCGTTAAGCGTGCGCATGACGGCGTTATAGCTGTTGATGAGCTCGTGGAGCGCATTGACCGTGGCTTGCGGATTGTCCTGGACGCGCAAAGTTATTATCTTTTCCGGATCCGCGCGCAACAAATCCAGGCTGACGCCCTCCAGCACCTCATCCAGGCTATTGCTGGAAGCCGTAATTGTATAGCCGTCCACTTCTATTTCGGCGTCTTGAGCGGCAGTGAGTTCATGGGCAAAGCCCTGCTGTACAAACCCCAGGGCTTCCAGAACGCCGCCGTCCTCGTAAAGCGTCGGGGTGGCGGCGCCGGCGATTTCCAGCCGATAATATAAGCGGCCATTTTGGGTCAGGGAAGCCACAGAGGCGGTCACGCCGGCCACTTGGGTGTTAATGCGGGCGGCAATGTCCTGGAGACTATCCGTTCGCAAATCGATCGCTATTTCCGTGTCGTTAATGCGCACCGTGCCGCTGGGGGGGCGAGTGAGGCCCAGAGCCTGGCCGACGGGCAGGCTGGCACTGGGCAGGGCGTCAGACGCCACTTTATTGTCTTCCGCGTGCTTGAGGGACAGAACGCCGTTGAGCAGGCCGAGCTGTTGCAGGAGCGAGCCGCCACTGGCTTCGGCCAATTCAAGGGCGTTTTGGGCGCCGGGGACAGTGCGACGCAAAATCAAGCGATAATCCGTCGAGGATAATTGCAACAAAGAAGCAGTTACGCCGGCCTGGGCGCGATTAATTTTCTCTGCGAAGGTGCGCAGGCTGTCGCTGGCGCTTAAAGTGATGATTTGTCCATTGAGCCGCACCTCGCCCTCGTAGCCCAAAGCGGCCTCCGGATTGGCGATGGCGGCGGAACTGATTTTGTGATTTTGCGCCAGGGCTTTTATTTTTAGCGTGTATTCGCCCAGAGCGGCGCCGGGGCGGGCAGTTGCAAGCAAGGCGGCGCTGTCGGAGACGCTCACCGTGCGCGCCTGTAATGTACTCACATCGCCCAGAGTCGCGGCTTTAGCGGCTAAGCTGGCGATTTGGCTGGCCAGATTCTGATAGGTTTTCAAATCGGCGGAGCGTTGCTGGAGGCGATTTTTAATCTGGACCAGCGGCCTTTGTTGTACTGCCGCCAGCGCCTGGATAATGCTGTCGGTATCAAGCCCGGAGCTCAGTCCAGAGATGGATATAGTTCCGATAGGCATCTGCGCGCCTCTTTTCGTGATTGTCCAATAACACAATTAAGGCGAGGAAGACAAAATGCTTGATATATCGTTAAGCTCGCCGGACGCTCCGGGAGGGAGGGAGAGGGAAGAGCGCCCGGCGAGCTCTATCTATTGGTTCGGCTTAGCCCCGAATGAGGCTGAGCACGCTATTGGGCAAGGCATTCGCCTGCGACAGGAAGGCCAGAGCCGCCTGGACCAGGATTTGCGAAGTTGTGTATTCGCTCATTTCTTTGCCGTAGTCCGTATCGCGGATGGCGCTTTCCGAGGCGGCGAGATTTTCCCGGGCGACGGCGAGCGAGCGCGCCTGGGATTCCAGTTCATTGGCCTGGAAGGAGCCCAGTTGCCCGCGCAGCGTGGAAATCTCGCTAATCGCTTTGTCAATGACGGCGAGTGCCGCCGAAGCGCCTTCGACAGTGGACAGATCAATGGCGGCCAGGCTTGTATAGGTGGCATCCACGCCTTTGCCCAGCTCCGAGGTCTGACAGTTGCGGACTTCCATGCTGGCGGTTTCGCCGGCATTCACGCCAATCTGGAAGGACAGCATGCCCTTTTCCACATAGATGGCGCTGCTGTAGGTGCCGACGGCATTTCCGGCCTCTGTCAGCGTGAGGGAGCCGTAAGTGGCATGGGCGAGCGTCAGTCCGGAGCCGGCCGTGAAGTTGATGGCCGAGCCGCCACTGAAGGTGACGGTGCCGGCAGCATCCACGCCCGCATCGGCCTGGAACAGATCCTCGCCGGTGCCGCTGAGGGCTTCTGACAAGTCCATATCATTGTCAGAATCCACAATTTTGCGGTATTCGACGCTGACATGCTGATTGGAGCCGTAATTCAGGCTGCGGATGACGAGCGTGCCGCTTTCAATTGAAGCCGTGACGCCGAGCTGGCCCTGTTGCGCCGTAATGGCATCCACAATGTTTTGCCAGGTCGTGCTGTAGCCGATATTGCCATTCTGGTCATTTGTCGTGATATTGACTTTAATGCCATTGATGTAGAGCGCCACTTCGTCGCCATCATCAAACTTCGTCATATCGGAGGCGAAAGTATTGTTTGCGCCCGACACGGCACCTGTGGCGCTGCGCACGACGGCTTTTTCGGCGGCAGTGGTGACGGCGACGGTCACCCAACCCTCATTTTGATCGCCGACAACCAGGCTGGAGCTGGCAATGCGCGTAGTGTTCACGACCGTGTTTTTCGTGCCCGCGGAGCCATCCAGCAATTTTCGGCCGCCGTAAGTCGTTGTGTTCACGATTTTGTCAATTGTCGTCAAGGCCGATTGGGCGCGCGTATTCAAGGCCTGGCGGGCCTCATCCGTGTTGTTGCTGTCGGACGCGGCCGCCACGGCGAGCTCGCGCAGCTGGCGCAGGAGGGAGTTAACTTCATTCAACGCCCCTTCCGCCGTCTTAATCAAATTGACGCCCTCCAAGGCGTTCTTTTGCGCCACATCCAGGCTGGCCACCTGGGCGCGCAAAAGCTCGGAAATGATTAAGCCAGAGGGGTCATCCGCGCCCCGATTGATACGCAGCCCCGAAGACAACCGCTCCACAGAGGTCTGCAAGCGCACCGTGTTCAACGACAAATTGCGCTGCGCATTGAGCGAGGAGATGTTTTGATTGATGTTTGTGATGCCCATGTGTCCTTTCCTCCTTGAAAGTAATGGGGGTTGGGAATTGTTATGCTGTTGTCGCTTGCGGAAGCCCGGGCCGCCTCCTTGCCGCCGGCAGGCTTTCCGGGGCCCTCCTGAGGCCCTGTCCGACTGCCTGGAATGTGTGTCCCTCCTTTCTGCGGACTGGCGACTTCGTGTGTTTTATTGGCAACTCCG
>CAZUOJ010000142.1:0-7836 GCA_964622325.1 uncultured Armatimonadia bacterium
GCAATCTGATTTCGCTTGGGCGTGCGGATTGTGTACAGATGATACACATGTTCGGCGCCCGGCGCCTCATAGGGCAACACGACGGGCAGCTTCGCCAAAAGCTCATTATACAGCGCTGCGTGCTGGCGCCGCGCCTCATTCCAGCGCCGCAAATGCTTGAATTTGACATTGAGAATAGCGGCCTGGATTTCATCCAGCCGCGCATTAAAGCCAATCTCCCGAAACTCGCCCCGCTCATATTGCCCGTGATCCCGGAGCGCCCGCAAACGCTCCGCCAGCTCATCATCCTGTGTTGTAATGATCCCCCCCTCGCCATAGCCCGCCAGATTCTTGCTCATATAGAAGCTGAAGGCCGCAGCATCGCCCAGGGAGCCCACGCGTTCGCCCTGCCAGCGCGCCCCGTGCGCCTGGCACGCATCCTCAATGATTTTGATGCGCCGCGGCGCACAGATGTCCACGATCTCATCCATATTGCACGGATGCCCGAACACATGCACGGGAATCACGGCGCGCGTGCGGGGCGTAATGGCCGCGTTTAACGCCTCGGGCGCCATACAATAAGTCCGCGGATGAATATCCACAACGACAGGCGTGGCGCCCACATGGGCAATGGCTTCTATCGTCGCCATAAAAGTCCACGAAACTGTGATGACTTCATCTCCGCGCCCGATGTCCAGCGCCTGCAAACACAGCCGCAAAGCATCAGTGCCGTTGCTGACGCCGATAGCGTGTTTGACGCCACAAAAATTGGCAAAATCTCGCTCTAATTGCTGCACATTCGGCCCCAAAAATAGCTGCATGCTCTCCAGCGCCCGGCTGATGGCATGCTGGATCTCGGACCGCAACTGCCGATATTGCGTCTTCAAATCTATAAGAGGAATTGGATCCGTGTTCACAACTGCCGCCTCTTACTTTATTGAATTTGCCTTAAAGGCCATTCGCTTGCGTTTTAGAAACATTTATTAGCCAAAAGTTGCACCTCTTCCTCTTCCCCCTGGGGCAATAAAAACCTCTGGCCTGACGAAAAAGGGAAAAGGCGGCCCCTGCTTGTTTTTCAGATGCGTCCCCGCGACTTCTACAGATCAATCCTCTGCGCCTGTTTGCCCCTGATGGCGCTTTTTCCCTGAAAAAAAGGCTGCGCCGCTCCTGTATATACAGGCAGCCAGACGCAGCCTTCTTTCTATTGTATGCTTCCGCAGGATACAGCCTGTTGTATTTACAGCGGGAACTTGATATTCGCTGACACGCCTACGCCAGGCACTGTGCTGAGCGTATTGCGGGTGCTGATGGGCTCTAGCCCGCGCGCCCGTACGGAGCCGCCAATTTTCAAATCCACTTCCGCCACGGCTTTGACTTTTTCCACTTGTGCCCTGGGCCCCATCACCTGCGCCGCCCCCACAGCTTTCCCTTCACTGCCAATAATCCGCACAATCGGCACAACTTTTGTATAGCCCTGGATTTCGGCATTCTTCTGCGCCAGAGCCGTATTGATGGCTTTATTGATATCGCCGGCGAAATGATTGACAACCCACGCAATGCCGAAAAGCTTGATCAGTGTCCCCAGGCCGCCCCCCAAGCTGATGGCTTCCGCGCGGGGCGGGGCTGTGAACACGCCCAGACAAAAAGCCGCTAAAAGCAAAACGGCCAGCAGCGCTGTTTTTCCTGTATGTCGTGTCATCGGGCTTCCCTCCTTTATTTATAATTTCAAATCGCCCAGGCCTGTCACGCCCACGCCCTGGACGCGATCAAGACTCCCGGAGACGCGCACCGGCACATAGATGTCAATCTCCAGCACTTTTCGAAAATTGATGCTGAATTGCGTGACGGCCTGTACTTCCTTCACGCGGCTACGGGGACCATTAATCCGCGCCACGCCGACCCGCGTCCCCTCCAGCAGGCTGAGAATCGGGACATATTTTTCGTCATAAGGCTCTGTGGGCCGCCAGATTTCAGCCTCCGCTTGCGTGGCCTGAGCCGTCGCGGCTGCCGCTTCCTCGCCATTGCCCAGCGCGGCCCGGATATTGTGCGCCCATTGTTCCGCTAGCCTCTGCGGCGATTCATTCAGCAGCTGGCCATCCGCTGCTGTAACGGAGACTAAAAGGCGCTCCTGCACTTCAATCACGGGCATACCGTCGCGTTCGCTGAGCACAACATCCCTGGCTTTGGCTCCTGCCTGGATGAGGCGATTCAATCGATCCGCCACAATCAGCGCGCGCTCATAGCCACTGAAGCCCCCGATGGGCGCCGCCAGCACCAGCACTTCCTGTTCGCCTACAACAACTCGCCCGGCCTCCACATCCACATCTTCCTCCTGGATCGCCTCCACGCGCGCCTGGGGCAACTCATCGGCCTGGACGCCAGGCAGCAGATAAGCGGACATCTCCGGCGCCAGCAGACGCCCCAGCCCAAATAGGCCCATACAAACGCCCACGACGGCTAAACTCCAGCCCCATTTTCGCCTCTGTCTTGCCTGCGGCATCGCTTTCACCTCCTTGGAAAATGAACTTCCGCTTGGACATTATAAAGGCGAAGCCTGCTGCCTGTCAAAAAACGCAAAATTTCCTATCACTATGGAGAACAATCGCACGAACTTGCCGGCACCCGTTTTGCCAAAATAAAATGGGGAAGCCTCCGCCCTGTGGAGGCTTCCCCGCTGTTGCTTGTCCCTCGCTATTTTTTAGAATTAGAAGTTGTAGCCCACCTGCCAGTAACGCACATCATCCAGATCGTTTTTCTTCATCCACTTAACATGGCCATCGTAAAAGCCGACATTCAGCCCTTCGTTATGCGGATTTTGAACACGCGAGGCAAAATAATAGCGATAGGTGTCCGAAGCGGCGCGCCAGGCTGCATAGCCATAGCAATCGCTATCGCCGATAAGCACTTTCTGCGCCGGCTGCTCAATCGTGGCCAGAGCCCGATTGTCCAGATCCATATTGTCCCAGTACCAGACACCATTGCCGGGCAATAGCGGGCTGTTGGGCCGCAGGATGTTGTCGGCAGGGGCGGACCCAATGCCGGAGCGCGAAGGGCATACGAATACCTGCACATTCTTGATATACGGCAGGACGACGGCGTGCGTGCACCACGGCACGGCATCAGTAATGCGGCCACAGCGATGAATGGCCGTGCGCTCATCATAATCCTGGAAATACTGCAAATAGGCGAGCGTGATTTGCTTGACATTGCTGGCGCAACTGCTCTGGCGGGCTTTTTCCCGGGCGCGGGCAAACACAGGGAAAAGAATGGCAGCCAAAATAGCGATAATAGCAATGACGACAAGCAACTCAATTAAAGTAAATCCGGTCCGCTTCATGAAGGCAACACCTCAAAAACAAAGATAATCGGGCACAAGCCCGAACGACGAAAGATTAGCATAAAAAATTTCCAATGTCAACTTCTTTGTGCTTATTGTCCAGGCTTTTTGCCTTTTCAGAAGCTAAACAGGTTGTTTCGTAAAAAAACAGCGCTAAATGGGAAAAATTGGGGCTGTATGAAGAGGGCTATTCCTGTCAAATCTGGCGTCCAACACGAATGGGCTAAGGACTCTTTCGGAAAATGGCTAAAAGGCGGCAGATAGAAACGATTGACATGGAGCGCCGCATTCTATATATTTATAAATACGCTGCCGGGTGGTGTAACGGTAACACAGCTGACTCTGGATCAGCCGTTCAAGGTTCGAATCCTTGCCCGGCAGCCAGTCATTTTTTCATATTCATAAACTAACAGTTGCTAGTAGTTGTTGCCGCAAATAGGCAATAGCGCCTTTTTATATTGCCCCTGGCTTTACATCTGCCCCTCCTGCTTTCTCAATGTCGGCAGCCAGCTTCAATCTTTCTCGTGATGAGCGCGGAGCTGGCCACAGGCGGCTTCAATGTCTCCGCCCTTGCTATGGCGCAGGCTCACATTCAAGCCCTGCCGCCGACAGGCCTCCAGGAAAGCCTGCACGCGCGCCGGCGCCGGGGGCTGAAAAGGCGCCCGCGGAATGGGATTGAAGGGGATAAGATTGAGATGATGGGGCAGGCCCCGCAACAGCTTCCCCAGCCGTTCGGCATCGGCAAAGGCGTCGTTGACATTTTCAAGCAGCACATAAGCAAAAGTCACGGGCTGCCCGCGCAACTTTTGGGAAAAATAGCGACAGGCTTCCAGCAACTCCTGCAGGCGATAACGCGCCACGCCAGGCATCAAACGCTGGCGCTGCTCATCAGTCGAGGCATTCAAGGATACGGCCAGCTCCGTAGGCAAGCCCTCCTCCGCATAGCGATAAATCGCCGGCACGACGCCCGCCGTCGAGATTGTTATCCGCCGCGGCGACATCCCCAGCGCTTCGGGCATAATCAGCCGCCGAATGGCTCTCACGACATTTTCGTAATTGTGGAACGGCTCCCCCATCCCCATAAACACGACATTGCGCACACGCTCGCCCAGGCTGTTAATTGTCACGACTTGCTGCACAATCTCGCCTGCAGTGAGCGAGCGCTCACAACGAAATTGGCCTGTGGCGCAAAAAGCACAGCGGATGGCGCAGCCCACCTGGCTGGAAACACAGGCCGTGAAGCTGCGGCCCATTTGAATGCGCACACATTCCACGCGGCGGCCATCCGCCAGCTCTAAAAGCAGCTTGACAGTGTCCTGGCTTTGCTTTTTCGCCCGCAGGGGCAGAGGGCCCACGAGGAATTGCGCCGCCAGTTCCTGCCGCAGCGCGCGGGGCAAATCCGTCATCTGGGAAAAGCTGCGCGCCGCGCGCTGATACGCCCAGGCAAAAATCTGCTTGGCCCGAAAGCCCGGCTGCCCTCGCTCCTTAAGCCAGGCCACAAGCTCCTCTAATTCCCATTCATACAAAAGATTTTGTTTCATCGGCATAAAAAAAGGGAAAATTACTATTGACAATAGTAAAGAAGGTTCTTATACTACTAATGATTATAGTAAAAACTCTCGCCCGTTTCAAGGAGGCCTTGCCATGCGCCGCACAATCTCGCCTTATGCGCTATGTATAATATTCTGTGTTTTATTCTATGCCTCGGCTGTATTGGCGCAACAGCCTTTAAAGATGTGGTATCGGGGCGCTTTTGAGGGCTGGGTGGAGCTGCGCAACAATCCTGTTTATGGCTGGTATTATACGCCCTCGCCCAGCGCCGCCTATCCGTTAAATGAATCCGCCTACGGAAAGCCCCTCCCCTGCGAAAAATGCGGCCATGTGCATTATCCGGGCGAGAAAGTGTGCCCCTTTTGTGGGCAGCTATGTCCCGGCGGCGGCAATAATCTGGATCCGCGCACTGTGTATCGGCCCGATCGGCTGCCCGGGCAATATTATTACAAAGAACAGCCGCATTATCGCTTTGTTTCGCCGCTGCGACTGGGCGGAACTTATTTGAAATATACGCGGCCCTATGATTGAGGCCCCAAGCGCTCTGAACGAATGTGCAGGGCATTTTGCCACAGGCACTGTTCAGCTTAAATAAGAGCTTCTGTTTCAATGAATTATTTCTTTGTTTGTAAGGCGCAGCTAAAACTTTAAAAGGAGGTGTCCCAAATGCTTCGTTTCCCGCCCCTTTTTATCGCTGTCGCAGTGGCTGTAGGCATGCTGAGCCTAGGGCCGATGGCCTCGCCCGCAGCCGCCAGCCGCACGGGCGACATCATTGCGGCGCTTGTCATCGGCGGAATTATCGGCGCAGCTCTGGCGGATGATAGCAAGCCGGCGTGTCGCCCGCCAGTGCCGCCTTATGGCCCGCCCAGTTGCCATCCGCGCTATGATCCGCCGGGCTATGGCTGCCCGTATTCTTCCCGCCGCGCCTATGACGAAGGCTATCGGGACGGCTGGCGCGATGGCCGCGAATACGGCCGCCGCGAAGGCTACGCTCGCGGCTATGATCGCGGCTACGATCGCGGCTATTCCCATGGCTACGCGGATGGCCGCTACGATGAACGCTGGCGAGATGCCCGCTATTCGTATGAATGGTATCGCCCGCGGCCCTATCGCTAAGCTCACATCGTTGCTTCTTTATTTTTAACGGCTCATTCCTTCTCCTCGGACGTCACAGCAAAAACAGAGGCGATGCGAGGGGAAGGAATATCCTTTCGCCAGGCATTGTTTAGCCCAATTCTTTTGTCCCCGAGCTTTAGCGGCTTGTGTGCTGAAGAAATCCAATTTCGCCAGCGCCAGTCGCGCTCGGCAAAAAAGGGAGGCGCATTCTGGGCGTATTGTTTACGAATGAGCGGCGATGAAATCTCGAATCCAAAGCGCCTGTTCCAGATGGCCATCAATTAAATTGCCCGAAAGAATGGAATAGCCCGCCAGCCGTCCTGCTTCTATATTACGAGCGATGGATTCCCATTGGCTTTGTACGCGCTCCAGCGGCACGGGCGCCCGCAGGGTATAATCCCGCAAATACGCGCCCATAATAATGGGCTTGTCCGGAAAAAGCTCTCGACAGCGCATAATCTCCTCATCTTGCGAAGGGATGTCCTCGGATTTCCAGATCCACAAATTGACGACATCCATATAGGGCGCAAAATCCGCCCATTCCGGCGCGGAAAGCTCATGTGTGTAAACAACGACCCATAATTTCAGCCTGGGATTGGCGCTTTTCACGGCCGCATAGATTTCGGCATATTGCTGCGGCGTAATCCCCTCGCGGCGCACGAGGCCCAGCATATCATCGTGAAAGGCGCCCGTGATGTTGGGATATTTCAAAGAAAGCTGGCTGACAAGCTCCGCCTCCGCTTTGACGCGCTCCGGCCGGGCATCTACACGATGCTCTGTTCCGCCGCGCTCCGTATCCACATAAATCCATTTGGCAATGTCGCAAGTGATTTCATCCGGCCAGGACATATGCTGCATCGCAAATTCTGTGTTAGGATGAAACATATAATTGGCGCGCGTGAGGCCAAAAAAACGACAGCCATCGCCCACGCCTAAAATGGAGGGATCCACGCCCGGATCCAGCCCCTGTCCCTCCCAGCACCAGCCAAGCTCTCTGAAGCTCATTTTTGCCTCCTTAATAAAAGATTGTATGCCCTGGGAACATTTTCGTTGTTTTTTCGCCCATGCCTGCTTTCTTATTTCTTATAAAGAAGAAGGAATCAGTGGCGCTTTCTGCCAATATAAACGAAAAGCAATCCGCACAATTTACAGGCCCAAATCAAAACAATGTCTCCTGCAGCCCCAACATCCTCTTGCGCTATTCTGGAGGCCGTTGGCGAGCCGATGGCAGCGGCATTTTTGGCGCATGCCGATAAGCCGCCGCTATTGCGTTTTTGTTATGCCCTCAAACGTTATTATGAGACATGCCCGCTGCCGGCGTATAAGGGCGAATCGTTATATCCCTGCGGCGAGCCCTTTTATGCGGGCAGCGAACTGATTCAATTCCATTATTCGGCCGGGATGATTTTCGGGCGCGAAGCGCTCGCCCAGCGTATCCACGCCGAAACGCGTCCCGAAATAAGGAGAGCCTTATTGGAGTTCCAGCGCGCCATCGCCAATTATCCGGCGGTGCGCGGCTACACACACAGCCTTCCCCATTATGGCCGTGTATTGCGCGAAGGCCTGAATGGCTATCGGACGCGGATTGAAAATTATCTGGCCCAAAAGACAGACACACACACGCCCGCCGGCGCCAACACGCCGTTGGCGTCTTTTGTCCCTGAGCGGGGCAGCAGAGCCTTTGTTGAGGCGCCCGCGCCGCTATCCCGCAACGATTTTTATCAGGCCATGCTCATTCTGCTGGACGGCATCGCGGCTTTGCACAAGCGAATGTCGGAATATCTGCAGGGCTTTGACGCGCCCTCGGCACAGCAATTGGCCAGCGCCTTCGCCCGCGTGCCTTTTGCGCCAGC
>CAZUOJ010000143.1:0-7715 GCA_964622325.1 uncultured Armatimonadia bacterium
CGATGATTGGACGAAGGCGTGGCCACGCCATGATCCATAAAGCCATTGCCCAGATCCTTGCTGGCCGCAAATGTATCCTTGGGAAAATATGTGCTCACAAGCAATGCCCCCAATAAGATGATAAGAATACAAAAAAAATGCTTTTTATTCATAACGATTCCCTCCTTCGCCTGAGTCTGAATCCCCCTGATTTTTATCCTTTTTTAGGACATCATCTCCCAATTCCATCTTTTACTGATTTATCTTTCTCCTGCCATTATTCCCATCCTTTTTTATTTTATTTTTCAAGCATTTTTGCCGACGCATTTTCTTTGTTGCCGCACTAATGAGTCTTGTTCCTGTATTTGGGCAAAATCATCCCCTGACGCTTCCCCTGAACTATCATCCGTATGGGGAGGCATGAAAACTTTTTTGGGCTGAAACAGAAGGACAGCCTTTAAAATGTTGTCTGCGGCTATGCAAGCCGCTACCACGGAGGCAAACAAAGCGTCCCGCCATCCAGCACAAGCACTGTGCCATTGATGTAGCTGGCGTCATCGCTCATTAAAAAGGCCGCGGCATTCGCGATATCCAGCGGCTGTCCGAGCCGCCGTACGGGAATCTTTTGCGCCACTTCCGCATATATTTCTTCCTTAGATTTCTCCCAGCCGGCGCAGGTGGCGGCGAGCATAGGCGTATCAATGGTCCCGGGCGAAACGCCTACTACGCGCACTTTCCCCGCATGATCGGTGCACATGCAGCGGATCATGGCCTCCAGAGCGGCTTTAGAGGCGCAATATAGCGCATGTTGGGGAAAGCCTATCTGCGCGGCCACGGAAGTTGTAATCACAATGACGCCCCCTGTCGCCTGCTGCTCCATAATGGGCACAATATGTTTGGCGAGCCAGAAATTCCCCTTCACATTCACGCCCATAATGAAATTAAAATCTTCCTCTGTGAAATCTGTGACTTTTCCCTGCCGCCATACGCCCGCATTGGAATGCAGCGCATCGATGCGGCCGTAAAGCTGCATCGTTTTATCCACAAGCGCCTGCACCTCCGCCTCCTGAGACACATCGCAATACACGAAATCGGCGGCGTAGCCCTGGCTTTTCAGTTCCGCCTCCAGGGCTTCCCCTTCGGGCTTTTGAATGGAGCAAAACACAACTTTCGCCCCCAGCTCCGCATAACGCCGGCTGCAGCCGGCGCCGATGCCGGATGTCCCTCCTGTCAGAATGATGACTTTATCCCGAATATTCATTGCTCTTGCCCCCTTGTTGGGCTTAATGTATGCTTCGCGCTTACAGGCAATGCCAGCTAGATTTTTCCGATCTGGCTGTGCCTGCCCGCACTGCAGCAGACATACAAAAAGAACAGCCTCACGCTCCAGGCTTTATCGCGGACAGAAGGCGCGCACTTTGTTCTGTGGACAGCGAATTCTGCCTAATGTTCTGTTGTGCCCCAATCCACGCCCGGGGCAAATTCCATAAATTCAAACACAGCGCCATCTTTGTCCACAAAAACAACGCGCAGGCCGGGCATCGCCTCAAATGGCCCCAGCAAAATCTCACAGCCTTCTATCTCGCGCTCCAAATTGTCGGTCGCAAAAGCGATATGAGGCATTTCGCGCACAGGCCCGGAAAGCGGCGTATCCGGCTCAAAGCGTAAAAATTCAATCCGCTGCGGATGTTTTGTGGGATCCGTGACCCATACGCGCGTTTCGGGCACAAATGTCTCGTCTGGCTGCTTTTCCTTTGTCGGCACGCCAAAATGATGGAATTTGCGCATAAAGCACCTCAAAACATTTATAATTATTTCTCGCCCTTCATATTCGGCAAGCCGCGTATTGCCGCCTGCTTTTGCCCAGGCTCATGTGGCTAATACGCAGCTACTTCTAAGAAAGCTTCATAGGCCCATTGTTGCTCCTCTTCTGTGATTCCCAGCGCGCGCCAATCTCCATAATCTTTACAGATAAAGCCGCCGCCGTGTCCACCCAGAAGCTGCCGCATTCGTTTGGCATACGCCTGGATTGTCTCTTTATCTCGTGTTTGCAGAACTTTCTGGATGTCCACGGGGCACCAGAATGTAATTCGCCCCGCAAAATGTTCGGCCAGTCGCTCCAGAGGATATATTTCCTGTTGATCCAGCTGCAGCACATCCACTCCCACGGCAATCAAATCCGGGATAATCTCCCAGATGTAGCCGCAGGAATGCAGCCACACGCTGAGCCCGCAAGCGTGCGCTTTGCTCACAATCCGCTCAAAGCTCGTCAAAAACAGCTCCCGCCACATCTGGGGGGAGATGAGCAGCCGTTCCTGTGTGCCCCAATCCTCGCATGTAAAAATCCCATCCGCGCCGATGTCCGCATAGATGTCTATTATCCGCTCCACTAGCGCAATCACTAGCTCATTGAGCCGGCGCACTTGCGCGGGCTCCGCGGCGCAATCCAGCAGAAATTGCTCGAAGCCGCGCATGTAGCGCGTGACATTAAAGGCAAAGCCCGGAAATGTCCCCAGCCGATAATGCTCCGTATCCCCCGCCCAGCGTTCTGCGACAGCCTCATAACGCGCCGGATTATCCAGCGAAGGCGGCGTATAATGCTCCAGATCCTCCCAGGATTGTATCACGCCCCGAATGACTTCTCCGCTGTGTCGCTCATCCACTTTCGCCCACACATTGCCCCATTCGTCGTTGTAGCACAGATAACGGCCCTCGCGCCATTCCCGCTGTTCAAAATGAGGATCCGGGCTGGGCCCCCCACCCACAATATCATTCAGGCGCGGCTGTCCCTTATAAGGAGAAAAGCTGAAGCCGATCCGCTCCGGATTGTCAAAAGCCAGCACACGACGAATGATTTCCCGTGAGGTCATATGCCTGTTGTGCCTTTCTAATTTCTTTATCTTCTTTTGCTATTCGTTCTCAGCGTCTTATTGCCTTTTCGCCCATCTGGCGCGTATTTAATTTCCCCCAAAAGAGGCAGCGCTTTAATTCATTTTCAGAAATGCCGCGAATGCCGCGCCGCCTTATATTCCTGTGCTGGCGGCTCACGCTCTCCCTTCAGCTTTTGCTGTTGTTTTTTGCTTTTGGAGAGGCGGCCTACACACCGACGACTGATTCCACCATAACATACCAGTAAAGTGGCGGACGGCGAAGCAATTCTCGCGCTCGCTCTGTAAAAGGACACGCCATTGCCACTTCTCCCAGCGCACTATTTAAGCCCAGCTGCTGCAAAGCCTCATGTTCAGGCGCTTGCACATCACATAATGCCATCAGCGTTTCGCAGGGCGCGGCCGCCAGCAACGCGCGCAAGCACTCCTGGCTTTCATAGACAATATCCGACACAACTGTCACAGGCTGTTGCTGTCCTGTTAAAAGCACAGAAGCCGCAGCTAAAGCGGCTGCCCCGACAAGCTGCTCTGCGCGAAAGGCCCCCACAAATAAAGCAGGCAGGCTTGCGGGCCTTTCTTCTCGATGCCAGCGCCATAAATTTTCCTCCAGCTGGGCGAAGCCCTCATAGCGAGCATATTTCGCCATGACAAGCTCCCGCCCGGCTACAACTTCCTCCGGCAAAAGAGGCCGCACTATGTACACAGGGCATGCTCTCGGTCGGGGGCCTGTCAGCAAAGCCGCCTGGGCCCGTGTCACATAGCCCAGCCGCTGATAAAATTGATAGGGATGATGGGCGGGATTTGTATACAGCACAGCCGCTTCGGCGCCTTCCGCTTGCATCCGCTCATGAGCCATTTCCATCAGCCTGCGCGCCAGGCCGCGCCGCCGATGCTCAGGATGTGTGGCCACTGTGTCAATTATTCCGCACAGAACATATTCCCCGCCGATATTGATTTTCTGCAAAGCGACAAGCACATTGGATACAAGTTTGTCCCCATAGAGCGCTGCCCCACAAAGCTGCGGCGTACAGCCCGGGCGCTGTAAATACCAGCGAATAAAGTCGGCGTCCACAGCCGGCGCCCCCTCGTATTCCGCAAAGGCAATATTGGATAATTCTGCCAGCTGCTCCGCCAGCCGCGGCACTTCCTCATGCGTCACAAAGCGATAGCCCATTTTGCCCTCCTGCATAATTATTCCCTCCGTCCGGATTTCGTTCCTTTGAAAGAAGGACAGGGAGAAAAAAATATCGAAATAGATTTTTGCGAAATATCAGCACATTAAGCTGTGAATAAATAATTGCAAAAGCATAAGCCGGAATAAACTTTCATTTAAATGTGTTGATTTCTATTGTCCTTTTTTGAAAGGAGGCATTTGATGTCCTCGCAACGCCTTTGTCTTGCCACTGTTATTGCTGGATTTTTTCTTTTCGCCGGCATAACGCTGTCTCTGGCGCAAGAGGCTGCGTACATTCCGCCGCCCGGCCAAGCGGCGCATTGTGTGCTCAGCACGCCCTGTCCCTCTATGCCTCTTGTTCTCCTGTCGCGCACTTTTGCTTTGCCCCGCGGCGTAGCCAATGTGAGCGTGACAGAAACATTAGGGGGCCTCAAGCTGATGATCAAAATAACAGATCAGCGCGGCCAGCCTCTTTCTGACGCGGCCGTACGCGCGTATGGCACAGGCCATTTTGGCAGTCGCGGCTTTTCTTTAGCCCGCATCAGCCCAGGCGTCTTTGCCACGATGGCGAATTTAGCTAATATCGATGAGCTGGCTGTGCGTATTTCCACATCAGGCGGCTCCCGCGTCCTTTATATAGGGCTGCCGGGCTGCCGTGTGAGCATACATAGCTGCCGCGAGGATTGCCCCGGCTATGTAAATTGCCCCTGTTGCAAAAATAACGGGGCAAATTGCCCTTGCTGTCATAACAATTCCTGGGGAGGCGAAACAGGCCGCTGTGGCCCGGAGAGCTGTTGTGTCCAGCTGGCTGTGCGCGGCGGCGCTGCCTGTCCTGTAGCCCCAAATTGCCGCCTCCATCAAGCCAATCAAAAGCTGCCTTCTTCAATTAAAGAGGGCTGCAGTCCGTAACATTTCTTGTTGCGCCTGTCAGTGTTCATTGCTTCCCTGGCCACGTAATGGCACATGATAGACGCTTAATGTCCATAGCCTCCCCTGGGGAGGCTATGGCTTTTTATGGCAGCCTCCTCTATTTTTGCCTTCGGCCATGCGTAATACAATAGAAAGACATTAGAAAGGCAATAGGATATTAATAGCGAAAAGAATAAAACATATTTTATGAAAACTGATTTTTGTGTCGCCAAACCGAATAAGAGGAGGAGACGATATGCATAATCCTAAATGGAGCATCTTTTTTGATTTTCATACAATGCCTGCCAATCCCGATGTGGGGAAGGGCTTTGACTGTGACGCTATTGCGGGACAATTAGCGGATGCCGGCGTAGACTACATTGTCTTTCCGGCGCGCTGTAATCTGGGCGTAGCGTATTACAACACAAAAATCGGCATTCGCCATCCGGCGCTGGAATATGATCTCATCGGCGAGCTCTTAAAAGCCTGCAAAAAGCACGGAATTGCCCTGTCCTGTTACATCAATGTAGGCCTGAGCCATGAAGAAGCCCTGCGTAATCGGCATTGGTGCGTGCTGACGCCAGAGGGCTACACATATCGCCCCAATCGGCTGGATCATTTCTTTCGCCAGATGTGCTACAACACGCCCTATGCTGCTCATCTGGAGGCAATGATTCGTGAGCTGCTATCCCTGCACGATTTAGCGGGGCTGTTTTTGGATTGTATGCACACAGCCCCCTGTGTGGGCGTGGAATGCATTCGGGAAATGAAACAGCTCGGCTATGACTGGCAGGATGAGGAGCAGCTTCATGAATACAATTATATGAAGATTAATCGGATGGCGAAACGACTCACAGATGCCGCCAAAGACATCAATCCCGATTTGCTTTTATATTGCAATGGGATTGATTATGAAGCTCAAGATAAGATGGGCACATATCTGGATTTTGAATGCTTGCCGACGGGCGGCTGGGGCTACGAAACATTGCCTGTGGGCGCCCGCTATTTGCGCACGCTCGGCAAGCCTGTGCTCAATATGAGCGGCCGTTTTCATAAATCCTGGGGCGATTTTGGCGGCATTCGCACAGACGCCAGCCTGGAATATGATCTCGTATATGGCCTGGCCAATGCAATGCGGCCTAACATTGGCGATCATTTCCATCCCCGTGGCGATATCAACAAAGCCGTGTTTGCGATGTATAAGCGGCTGTATGACAAGCTGCGCCCATATGAGCCATGGCTGGAAGACGCCGAAGCGCTTGTAGATACGGCCGTGCTGTGGCAGGCGCCCTATCCGGGCTATAATTTTATGAGCCCTAAAAGGCGCGCCTTTTTTGACAAGCAATATAATGCCATTCGTGGCGCCACGCGGATGCTGTGCGAGCTTAAATGGCAGTTTGACATTGTCACAGAATTCGCCGATTGGGACAAATATGAATTATTAATCCTGCCCGATTATATTGTGATGACGGAAGAATTCGCACGGCGCATTCGGCGCCATCTGGACAAAGGCGGCGCTATCTTATCCAGTGGCTGGTCGGGGCTGGATCCCGACGGCAAACGATTTGTATTTCCTGAATGGGGCTGTGAATTTTTAGGCGAAGATCCGTATGATCCCGCTTATTTTCGGCCTTATCCCGCGCTTACCGAAAATATGCCCGATATGCCCCTGACATTGTATCAGCGGGGCACAGCCATTGCGCCCACTGACGGGGAGCCCCTGGCCGAGATTATTGCGCCGTATTATAGCCGTCATTGGGATGGCGAACATGGCTTTGTGTATCTGCCGCCTGACAAGCCTACGGGCCGCGCAGCCGCTGTGCAAAAGGGCCGTGTTGTGCATCTGAGCCATCCGCTGTTTGCCAGCTATTTTCTGGATGGACAAATTCCTGTCAAGCAATTTATCCGCAACATTTTGCAGCGAATTATCCCCCAACCTCTTGTGCAAGCCAAGCTCCCCTCTTATGCGCGTGTGTGCGCCACAAAGCAGCCCAGCGGGCGGCGCATGCTCCATGTGATGGCCTACATTCCCGAGCGCCGCGGCGCAACGCTGGATATGATTGAAGAGCCCCTTGAATTGCGGGATGTGGAAATCGCGCTGCGAATGGATGGACACACGCCCAGTCGTGTCTATCAGGCCCCAGCCCAAGAGCCTTTGCCTTTTGATATGAAAGAGGGATATATTCATGTTTGTATTCCTCGTGTCACGGGCTATGCGATGATTGTTTTTGAATAGACATGGAAAAAGCGATGAGAAGAAAGCGCCTATTTTGGATTTTATGGGGAAGCACATTAGGGCTGTGTTTGTGGGGGAATCATGCGTTTGGGGCCGCAGAACAGGATCGCGCCACATTGCTGGAAGGCGTGACAGAAATTGCCGCTCCTGGCTGGCCCGGCTGTGTGGGCGTCTTTGGGCCTCAAGCCTTTGTTGTTATCACAGGCAAAGCGGGAAAAAATGAATTGCCTGTTGTGGCGGCCGCTTCTTGGGGCGCAGGAAAAATCGTGGCGTTTGGCCATAATGGCTATTTCAGCAAAGAAGCCTGGGAGACAGCGGATACGGGAAAGCTGATGCTAAATGCGCTGAAATGGCTGGCCGGAAAGGAAAAGCCAAGAATTGGCATTGAAGGCCTGCGAGAATTCCGCGAAAAGCTGCAAGAACAGGGCCTGGAAGTTCACGAAATCGCGAGCGCATCAGCAAAAGCGCTCAAGAACTGTGATGTTTTTGTCACAACAGCATTGCCTAATTACAGAGCAGAGCAAATTGC